>NZ_JBBOVB010000001.1:0-7500 GCF_038006365.1 Bacillus sp. FSL L8-0152
TTGGAAAATATCTCTGATTTATGGAATAGTGCCTTAAAAGAATTAGAAAAAAAGGTAAGCAAGCCTAGTTATGAAACATGGTTAAAATCAACAACGGCTCATAACTTGAAGAAAGACGTATTAACGATTACAGCTCCAAATGAATTTGCTCGTGACTGGCTAGAATCTCATTACTCAGAACTAATTTCGGAAACACTATACGATTTAACAGGGGCAAAATTAGCAATTCGCTTTATTATTCCCCAAAGTCAATCGGAAGAGGACATTGATCTTCCTCCAGTTAAGCGGAATCCAGCACAAGATGATTCAGCTCATTTACCACAGAGCATGTTAAATCCAAAATATACATTTGATACATTTGTTATCGGCTCTGGTAACCGTTTTGCCCATGCAGCTTCATTAGCTGTAGCCGAGGCGCCAGCTAAAGCGTATAATCCACTCTTTATTTACGGGGGAGTTGGGCTTGGAAAGACGCATTTAATGCACGCAATTGGTCATTATGTAATTGAACATAATCCAAATGCAAAAGTTGTATATTTATCATCAGAAAAATTCACGAATGAATTTATTAACTCTATTCGTGATAATAAAGCTGTTGATTTTCGTAATAAATATCGCAACGTAGATGTTTTATTGATAGATGATATTCAATTTCTTGCTGGAAAGGAACAAACTCAAGAAGAGTTTTTCCATACATTTAATGCATTACATGAAGAAAGTAAACAAATTGTAATTTCTAGTGATCGACCACCAAAAGAAATTCCAACTTTAGAAGATCGTCTTCGTTCTCGCTTTGAATGGGGACTTATTACAGATATTACGCCGCCAGATTTAGAGACACGAATTGCAATTTTACGCAAAAAGGCAAAAGCTGAAGGGCTTGATATACCAAATGAAGTTATGCTTTATATCGCAAATCAAATTGATTCAAATATTCGTGAATTAGAAGGTGCACTTATCCGAGTTGTAGCTTATTCATCTTTAATTAATAAAGATATTAATGCTGATTTAGCAGCTGAAGCACTTAAAGATATTATTCCAAATTCTAAGCCGAAAATTATCTCTATTTATGATATTCAAAAAGCTGTCGGAGACGTTTATCAAGTAAAATTAGAAGATTTTAAAGCGAAAAAACGCACAAAATCAGTTGCGTTTCCTCGCCAAATTGCAATGTATTTATCACGCGAACTTACGGATTCCTCTTTACCAAAAATAGGTGAAGAATTTGGTGGACGTGATCATACAACAGTTATCCATGCCCATGAAAAAATTTCTAAACTACTAAAAACCGATACGCAATTACAAAAGCAAGTTGAAGAAATTAATGGTATTTTAAAGTAGTAGCTGAATAGTGTGAATAACTTACCTTGTTTTACGCACAGTCTATCCACATGTAGATAGACTGTTTTTACATCCTTCAAAGGGGTTATCCACATATCCACAAGCCCTATTACTATTACTACTATTTTTTATCTTTATTAATTAAATAAAATCTTATACTTACCGGAGGTTTTTCTTTATGCGTTTTACAATACAAAAAGACTATCTTGTAAGAGGTGTACAAGATGTAATGAAGGCAGTTTCTTCTCGTACAACAATCCCTATCCTTACGGGAATTAAAGTTGTAGCTACTGAAGAAGGGGTTACATTAACAGGAAGCGATGCTGATATTTCTATTGAATCGTTTATTCCAGTCGAAGAAAATGGAAAAGAAATCGTAGAAATAGCTCAATCAGGAAGCATTGTTTTACAAGCAAAATATTTTAGTGAGATTGTAAAAAAACTACCTAAAGATACTGTCGAAATTTCTGTGGAAAATCATTTTATGACAAAAATAAAATCTGGAAAATCAGAATTTAACTTAAATGGTTTGGATTCTGCAGAATATCCGTTATTACCACAGATTGAAGAACATCATGTATTTAAGATACCAACAGATTTACTTAAGCATATGATCAGACAAACTGTATTTGCAGTTTCTACTTCTGAAACAAGACCAATCTTGACAGGTGTAAACTGGAAGGTATATAACAGCGAGTTAACTTGTATTGCAACAGATAGTCATAGACTAGCACTTCGAAAAGCGAAAATCGAAGGACATAATATTGCAGATGAATTTCAAGCTAATGTTGTTATCCCAGGTAAGAGCTTAAATGAATTAAGTAAGATTCTAGATGAGTCTGAAGAAATGGTGGATATCGTTATTACGGAGTATCAAGTATTATTCCGTACAAAACATTTATTATTCTTCTCAAGATTGTTAGAAGGAAATTATCCAGATACAACACGTTTAATTCCAGCAGAGAGTAAAACGGATATTTTTGTGAATACAAAAGAATTCCTACAAGCAATTGATCGTGCTTCACTATTAGCGAGAGATGGCCGCAATAACGTTGTCAAATTATCAACTTTAGAGCAAGAAATGCTAGAGATTTCTTCGAATTCACCAGAAATCGGAAAAGTTGTCGAAGAAGTACAATGTGAAAAAGTGGATGGAGAAGAGTTAAAAATATCTTTTAGTGCAAAATATATGATGGATGCATTGAAAGCCTTGGATAGTACAGAGATTAAAGTTAGTTTTACTGGGGCGATGAGACCGTTCTTAATTCGTACAGTAAATGATGATTCAATTATTCAATTAATTTTACCAGTTCGTACTTACTAGGTAAGGAATAAGGGTTGCTAGTTTAAAGATGCTAGTGGCCCTTATTTGATTTTTGGGTATTACTTTCCTAATGTTAGTTTATTTAGTACAATGAAAGAATGAACACTTTCAGAAAGTGAGCGATTTTATGAAACATATTAAAATTTCAACAGAGTATATTACACTAGGACAATTTTTAAAGTTAGCTGATGTAATTGATACAGGTGGCGCTGTAAAATGGTTTTTACAAGAATATGAAGTGTACGTGAACAACGAACTTGAAAATAGAAGAGGTCGCAAACTATATGCGAATGATGTTATTGAAATTCCAGGAAGCGGAACTTTCCAAGTTCAGGCATAAAGGGGGAGCCCTTTGTTTATTTCAGAAATACAATTAAAAAACTATCGCAATTATGAAAAATTAGAGCTTTCCTTTGAAGATAAGGTAAATGTAATTATCGGCGAAAATGCACAAGGGAAAACAAACTTGATGGAAGCTATTTATGTTTTAGCGATGGCGAAATCTCATAGAACCTCTAATGATCGCGAACTTATCCGCTGGGATGAAGAGTTTGGTCAAATAAAAGGGAAATTACAAAAAAGAAACAGTTCTTTGTCTTTGGAATTAAATATTTCGAAAAAAGGTAAAAAGGCAAAATTAAATCAACTTGAACAACAAAAGTTAAGTCAATATATTGGCGTGATGAACGTTGTCATGTTTGCCCCAGAAGATTTAAATCTTGTAAAAGGAAGCCCTCAAGTAAGAAGACGCTTTTTAGATATGGAATTAGGACAAATAGCTCCTGTATATTTGTATGAATTAAGTCAATATCAAAAGGTGCTCACGCAACGAAATCACTTGTTGAAAAAAATGCAAGGGAATAGTAAGAATGAGGAAACGATGTTGGATGTATTTACCCTTCAACTAATTGAGCATGGTGCAAAAATACTGCAAAAACGTTTTGAATTTTTGCATTTGCTACAGGAATGGGCAGCTCCAATTCATCGCGGTATAAGCCGTGGATTAGAAGAGTTAGAAATTGTCTATAAACCAAGTGTAGATGTATCAGAATCAATGGATTTGTCGAAAATAAAAGAAGTATACTATGAAAGTTTTCAATCTGTGAAACAACGTGAAATTTTCCGTGGTACGACTTTAATTGGTCCTCATCGTGATGATTTACAATTCTTCGTTAATAGTAAAAATGTTCAAGTCTTTGGTTCGCAAGGACAACAACGAACGACCGCACTATCCCTAAAATTAGCTGAAATTGAATTAATTTATTCAGAGGTTAAAGAATATCCAATCCTTTTACTGGATGATGTTTTATCAGAATTAGACGATTATCGTCAATCACATCTGTTAAATACAATTCAAGGAAAGGTGCAAACATTTGTTACAACGACGAGTGTCGACGGAATTGAACACGAAACATTAAAAGATGCGAAAACAATTCATGTAACGAACGGCACGGTAGATTGTGAAATAGATAGGGCATAAACCCCTGTTTAAATGGAAAAGTAGGTGATCTTTGTGTCAATGGAACAAAAACAAATGCAAGAAAATGCATATGATGAAAGTCAGATACAGGTACTTGAAGGACTAGAGGCAGTTCGGAAACGTCCGGGTATGTATATTGGATCTACGAGTGGGAAGGGACTTCACCACCTTGTATGGGAGATTGTCGATAATAGTATCGATGAAGCGTTAGCAGGATATTGCGATGAAATTAACGTTAGTATCGAAGAAGATAATAGTATTCTTGTAACGGATAATGGACGTGGTATTCCAGTTGGTATACAAGAAAAAATGGGACGTCCTGCAGTAGAGGTTATTATGACTGTCCTCCACGCTGGTGGTAAATTTGGCGGTGGCGGTTATAAAGTTTCTGGTGGTTTGCACGGTGTTGGTGCATCTGTTGTAAATGCCTTATCAACAGAATTAGAAGTATTTGTACATCGTGATGGCAAAATCCATTACCAAAAATACGAAAGAGGTATTCCGGTTGCAGATTTAAAAGTCATCGGTGATACAGATAAGACTGGAACAATAACTCGCTTTAAACCGGATCCAGAAATTTTTAAAGAGACGACAGAATATGAATTCGATACGCTAGCGACTCGTATGCGTGAGTTGGCGTTTTTAAATCGTAATATTAAATTAACAATTGAAGATAAACGTGAACATAAGCAAAAGAAAGAGTTCCACTATGAAGGTGGAATTAAATCATATGTTGAACATTTAAATCGTTCAAAACAACCAATTCATGAAGAGCCTGTATATGTAGAAGGTTCAAAAGATGGTATTCAAGTTGAAGTTGCGCTTCAATATAACGAAGGATATACAAATCATATTTACTCATTTACAAATAATATTCATACGTATGAAGGTGGTACACATGAGGTAGGATTTAAAACTGCCTTAACACGTGTGATTAACGATTATGGTCGTAAAAATAACATTTTAAAAGATGCGGATAGTAATTTGACTGGTGAAGATGTTCGTGAAGGTTTAACAGCAATCGTGTCAATTAAACATCCAAATCCACAATTTGAAGGGCAAACGAAGACGAAACTTGGAAATAGTGAAGCGAGAACGATTACGGAGTCAGTATTCTCTGAGGCTTTTGAAAAATTCTTACTGGAAAATCCCAATGTTGCACGTAAGGTTGTAGATAAAGGGACGATGGCAGCACGTGCGCGTGTAGCAGCTAAAAAGGCTCGTGAGCTAACTCGCCGAAAGAGTGCTTTAGAAGTTTCAAGTTTACCAGGGAAATTGGCAGATTGTTCTTCTAAAGATCCAGCAATTAGTGAAATTTATATCGTAGAGGGTGACTCTGCGGGTGGATCTGCAAAACAAGGACGCGATCGTCATTTTCAAGCAATTTTACCGCTGAAGGGTAAAATTATTAATGTTGAAAAGGCACGCTTAGATAAGATTTTATCAAATGATGAAGTTCGTACAATTATTACGGCGATTGGTACAAATATTGGTGGGGACTTCGATATCGAAAAAGCACGCTATCATAAAGTTATTATTATGACCGATGCTGATGTTGATGGTGCGCATATTCGTACCCTATTATTAACGTTCTTCTATCGTTATATGCGTCAAATAATTGAGTGTGGATATATATATATCGCACAGCCACCTTTGTTTAAAGTGCAACAAGGTAAAAAAATTCAATATGCTTATAAT
Organism: Bacillus sp. FSL L8-0152; assembly: GCF_038006365.1. NCBI lineage: Bacteria > Bacillati > Bacillota > Bacilli > Caryophanales > Bacillaceae > Bacillus > Bacillus sp. FSL L8-0152. The sequence goes on from NZ_JBBOVB010000001.1 coordinate 5,844, forward strand.
GATAAAGAACTTGAAAAAATATTAGCTGAGTTACCAGCCCAGCCGAAACCAGGAATTCAACGTTATAAAGGTCTTGGAGAGATGAATCCAACTCAGCTATGGGAGACGACAATGGATCCAGAAGTACGTTCGTTACTTCAAGTTTCCCTTCAAGATGCAATAGAAGCAGATGAAACATTTGAAATTTTAATGGGTGATAAAGTGGAACCGCGTCGTAACTTTATCCAAGAGAATGCAAAATACGTGAAAAACCTTGATATTTAAATGAGTAATGACAGGAATCTAAGTATTCCTGTCTTCTACATATAAATCAATGTATGTGTAACGGAAATGTAAGAGGAGGTGCTCGTTGATGTCAGACAATCAACAACAAGCACGAATTCGAGAAATTAATATTAGTCATGAAATGCGTACCTCATTTTTAGATTACGCAATGAGTGTTATCGTATCTCGTGCATTACCAGATGTTCGTGATGGATTAAAACCTGTGCATCGTAGGGTTTTATATGCGATGAATGATTTAGGAATTACAGCTGATAAAGCGTATAAAAAATCAGCACGTATTGTCGGTGAAGTAATCGGTAAGTATCACCCTCATGGAGATTCAGCCGTTTATGAAACAATGGTACGTATGGCGCAAGATTTCAGTCAACGTTATATGCTTGTAGATGGGCATGGTAACTTCGGTTCTGTAGATGGAGATTCAGCAGCGGCAATGCGTTATACAGAGGCAAGAATGTCTAAGATTTCTATGGAATTAATACGTGATATTTCAAAAAATACAATTGATTACCAAGATAACTACGATGGTTCGGAAAGAGAGCCGATTGTATTACCAGCGCGTTTCCCTAATTTATTAGTAAACGGTACGACAGGTATTGCAGTTGGTATGGCAACAAATATTCCGCCGCATCAACTTGGCGAAGTAATTGATGGTGTGTTGGCATTAAGCCATAATCCAGATATCACTATCGCGGAATTAATGGAATATATTCCTGGACCAGACTTCCCGACATCAGGTTTAATCTTAGGGCGAAGTGGCATCCGTAGAGCTTATGAAACAGGACGAGGTTCTATTATGCTTCGTGCCAAAGTTGAAATTGAAGAGAAATCAAATGGTAAACAATCTATTATCGTAACGGAACTACCTTATCAAGTTAATAAGGCACGATTAATTGAAAAAATCGCAGAATTAGTTCGCGATAAGAAAATTGAAGGTATTACAGATTTACGTGATGAATCAGACCGAAATGGTATGCGTATTGTCATGGAAGTACGTCGTGACGCTAATGCAAACGTACTATTAAACAATCTATATAAACATACAGCACTTCAAACAAGTTTCGGTATTAATATGTTGTCTCTTGTAAATGGAGAGCCTCAAGTACTAAACTTAAAACAAAACTTATATCATTATTTGGAACACCAGAAGGTAGTAATCCGTAGACGTACTGCTTATGAATTAGAAAAAGCAGAGGCACGTGCCCATATTTTAGAAGGATTACGAATTGCTTTAGATCATCTTGATGAAGTTATTACGTTAATTCGTAGTTCAAAAACGGCTGATATTGCAAAGCAAGGCTTAATGGAACGTTTCGGTTTAAGTGAGAAACAAGCGCAAGCGATTTTAGATATGCGTCTGCAACGCTTAACTGGA
>NZ_JBBOVB010000001.1:12500-27500 GCF_038006365.1 Bacillus sp. FSL L8-0152
GTAGGCGAGGAGAGAATCCTAAGGTGTGCGAGAGAACTCTGGTTAAGGAACTCGGCAAAATGACCCCGTAACTTCGGGAGAAGGGGTGCTTTCTTAACGGAAAGCCGCAGTGAATAGGCCCAAGCGACTGTTTAGCAAAAACACAGCTCTCTGCGAAGCCGTAAGGCGAAGTATAGGGGGTGACACCTGCCCGGTGCTGGAAGGTTAAGGAGAGGGGTTAGCGTAAGCGAAGCTCTGAACTGAAGCCCCAGTAAACGGCGGCCGTAACTATAACGGTCCTAAGGTAGCGAAATTCCTTGTCGGGTAAGTTCCGACCCGCACGAAAGGTGTAACGATTTGGGCACTGTCTCAACCAGAGACTCGGTGAAATTATAGTACCTGTGAAGATGCAGGTTACCCGCGACAGGACGGAAAGACCCCGTGGAGCTTTACTGTAGCCTGATATTGAATTTTGGTACAGTTTGTACAGGATAGGCGGGAGCCATTGAAACCGGAGCGCTAGCTTCGGTGGAGGCGCTGGTGGGATACCGCCCTGACTGTATTGAAATTCTAACCTACGGGTCTTATCGACCCGGGAGACAGTGTCAGGTGGGCAGTTTGACTGGGGCGGTCGCCTCCTAAAGTGTAACGGAGGCGCCCAAAGGTTCCCTCAGAATGGTTGGAAATCATTCGTAGAGTGCAAAGGCATAAGGGAGCTTGACTGCGAGACCTACAAGTCGAGCAGGGACGAAAGTCGGGCTTAGTGATCCGGTGGTTCCGCATGGAAGGGCCATCGCTCAACGGATAAAAGCTACCCCGGGGATAACAGGCTTATCTCCCCCAAGAGTCCACATCGACGGGGAGGTTTGGCACCTCGATGTCGGCTCATCGCATCCTGGGGCTGTAGTCGGTCCCAAGGGTTGGGCTGTTCGCCCATTAAAGCGGTACGCGAGCTGGGTTCAGAACGTCGTGAGACAGTTCGGTCCCTATCCGTCGTGGGCGTAGGAAATTTGAGAGGAGCTGTCCTTAGTACGAGAGGACCGGGATGGACGCACCGCTGGTGTACCAGTTGTTCTGCCAAGGGCATAGCTGGGTAGCTATGTGCGGAAGGGATAAGTGCTGAAAGCATCTAAGCATGAAGCCCCCCTCAAGATGAGATTTCCCATAGCGTAAGCTAGTAAGATCCCTGAAAGATGATCAGGTTGATAGGTTCGAGGTGGAAGCATGGTGACATGTGGAGCTGACGAATACTAATAGATCGAGGACTTAACCATATAATATGTAGCAAATGTTATCTAGTTTTGAAGGAATATGCCTTCATAGTTTGGTGATGATGGCAGAGAGGTCACACCCGTTCCCATACCGAACACGGAAGTTAAGCTCTCTAGCGCCGATGGTAGTTGGGACCTTGTCCCTGTGAGAGTAGGACGTCGCCAAGCAACTAAAAACACAAGTCTTTTGACTTGTGTTTTTTTTATTTCCCATGAAATAGGTTAGGTTCTGTTAGTAAAAATGATGAAATATAGTAAGGGATTTTTTGAGCAGAAATATTAAGAAATTGATAAATAAATGGATAATCTTCAGAGCCATAGCTTCCAAGTAAGTCATACCACCAATCTGTTTCATACCTAGAAATCATGCTTAAATTATAGAGCAATAAATAATGAACGAGGAGTTCAGGTAATACTGGTTTAGGATTTCTAGGATCAGTTGTAAGTGGTAAATAATAAGTATTAGTAAGATATTCATAGTATAAAGGAGTACTGTACATAGGATTCCATGATTGAATTGGCGCCGTAAAAAGTAAATTCGATTCATTAGTTTTCTCAGGTACATGTTGCATTGATAAATGCTTACAAGATGTTTCAATGTAGCGAGAAAATCTCTCTTTAGTCATATGTAATCGATCTAGTAGGTTGACTGAAAAGGAGAGCTCATTTTTAATTGTTGAATCAATTTTATATAAAGTTGATCCTTTTTGACTATAGCGGAACAAATTTTGTAATTCTGGAATATTTCCCATTAATTCTAACATGTTAAATTTTTCTGCTTCTAAGTGTTTCATGTGAAACAGTTGTTCTGCAACATGAGTAAACAATCCGTTTTTTTGTACCTTCACCTCATCTTCTAAAAATTGATACCCTTGTTTTTTTCGTTTGCGAGTTGTAACGCCATGAGCTAAAACAGTAGTGGATTCAGGATAGTTAGGATCAATGGTTAGTAGACATGCTTTAAAAAGTTGGCTAATTCCATAAAATAACAACATTGGTTGAATGGAAAATGGAGCTGTCTTATATAATTCATAATAATTTTTCCCGTGTTCTAAGTAATAAATAAAGGGATAACAATTTTCAAAACTTTTTTTTTCGGCATCCTGAATAGAGGATTTTTCATAACAACGGGCAAGATAACGTTGTACGTTTTGAGATGAAAAAAAGAAACTTAACTGCTGCCAAGTGCAAGATGTTTGATGCATATATTACGCTCCTTTTATTGTCTAAAAATTCTAACATATATATACGTCCTTGACAGTATTTTAACCAATTGATAAGCTACTAATAATAATTTCTGGTATCATAGGGGGAACAATTATGTGGGAATCTAAATTTGTTAAAGAAGGTTTGACTTTTGATGATGTATTACTTGTACCAGCTAGGTCAGATATATTACCAAGAGAAGTAAGTGTTAAAACAGTTTTATCTGAAAGCTTACAGCTAAACATCCCGTTAATTAGTGCAGGAATGGATACAGTAACAGAAGCTGACATGGCTATTGCAATGGCTCGCCAAGGTGGTTTAGGAATTATTCATAAGAATATGTCTATTGAGCAACAAGCAGAGCAAGTTGATAAAGTAAAGCGCTCTGAAAGCGGCGTTATTTCAGATCCTTTCTTCTTAACTCCAGAACATCAAGTATATGATGCAGAACATCTTATGGGAAAATATCGTATCTCAGGTGTACCGGTTGTAAATAATTTAGATGAGCGAAAATTAGTTGGTATTATTACAAACCGTGATATGCGCTTCATCCAAGACTACTCAATCAAAATTTCTGACGTAATGACAAAAGAACAATTAATTACAGCTCCAGTTGGTACTACACTGGAAGAAGCTGAAAAGATCCTACAAAAGTATAAAATTGAAAAACTCCCTCTTGTTGATAATAACGGTGTATTACAAGGGCTGATTACAATAAAAGATATTGAAAAAGTAATTGAATTCCCAAACTCTGCTAAAGATAAGCAAGGACGCTTATTAGTTGGAGCGGCAGTTGGTGTAACAGCTGATGCTATGCTTCGTATCGATGCATTAGTAAAAGCTAGTGTAGATGCAATTGTACTTGATACAGCTCATGGGCATTCTAAAGGCGTTATTGATAAGGTAAAGGAAGTTCGTGCTAAATATCCATCATTAAATATTATCGCTGGAAATGTTGCTACAGCTGAAGCAACGAAAGCATTAATTGAAGCTGGTGCAAACGTAGTTAAAGTTGGTATTGGACCAGGTTCTATTTGTACAACACGTGTTGTAGCTGGTGTTGGTGTACCACAATTAACAGCAGTTTATGATTGTGCAACCGAAGCTCGTAAACACGGTATTCCAGTTATTGCTGATGGCGGTGTTAAGTACTCTGGTGATATGGTTAAAGCTTTAGCAGCAGGAGCACATGTTGTTATGCTAGGTAGTATGTTTGCTGGTGTTGCCGAAAGTCCTGGAGAAACTGAAATTTACCAAGGTCGTCAATTTAAAGTGTATCGTGGTATGGGTTCTGTCGGTGCGATGGAAAAAGGAAGTAAAGATCGTTACTTCCAAGAAGGAAATAAAAAACTTGTTCCAGAAGGTATTGAAGGACGAGTACCATATAAAGGACCTTTAGCAGATACAGTTCACCAATTAGTTGGTGGCTTACGTGCAGGTATGGGATATTGCGGAGCACAGGATTTAGAATTCTTACGCGAAAATGCACAATTCATTCGTATGTCAGGTGCAGGCTTACGTGAAAGTCATCCTCATCACGTACAAATTACAAAAGAGGCTCCAAACTACTCATTATAATGTCTTATATACAAATAGACAGAGATTTGATATCTCTGTCTATTTTTTTTTGATTATGTTAGAATAACGGTTATGTGAGTACATAGATATTGGGGGTAGCAAAAGTGAAAGGTATGTTTTGCAAAAGATTCATTGCTTTGGTAACAGTGCTTACACTAGCTTGTAGCATTTTTATTCCATATAGCAATGCATCAGCTGAAACAGGAGCCGCTTTAAACATTGAAGCAGGCGCGGCAATTTTAGTAGAAGCGAATTCTGGGAAAATTTTATATCAAAAGAATGCAGATGAATTATTATCCATTGCTAGTATGACAAAGATGATGAGTGAATATTTAGTTCACGAAGCAGTGGATAAAGGAAAACTTAAGTGGGACCAGAAAATTAAGGTTTCTGAATATGCATATAAGGTTTCACAAGATGCTTCATTATCAAATGTTGCATTAGAAAATGGTGGCTCTTATACAGTAAAAGAGTTATATGAGGCAATGGCAATCTTTTCTGCAAATGGTGCAACAATTGCATTAGCAGAAGCAATTGCAGGTAAAGAAGTAGATTTCGTAAAAATGATGAATGATAAATCGAAAGAACTAGGGTTGAAAAATTATAAATTTGTCAATTCTACAGGTTTAACGAATAAAGATTTAAAGGGAATGCACCCTGAAGGAACAACAGCAGATGAAGAAAATAAAATGTCTGCAAAGGATGTTGCAACTTTAGCACAACATTTAATTAAAGATTATCCAAAAGTGTTAGATACAGCAAAAATTCCTAAAAAAGAATTCCGTCCAGAAAAAGAGAAGTTTGCAATGTCAAACTGGAACTGGATGTTAAAGGGCTTAGTTAAAGAATATGATGGCGTAGATGGTCTGAAAACAGGCTCAACTCCAGAAGCAGGAGATTGCTTCACTGGTACGGTTGAAAGAAACGGTATGCGTTTTATTTCTGTAGTTATTAAAACAAGTTCTCATACAGCACGTTTTGATGAAACAAAGAAGCTATATGATTATGGATTTGCTAACTTTGAAGTGAAACAAATGTATAAAAAAGGTTCTTCAGTAAAAGGACAAGAAACAGTAAGAGTAGAAAATGCGAAAGATAAAGATGTAGCAGTTCAAACGAAACAAGCTATTTCACTTCCAGTGCCAAAAGGAAGTAAAGATGTTTATAAAACAGAATTAAAAGAATCAAGTAAGGGACAAGAAGCACCTATTAAAAAGGGAGCTGCGCTTGGTCAAATGGTAATTACGCCAAAAGATACAAACGACCCTGGATTTTTAACTGGTAAGTCGTTGCAAGTGGATCTTGTAACAACATCTGAAGTAGAAGAAGCAAACTGGTTTACTCGTGCTATGCGCGGAATTGGTTCATTCTTTAGTGGTATGTGGAATAGTGCTGTTGATACAGTAAAAGGTTGGTTTTAGAAGCTCCTCATGGTAGGGGCTTTTTTTTTATTCCTATTTTTCATACCGACTTTATGAAAAAGTAGTAGACAAGCATCTGATAGTTAGTGGTAGAATGTAAGAGTATTCTTAATTTTCGCCTTTAACGGGGGAAAGCAATTCACCTAGGGGGGTTTTTGTACATGACAAATGTAACAGGGACAGAGCGTGTAAAACGTGGAATGGCAGAAATGCAAAAAGGCGGCGTTATTATGGACGTAATTAACGCTGAACAAGCAAAAATTGCAGAAGAGGCAGGCGCAGTTGCCGTTATGGCATTAGAGCGTGTACCAGCAGACATTCGTGCAGCAGGTGGCGTTTCTCGTATGGCAGACCCAACAATCGTTGAAGAAGTTATGGGTGCAGTGTCAATTCCGGTTATGGCAAAATGCCGTATCGGTCACCTTGTAGAAGCACGTGTATTAGAATCATTAGGGGTAGACTATATCGATGAGAGTGAAGTATTAACTCCTGCTGATGAAGTATACCATTTAAATAAACGTGATTACACAGTTCCATTTGTATGTGGTTGCCGTGATATCGGAGAAGCTGCACGTCGTATTGCAGAAGGTGCATCTATGCTTCGTACAAAAGGTGAACCAGGAACAGGAAACATTGTAGAGGCAGTGCGTCATATGCGCCAAGTCAATGCAGAAATCCGTCAAGTTGCGAGTCTACGTGAAGATGAGTTAATGACATATGCAAAAAATACTGGTGCTCCTTACGAAGTATTACTTGAAATTAAACGTCTTGGTCGCTTACCAGTTGTAAACTTTGCGGCAGGTGGTATAGCAACGCCAGCAGATGCTGCATTAATGATGCAACTTGGTGCTGATGGGGTATTTGTTGGATCTGGTATCTTCAAATCAGAAAACCCAGAGAGATTTGCACGTGCAATTGTTGAAGCAACGACTCATTATGAAGATTACGAACTAATTGCAAGTCTTTCTAAAGGATTAGGTAATGCAATGAAGGGTATCGAAATTTCAACGTTATTACCAGAACAACGCATGCAAGAGCGTGGATGGTAATTAAAGGAGAACTTTAAAATGGTGAAAATCGGTGTACTAGGTCTTCAAGGTGCAGTTCGTGAACATGTAAAATCAGTTGAAGCAAGTGGTGCAGAAGCTGTTGTTGTAAAGCGTATAGAGCAACTTGAAGAGATTGATGGTCTTATTTTACCAGGCGGTGAAAGTACAACAATGCGCCGTCTTATTGATAAGTATGCTTTCATGGAACCACTTCGCACATTTGCAAAGTCTGGTAAACCAATGTTTGGTACGTGTGCAGGGATGATTCTTCTTGCGAAAACACTTATTGGCTATGAAGAAGCACATATTGGTGCTATGGATATTACAGTTGAGCGCAATGCGTTCGGACGCCAAAAGGATAGTTTTGAAGCTGCGCTTTCAATTGAAGGCGTGGGTGAAGACTTCGTTGGTGTATTTATCCGTGCGCCGTATGTTGTAGAAGTAGCTGATAATGTTGAAGTGCTTTCTAAGCATGGTGACCGAATGGTAGCGGTAAGACAAGATCAGTTTTTAGCTGCTTCATTCCATCCAGAATTAACAGATGATCATCGTGTAACAGCATACTTTGTTGAAATGGTAAAAGAAGCGAAAATGAAAAAAGTTGTATAAGTAACTTGCAACTTGTATAAGATTATAGTAAATTGATGGTAACAATTTTATAAAATAAGCGTGTTGATAGGAAATAGTAACAAATGTTGTTTCTTATAGAGAGTCGATGGTTGGTGGAAATCGATAGAAACAGTTTGTGAATCCATCCTGGAATGGAATGTGGAACATCTTTTGGATTAAGTAAGCATTCCCGGTGAAGAGCCGTTATTTCTACTTGAGAGGAAAGCGGTAATGCTTTCAACTAGGGTGGCAACGCGGGTTAACTCCCGTCCCTTTATATAGGGACGGGAGTTTTTTGTGTTTTATAAAATAAAAGGAGGAGTATATAATGCTTGATATTAAATTTTTACGTACAAACTTTGAAGAAGTAAAAGCGAAATTACAGCATAGAGGTGAAGATCTAACTGATTTCGGACGTTTTGAAGAACTTGATACGAGAAGAAGAGAACTACTTGTTCAGACAGAAGAATTAAAAAGTAAACGTAATGAAGTGTCTCAACAAATCTCTGTATTAAAGCGCGAAAAGAAAGATGCAGAAGCTCTAATTTTAGAAATGCGTGAGGTTGGAGAAAAAGTAAAGGATTTTGATAACGAACTTCGCACAGTTGAAGAAGACTTAGAAAGATTAATGTTATCTATTCCAAATATCCCTCATGAGTCTGCTCCAGTCGGTGAAACAGAGGATGATAATGTAGTAGCGCGTACTTGGGGAGAAGTAAAAGAATTTACTTTTGAACCAAAACCACATTGGGATCTTGCTACTGATTTAGGAATTTTAGATTTTGAACGCGCTGGGAAAGTAACAGGAAGCCGCTTCGTATTTTACAAAGGTGCTGGTGCAAGATTAGAGCGTGCTTTAATTAGCTTTATGCTTGATCTTCATACTGATGAGCATGGATATGAAGAAGTATTACCTCCATATATGGTAAACCGCGCAAGTATGACAGGAACAGGACAACTTCCAAAGTTTGAAGAAGATGCATTCCGTATTGAAAGTGAAGATTATTTCTTAATTCCAACAGCTGAAGTACCTGTAACGAATATGCATCGTGATGAGATTTTAAATAAAGAGCAATTGCCTATAAGATATGCTGCATTTAGCTCTTGCTTCCGCTCTGAAGCAGGTTCAGCTGGTCGCGATACACGCGGTTTAATTCGCCAGCATCAGTTCAATAAAGTAGAGCTTGTGAAGTTCGTAAAACCAGAAGATTCTTATGAAGAGTTAGAAAAATTAACAAATGATGCAGAACGCGTGTTACAATTATTAGAGTTGCCATATCGCGTTATGAGCATGTGCACAGGCGATTTAGGATTTACAGCAGCGAAGAAATACGATATTGAAGTATGGATTCCAAGCTATGGCACATATCGTGAAATTTCTTCTTGTAGTAATTTTGAAGCTTTCCAAGCGAGACGTGCAAATATCCGTTTCCGCCGTGAGCCAAATGGAAAACCAGAACATGTCCATACATTAAATGGATCTGGTCTTGCAATTGGACGTACGGTTGCAGCTATTTTAGAGAACTACCAACAAGAAGATGGTACAATTATAATTCCAGAAGTTCTTCGCCCTTATATGGGAGGAAAAACAGTTATTAAGTAAATTTAAACATTCATCGGTATGAGTGATTGGTAATTATGAGCGTTGTCAGTACTTTAATGTAGGAAGGGGAAAGTAAAATTTTCCTTTCCTCATAATTTATTTTAGTAGGGTTGACTAACTGTTTTTCTTTTGATATTATATTTGATGTCAATATGGAGGTATACCCAAGTCTGGCTGAAGGGATCGGTCTTGAAAACCGACAGGCGGCGAGAGTCGCGCGGGGGTTCGAATCCCTCTACCTCCTCCAGATATAATTGACAACAGCGCATATAAGTGGAGATTGGAGAACTCGTTACCAACACGTAACGAGTTTTTATTTTAAAACCAATCATAAAGTATGGTGTAAGGTAATTTTGTCCTTATTACACACTCATATTCCGATGATTATCTTCATAGATATGAAAGGAGTCAACATGGATCTTATTATACAAACGTTTCCTTTAGATGGAAAAACTTTATATTATGTACAATGTCCTGTCTGTAAGAACAATAGAATTTTAAACAGTGGTGCAAACGTATCACGCATTATTAGTGATGATACATTCCGTAAACTTTGTGGTTGTACTTGTGATGTAAAACCAGCTACGAATAAAGTAGAGGTGCCAAAACAAGTTAAAAAAGCAGCTGTAAAGAAAGAAGCGGCTCCAAAACGTACAGGTAAAGTATTAACGGCAGTAATTAATGGGAAAGAAATGACTGTTAAAGAGATTGCTGAAGCATACGATATTAGTACGAGTACTGTTCGTCAGCGTATTAACGCAGGAAAACCTGAGAGTGAAATTATTGCTCCAACAAAGAAGAAGTAATTTAATAGGAAAACCCGTGCATATGCACGGGTTTTTTATTTTACAAGTTTACGTGTTTGTTTTAAAAAATGCCCAATTTTTTTAATGATTGGTTCGATTGAATCCCCATCTTTTAAAATATCGTACTCATTAATATTTAAGCGTAATACAGGGCATGAATTAAAGTTGTTAATCCAGTTTTCATAACGTCCATGCATTTCTTTCCAGTACTCAATTGGCGTTTGCTGTTCCATTGGGCGTCCGCGTTCCTGAATACGATCGACAATATCATCGAAAGAACCTTCTAAGTAAATTAATAAGTCTGGATGAGGGAAGTAAGGAGTCATGACCATAGCGTCAAATAACCCTTTGTATGTTTCATAATCAGTTTCCGTCATCGTACCTTTTTCATGATGCATCTTTGCGAAAATTCCAGTGTCTTCGTAAATAGAACGATCTTGAACAAAACCGCCACCGTATTCAAAAATTCTTTTTTGTTCCTTAAATCGTTCTGCTAAAAAGTACACTTGTAGGTGGAAGCTCCAGCGAGTGAAGTCCGCATAGAACTTGTCCAAGTATGGATTGGAATCTACTTTTTCAAATGATGTGCGATAACCTAAAGCATTAGCTAATGCAGTTGTCATAGTTGATTTACCCACACCTACCGTTCCGGCGATAGTGATTACTGCGTCATTGGGTATATCATATTTTTGCCTTAAATTCATTATTATTTCGACTCCTTTAAGAGAGTATTTTGAAGGGCAGATAGGATGACGTTTAAATCATCAGGATTTTTTACAAAATCCATATCGTCTCCATTAAATTTCAATACTGGTATTTCCGGATGATCTTTTTTAAAAGCATCCATTGCTGTTTCATAATCTTTTGTGAGCTGTAGTAAGTAATTTGGATCCATGTTTTTTTCAAATTCTCTTCCGCGCATGGCGATTCGTTTTTGCAATGTTTCTAGGCTAGCTGTTAAATAAACAATGACGTTTGGCACAGGCATATCTTGTGTAAGAATACGATAAATTTGCATGTACTTGTCATATTGAGAGTCTTTTAATGTGCGGGATGCAAAAATTAAATTTTTAAAGATATGGTAATCCGCTACTACTGGTTTCCTTTGATTCAAATACTTTATGTTAATATCTTCTAATTGTTTGTATCTATTACAAAGAAAGAACATCTCTGTTTGAAAACTCCATTCGTCGATGTCTTCATAGAACTTTCCTAAAAAGGGATTTTCATCAACAATCTCTTTTAGTAAGTGGAGTTGCATGTGAGTTGAAATTTCCTTCGCAAGTGAAGTTTTTCCAACACCAATTGGTCCTTCAACCGTGATAAATGGTACTCCGGTCACGCTGTTTCCTCCTTTCAATCAGTGATTTACCGTGACTACTAAAAACACAAAACAGAATTATTGTAGCACAAGAGGGAAGCGAGCGGGTTAATTTGATATAAAAAGTTAGAAAATAGATATATGTATTAATTAAATTTTATTTTGGATGACGATGTTATATTTGCTTTCAATGTAGTTTCCATTATTTTTAAAGCATGTATATTATCTTGGTCGTTGTTAGAGGCGATACAATCCTGTGGTACATACAATGTATAATTTCTCATATGGGCATCATTAGCTGTAAAGAGGATACATATATTTCCGGCAACTCCTGTTAATATTAGATTTTCTATTTTTAAATAACCTAGTAATGAATTTAAAGGTGTTTCATAAAAAGCGGAATAATGTGGTTTAATAAAAATGTAATCATCAGAACTTGGAGCAATCTTATGGATTATATTTTCGCTATATTTATTTGTGCAATGAGTAATAAGTTGGTCGATATCAGATCTCCAAAGTTGATAATGGTCATTAACGTAAATTATAGGATAGCCGAAGGATTTCATTTTTTTCTTTAATTGTAAAATAGGGTTTGTGATAGTCTCACATTTTTGAGCTAGAATGGGTCCGTGGGAAAATTGAAAGTCATTAATCATATCGATAATGAGCAAGGCGGTATTTTTCATATGTAATCCCCTCTCTTTTTTCTTTTAGGGTGGATTGAATATGTAAAAGTTATCCCCTGTGTAGTAAATGGAAATAAGTGTACTTTATTTGTAATGAAAGGACTATGTTATGGAACAAGATCAAGATATTTATTTTATGCAATTAGCGATAGAAGAAGCCAAAAAGGCAGAGGAAATACAGGAAGTTCCAATTGGAGCAGTTATAGTGTTAGATGGTGAGGTAATTAGTGTTGCCCATAATTTAAGGGAAACTGAGCAAAGATCAATAGCTCATGCTGAGTTGCTAGCAATAGATGAGGCGTGTAAAAAATTAGGGACATGGCGTTTAGAAGATGCAACATTGTATGTAACATTAGAACCTTGTCCAATGTGTGCGGGTGGAATTGTTTTATCACGAGTGAAGCGAGTTGTATATGGTGCAAGTGATCCGAAGGGCGGGTGTGCAGGGACATTAATGAATCTTTTAACGGATGAACGCTTCAATCATCAATGTGAAGTAGTATCTGGTGTATTAGAGGAAGAATGCGGTACGTTGTTAACAAACTTTTTTAGAGAGCTTCGTAAAAAAAGAAAAGCGATAAAAAAATTAGAGAAAAATACTGGGAACTAACGTATTTGCATTTTATAAAGAAACAAGTTATACTGATAATGCCTTTAATGAAGGCAACCGAATATTGGTTTTAACTTTGCCGTGCTAAGCGGGGAGGTAGCGGTGCCCTATACTCGCAATCCGCTCTAGCGAGGCCGAATCCCCTCTCGAGGTTATGTTGCTGTAAGGTCTGCCTTAAGTAAGTGGTGTTGACGTTTGGGTCCTGCGCAACGGGACCCCGTGAACCTTGTCAGGTCCGGAAGGAAGCAGCAATAAGCGGGTCTTCTCGTGTGCCGCAGGAGTGCCTGAACCGAGCTAACTGCTTGAGTAACGCTTATGGTACGTAATCGACGGAGGGTGCACGGCAGTTATATATGTATACAAAACTCACCTTAATACAAAGGTGAGTTTTTTGTATAGAAAATAACTTTTGGAATCTATAAACAGAATGGGTTATAATAAATGAGATAATAACCTTTGAGGGAGGCCGTATTTTCGTGTCATACCAAGCGTTATACCGAACATGGAGACCGCAAAAGTTCGAAGATGTAGTCGGTCAAAAGCACGTGACAAAAACGTTGCAAAATGCCCTTCTTCAAGAGAAAGTTTCACATGCTTATTTATTTTCTGGTCCTAGGGGAACAGGAAAAACGACAATTGCAAAAGTATTTGCAAAAGCAATTAACTGTGAACATGCTCCGGTAGCTGAACCTTGTAATGAATGTCCTTCTTGTTTAGGAATTACACAAGGATCCATTTCAGATGTATTAGAAATTGATGCGGCTTCAAATAACGGTGTAGATGAAATTCGAGATATTAGAGATAAAGTAAAATATGCTCCAAGTGCTGTAGAATATAAAGTATACATTATTGATGAAGTTCACATGCTTTCTATGGGTGCATTCAATGCGCTTTTAAAAACCTTAGAAGAGCCGCCAGGACATGTTATCTTTATTTTGGCGACAACAGAACCTCATAAGATCCCGCCTACAATTATTTCGCGTTGTCAGCGTTTTGAATTCCGAAAAATATCAGTGAATGATATTGTTGAGAGATTATCAACGGTTGTGACAAACGAAGGTACGCAAGTGGAAGATGAAGCATTACAAATTGTTGCCCGTGCTGCTGAAGGTGGTATGCGTGACGCGCTTAGTCTTATTGATCAGGCTATATCTTATAGTGATGAGATTGTTACGACAGAAGATGTATTGGCCGTAACAGGATCTGTTTCTCAGCAATACTTAGGCAATTTAGTAGAATGCATACGTGAAAATGATGTATCAAGAGCATTACAGATCATAGATGAAATGATGAGTAAAGGGAAGGATCCAGTTCGTTTTATGGAGGATTTCATTTACTATTATCGTGATATGCTTTTATATCAAACTTCACCGCAACTAGAACATATGTTGGAACGAGTAATTGTAGATGATCAATTCCGTAAGTTGAGTGAAGAAATGCAACCGGAAGTGATCTATGAGATTATTCATACCCTTAGTAAGGGACAACAGGAAATGAAGTGGACAAATCATCCGCGTATTTTCTTAGAAGTTGTTATGGTGCAATTGTGTCAACAGTTTATGATGCAAGCAAACGGTACTGATCGTTTGCAAGCAATTATGAACAGGATGCAGCAATTGGAGAAAGAGTTAGAGCAAGTCAAAAAGAACGGTGTGCCAGCTGGTGTACAACAGGAAGTAAGAGAGACACGTGCAACACCAAAACCCGTACGAACAGGAAGTATGAAGATTCCTGTCGGGCGTGTAAATGAAGTATTAAAACAAGCGAAGCGTCAAGATTTAGAACAATTAAAAGCTGTATGGGGTGAGTTGTTAGGAAGACTCAAATCATATAACAAAGTAGCGTTTGCTGTTCTACTAGAAAATAGCGAACCAGTGGCAGCTTCAGATGACACTTACGTTTTAGCATTTCAATATGAGATTCACTGTAAGATGGCGAGCGAAAATCGAGAAGCTATGGATACAGTAGAACAAGCTTTATTTGAATTGCTAAGTAAAAGGTTAAATATGATTGCCATTCCAAAAAGTGAATGGGGTAAAATCCGTGAAGACTTTTTACAACGTGAAGGTGGAGAGTCTGAAGAAAGCCCGGAGAAAAAGGAAGACCCTCTTATAGAAGAGGCAGTGAAATTAGTAGGACAAGAACTCATTGAAATAAAAGAGTAATAATTAGGAGGAATTAATTATGATGCGTGGCGGAATGGGAAATATGAATAACATGATGAAACAAATGCAAAAGATGCAAAAAGACATGGCGAAAGCACAAGAAGAGCTTGGTGAAAAAACAGTTGAAGGTACAGCTGGCGGCGGAATGATTACAGTTATTGCAAATGGTCACAAGCAAATTCTTGAAGTGAAGATTAAAGAAGAGGTTGTAGATCCAGAGGATATCGAAATGTTACAAGACTTAGTGTTAGCTGCAACAAATGATGCACTTAAAAAGGCTGATGAGCTATCAAACTCTACGATGGGTAAATTTACAAAAGGCTTAAACTTACCAGGTGGAATGTTCTAGGAGGATATTGATACATGCATTATCCAGAACCAATATCAAAACTAATCGATAGTTTTATGAAGTTGCCAGGTATCGGACCGAAAACAGCGGTTCGATTGGCATTTTTCGTATTAGATATGAAAGAAGATGATGTGTTAGGTTTTGCGAAAGCACTTGTAAATGCGAAGCGAGATTTAGCGTATTGTTCTGTATGTGGACATATTACTGATCGTGATCCTTGTTATATTTGTAATGATTCGCATCGAGATCAATCAGTTGTTTGTGTCGTGCAAGAACCGAAAGATGTAATCGCGATGGAAAAAATGAAAGAGTATCAAGGTGTATATCATGTGTTACGTGGTGCGATT
>NZ_JBBOVB010000001.1:32500-80000 GCF_038006365.1 Bacillus sp. FSL L8-0152
CGGCCGTAACTATAACGGTCCTAAGGTAGCGAAATTCCTTGTCGGGTAAGTTCCGACCCGCACGAAAGGTGTAACGATTTGGGCACTGTCTCAACCAGAGACTCGGTGAAATTATAGTACCTGTGAAGATGCAGGTTACCCGCGACAGGACGGAAAGACCCCGTGGAGCTTTACTGTAGCCTGATATTGAATTTTGGTACAGTTTGTACAGGATAGGCGGGAGCCATTGAAACCGGAGCGCTAGCTTCGGTGGAGGCGCTGGTGGGATACCGCCCTGACTGTATTGAAATTCTAACCTACGGGTCTTATCGACCCGGGAGACAGTGTCAGGTGGGCAGTTTGACTGGGGCGGTCGCCTCCTAAAGTGTAACGGAGGCGCCCAAAGGTTCCCTCAGAATGGTTGGAAATCATTCGTAGAGTGCAAAGGCATAAGGGAGCTTGACTGCGAGACCTACAAGTCGAGCAGGGACGAAAGTCGGGCTTAGTGATCCGGTGGTTCCGCATGGAAGGGCCATCGCTCAACGGATAAAAGCTACCCCGGGGATAACAGGCTTATCTCCCCCAAGAGTCCACATCGACGGGGAGGTTTGGCACCTCGATGTCGGCTCATCGCATCCTGGGGCTGTAGTCGGTCCCAAGGGTTGGGCTGTTCGCCCATTAAAGCGGTACGCGAGCTGGGTTCAGAACGTCGTGAGACAGTTCGGTCCCTATCCGTCGTGGGCGTAGGAAATTTGAGAGGAGCTGTCCTTAGTACGAGAGGACCGGGATGGACGCACCGCTGGTGTACCAGTTGTTCTGCCAAGGGCATAGCTGGGTAGCTATGTGCGGAAGGGATAAGTGCTGAAAGCATCTAAGCATGAAGCCCCCCTCAAGATGAGATTTCCCATAGCGTAAGCTAGTAAGATCCCTGAAAGATGATCAGGTTGATAGGTTCGAGGTGGAAGCATGGTGACATGTGGAGCTGACGAATACTAATAGATCGAGGACTTAACCATATAATATGTAGCAATGTTATCTAGTTTTGAAGGAATATGCCTTCATAGTTTGGTGATGATGGCAGAGAGGTCACACCCGTTCCCATACCGAACACGGAAGTTAAGCTCTCTAGCGCCGATGGTAGTTGGGACCTTGTCCCTGTGAGAGTAGGACGTCGCCAAGCAACTAAAAACACAAGTCTTTTGACTTGTGTTTTTTGTATTGTTAAAAAGAATGGGAAAGAAGTAATGGTAATACAAACACGTTGCCCAAGAGTTAATCATATTATATAAGAGATGGGTGTATATTTTTCTGGAAATTGTTAAGGATTAGAAGTATAAAATAGGTTCACTTAAATAGGGAGGGAAGGTTATGAAATTACAAAGTGAAGTTTGTATTGTTTGTGAGGCAAAAAGAAAAGAAGGTATATATGTTTATAATAATTTAATATGTTATGAATGTGAAAAGGATATGGTGAATACAGAGACAGATGATCCGAAATATATACATTATTTAAAGCAACTTCGAAAATTAGAAGTATCATATTTTTAAATAGGCATATGCCTATTATTTTTTTTGTTCTGTATAATAGATGGAGAATGAATAATAAGGAAGAGATGTAGATGAATCAAAATCATATGCCTTTATATGAGGCGTTAATCGAGTTTAAAGAAAGAGGGCCGTTATCCTTTCATGTCCCAGGTCATAAGAATGGTTTAAACTTCCCTCAGAAGGCAATAAGAGAGTTTAAAGATATTCTATCTATTGATGTAACTGAGTTAGCAGGACTAGATGATTTGCATAGTCCGTTTGAATGTATAGATGAGGCACAACAATTATTGGCTGAAGTGTATGATACAAAGAAAAGTTATTTTTTAATTAATGGTTCAACAGTCGGGAACTTAGCGATGATTTTGTCTTGTTGTGGGGAACATGATATTGTTCTTGTACAAAGAAATTGTCATAAATCAATTATTAATGGTTTAAAACTAGCGGGAGCAAATCCCATTTTTTTAGATCCATGGATTGATGAAACTTATAATGTACCAGTGGGAGTTCGTAATGAAATTATTAAGAAAGCAATTGGAAAATATCCAAATGCGAAAGCACTCATTCTAACGCATCCTAATTATTATGGTATGGGGATGGATTTAGAGGCAAGCATCGCTTTTGCACATGCACATGAAATCCCTGTTTTGATAGATGAGGCACATGGGGCACATCTTTGTTTAGGAGAACCATTCCCGAAATCAGCGTTAACATATGGTGCAGATATTGTAGTGCATTCTGCACATAAGACATTACCCGCAATGACAATGGGTTCCTATTTACATATAAATAGTCACTTAGTAGACGAAGAGAAGGTTACTACTTATTTAAGTATGCTACAATCTAGTAGTCCATCGTATCCAATTATGGCTTCCTTGGATATAGCACGCTTTACAATGGCGCGTATAAAAGAAGAAGGTCATGGTGAAATTGTTGAGTTTTTACGGAGATTTAAGGAACGGTTACGTTCTATTCCCCAAATCGCCATTTTAGAATATCCGTTGCAAGACGAGTTAAAGGTTACCGTACAAACTCGTTGTCAGTTATCAGGGTACGAATTACAGTCCGTATTTGAAAAGGTCGGTATATATACAGAGATGGCTGATCCGTACAATGTCCTATTTATTTTACCCCTGCAAGCAAATGAGGGGTATATGAAGGTTATAGAGATGATCCGAGTAGCATTGCAACATTATGACGTGAAAGACAAGAGGGAATCTATTCGTTATACTTATAAAGGTGAATTCTCTCCGTTGCCGTATACGTATAAACAACTAGAAAGATATGGAACAAGGATAGTATCTATAGAAGAGGCTGTTGGAATGATAGCGGCGGAAATGGTGATTCCGTATCCACCTGGGATTCCATTGGTTATGTATGGAGAGAGAATTACTTCAGAGCATAAAGAGCAAATTATGTATTTAGAGAGAGCAGGAGCTCGTTTTCAAGGTAATACGAAATATATGAAAGTGTATGATATAGAAAGTAGGTTTTAGGATGAAGGGATTATTTGTAACAATTGAAGGCCCAGAAGGTTCAGGTAAAACAACGTTAATTAAAAGCTTATTGCCATATTTTGAACAAAAAGCACAAAAGGTAATGGCGACAAGGGAACCAGGTGGTATTGCAATTTCTGAGGACATTAGGACGATTTTACATAAACAAGAATATACGATGATGGAAGCACGTACAGAAGCGCTTCTTTATGCTGCTGCGCGCAGACAACATTTAGTAGAAAAAGTTATGCCAGCACTTAATGAGAACTATCTCGTGTTATGTGATCGTTTTATAGATAGTTCTTTAGCATATCAAGGCTATGCAAGAGGATTGGGTATGGATAAGGTATTTGAAATAAATCGTTTCGCAACAGAGGACTGTATGCCTAGTTTAACAATTTATCTAGACATTGAGCCTGAGGTTGGCTTGGCTCGGATTGAAAAAGATGCAGGACGTGAAGTAAATCGACTAGATATGGAAGATATCTCTTTCCATAAACGTGTGCGCGAAGGGTATTTACAAGTTGTAGAACGTTTCTCGGAGCGTATTGTATTGGTAAATGCTGATCAGCCGATGGAAAAACTTATAGAAGAAGTTGTTCAGATTATAGAAGATAAATTGTTATAATAGAAGGAAAGAATAAAATAAGTGAGGTATGCATTATGATGAAGACGTGGGAGCAGCTTTCTGCTATACAACCCATCGGTGTAAAAATGTTGATGAATAGCATTGCAAAAGAGCGTATATCCCACGCTTACTTGTTAGAGGGAGGGAAAGGTACGGGAAAGTTTGCGACAGCAATTCAAATGGCAAAGAGTTTCCTCTGTTCTCAGCGGAATGGAGTAGAGCCCTGTCATGTATGCACAAATTGTAAGCGAATTGATTCAGGTAACCACCCTAACTTACATATTGTAAAACCAGACGGATTATCTATTAAGAAGCAGCAAATTCATGATTTACAAGAAGAGTTTTCAAAAACAGGATTAGAGGCAAATAAAAAATTATATATTATTGAGCACGCAGATCGTATGACGGCAAATGCGGCAAATACACTTTTGAAATTTTTAGAAGAACCAAGTAGTGATACAACCGCTATTTTACTTACTGAACAAAGTCATCAAATTTTAAATACGATTTTATCTCGTTGCCAAGTTGTTACGTTTAGACCGTTACCTACAGAATCTTTAATTAGAAGATTACAGGAAGAAGGTATTACAGCATCTTTATCGACACTTGCTGCTCAACTCACAAATAGTTTTGATGAAGCTTTAGCTTTATGTAGTGATGAATGGTTTGCACAAGCACGAGCTTTAGTGATAAAATTATGTGAAGCGCTCGAAAAAGATAAAACCTCTATTTTTTTTGTACAAGAAAAATGGGGAAAACACTTTGGAGAGAAAGAACAATTACAGCAAGGGTTAGATATGTTACTCCTTATTTATAAGGATTTACTATATGTTCAACTTGGAGAAGAAGATCGTCTTGTTTTTCATGAGCAGAAAGAGATGTTTGAATCGTTTTCCTATGCTCAGAAGCGCATTGTATCAGCTCTCTTTAATATATTAGAGGCAAAAAATAGAATCAACGCTAATGTAAATGCGCAGCTTGTGTTCGAACAGTTAGTGTTGCGGTTGCAGGAGGGATGACCGTTTTGTATGATGTAGTAGGTGTTCGCTTTAAGAAGGCCGGAAAGGTATATTACTTTGATCCAAATCAGTTCGATATCTCTGAAAATGAGTTTGTTATTGTAGAAACGGTAAGAGGTATTGAATACGGAAAAGTAGTTATTACCAAAAAGCAAGTTGATGAAAACGACGTTGTATTACCGCTAAAAAAGGTTATTCGTATTGCAAATGAAAATGATCGTACCATTGTTGAAGAGAACAAACATGCTGCAAAAGAAGCATATCAAGTCTGTCAGCAAAAGGTAGTAGAGCATAATCTTGATATGAAACTTGTAGATGTAGAGTATACATTCGATCGTAATAAGATTATTTTCTATTTTACTGCGGATGGTCGGATTGATTTCCGCGAACTAGTGAAGGACTTAGCGGCAATTTTTAGAACAAGAATTGAACTAAGACAAATTGGTGTTCGTGATGAAGCGAAGATGCTAGGTGGTATTGGTCCATGTGGTCGTATGCTTTGTTGTTCTACTTTTTTAGGAGATTTTGAACCTGTATCCATTAAAATGGCAAAGGATCAAAATTTATCATTAAATCCTGCAAAAATCTCTGGTTTATGTGGTCGCTTAATGTGTTGCTTAAAATATGAGAATGATGAATATGAGGCGGCAAAGGAACAACTTCCTGATTTAGATCAACGTATACAAACCCCGCATGGTACTGGCCGTGTGATCGGATTAAATATTTTAGAAAGATTAATTCAAGTGGAACTAGTAGACAAGGAACGGATAGTAGAATATACGTTAGATGAGTTAGTGAATAAAGGGGTCGTTTCGAGTCAAACCACAGATTAATGAGGTGGGTGCTTGTGGAGAAAAAAGATATTTTTGAATCGGTTTCTAGTATGGAAGAGCAAATTGGACATTTATACAAACAGTTGGGAGAGTTAAAACAGCATCTTGCAGAGTTGTTGGAAGAAAACCAGCATATAAAAATGGAAAATAACAATTTGCGACACCGTTTTGAAGAAGTGCAGAATAAAGAAAAACAAAAAACTCAAAAGCGTAAAGAAGTGAAGCCGAAAACAGATATTGGTGAAGGCTATGACAATTTAGCGAGACTGTATCAAGAAGGTTTTCATATTTGCAATCTACATTATGGAAGTGTACGTAAAGAGGGAGATTGTTTGTTCTGTCTGTCATTCTTAAATAAAAAGTGAAATTACCTTTCCAATTATAATTGGAAAGGTAATTTTTTATACATGAAATAGGGTAGGTTAAGGGTAAGAAAAGGAGCAGTATATGAATTTATATGAAGATGAACGTTTAGATTACTTATTAGCGCAAGACATGAAGATTATACAAAGCCCATCAGTATTTAATTTTTCTTTAGATGCTGTTTTACTGGCAGATTTTGCATGGGTACCAATTCAAAAGGGGAATTTACTTGATTTGTGTACAGGTAACGCAGTTGTCCCCCTTCTATTAAGTACAAGAACAAAAGGAAAGATTACTGGTGTGGAAATTCAAGAACGCTTATATGATATGGGAGTAAGAAGTGTTCAATATAATGGGCTGGAAGAAAGAATTCACCTCATACATGGAGATTTGAAAGATATGCCAGAGAAACTCGGACGTCATCAATATGATGTTGTTACATGTAATCCACCATATTTTCAAACACCTCAAACTTCAGAGAAAAATATGAATGAACATTTAGCGATAGCTCGTCATGAAATTATGTGTACATTAGAAGATGTTGTATCTGCAAGTAGTCAGTTAGTAAAACAAGGTGGGAAAGTGGCGTTTGTACATCGTCCAGGGCGATTACTCGACATTGTCACATTAATGCGTAAATATAAAATTGAACCAAAGCGTGTGCGATTTGTTTATCCTAAGGTTGGAAAAGAAGCAAATACATTGTTAATTGAAGGAATTAAGGATGGAAATGCAGATTTAAAAATTTTACCACCTCTCGTTGTATATGAGAACAATAACGAATATACAAAGGAGATACGTTCAATTTTATATGGAGAAGAATAAGCATTTTTTTTATGTGGTAGAGTGCTCTGATGGAAGTTATTATGCTGGATATACAAACCATATAGAAAAACGAATACAGACTCATAATAGCGGCAAAGGAGCTAAGTATACACGCGTCAGGCTTCCTGTCGTTTTAAAATATGTAGAGACCCATGATGATAAGCGTACAGCTATGCAAGCGGAGTATTACTTTAAGCAATTAACGAGAAAACAAAAAGAGGCATATATGCAAAAAGGAGAACGCTATGTGGCAACAAAAAAGCTTTCAACAAAATGAAAAGGGAGTTTTATATTTAGTACCAACTCCTATTGGAAATTTAGAAGATATGACATTTCGTGCAATCCGAATTTTAAAAGAAGTTGATTTAATTGCTGCTGAAGATACGAGACAAACGAAAAAACTTTGTAATTATTTTGAAATTGAAACACCTGTCACGAGTTATCATGAGCATAATAAAGAAGTAAGTGGAAAGAGAATATTAGAGAAGTTAGAGGATGGAAAGAATGTAGCACTTGTTAGTGACGCTGGTATGCCGTGTATTTCTGATCCGGGTTACGATATTGTTGTTGAGGCAGTAGCTGAGCAATATCATGTAATTCCGCTTCCTGGAGCAAATGCAGCCCTTACAGCATTAATTGCATCCGGTCTTGAAACAAAGCAGTTTTATTTCTATGGTTTCTTGCAGAGAAACAAAAAGGAACGGAAGATGGAGTTAGAAAAGCTTCGTTATGTACAAACTACAATGATGTTTTATGAAGCGCCTCATCGTTTAGATGATACTTTAATTTCGATGCAGGAAGTGTTGGGAAATAGAGAGATTGTATTGTGTCGAGAGTTAACGAAAAAATTTGAGGAATTTATTCGAGGGACAATTCAAGAAGCAATTGAGTGGACGAAGCAAAATGAAGTACGTGGTGAGTTTTGTATTTTAGTAGCTGGTTCAACAGAAGAACCTGCTCCAGAAGAACAATGGTGGGAATCTCTTTCAGTATATGATCATATTGAACACTATATAAATGAAAAAGGTATGAATTCAAAAGAAGCGATTAAAACAGTCGCTAAAGATCGAGATTTGTCGAAAAGAGATGTATATCAAATCTATCATGTCGATAAAAAATAAGCTTCTCATAATTGAGAAGCTTATTTTGCTGTTTCGATATAATCTTGAAGTTCGTTTAAGATTTGCTCAGCGCCTTCTTTGCTTAAGATGATTTTACCTTCAGCTAAAGAAAGGTTACCGTCAGATACTTCACCAGTTACTTGGCAAGTCATGTTTGGTTTATATTTCTTTAAGATGATTTTTTCGTCATCAACATAGATTTCAAGAGCGTCCTTTTCTGCAATACCTAAAGTACGGCGTAATTCGATTGGAATTACTACACGACCTAATTCATCAACTTTACGAACAATACCAGTAGATTTCATAATTTTTTTCCTCCTAAATAAATAGTTTATAAGTTTCGAGTCTATTTTTAGATTCGTCATTTTTCGACAAAATACCCTATGGACATATGATACCAATCATTTACATTTCCGTCAATTCTTAAATTCTATATTTTTTAAAAAGATTTATAGATTTCTTATTTCTTATATATAATAGATTGAGAGGAAATTCCACAATTATTCACAATATTTTCAGAAAAAAATAACAAATTTCAAGTGGAGATTGTATATTTTTTTGAAATATGAGCAATAGATGATAAAGATATCGAGCATTAAGACCCAGAATTCAAAATTAGGTTGGCTTAAAGAAGATAAGTGAGATTCGGGCTGCTCGTAAAAGCCCGATTGATGTGGGCTAATAATCAGTGGGGATGAAGAAAAACCCCACTGATTAAAGTTTCACTTTATATATGAGTTTTTGATATACTGTTTATAAATACATATGAGGTTATTCGGGAGGTCCAAAACAATGACAGAGGAAAATAAGTCCTTTTATATTACTACCCCAATTTATTATCCAAGTGGAAAATTACACATTGGACATGCTTATACGACAGTAGCAGGAGATGCGATGGCACGATATAAGCGTATGCAAGGATATAATGTGCATTATTTAACAGGAACTGATGAGCATGGACAGAAGATCCAAAAGAAAGCAGAAGAGTTAAATATTACGCCACAGGCATATGTTGATAATATTGTTGCAGGAATTAAAGAGCTTTGGGAGAAGATGGATATTTCTTATGATGATTTTATTCGTACAACTGAAGATCGTCATAAAGATGTTGTCGAAAAAATCTTTAAGCAATTAGTAGATCAAGGTGACATTTATCTTGATGAATATGAAGGTTGGTATTCTGTACAAGATGAGACGTTCTATACAGAGCATCAATTAGTAGATCCAATTATGGAAGGTGACAAAGTAGTTGGAGGGAAAAGCCCAGATAGTGGTCATGATGTAGAACTTGTTCGTGAAGAATCTTATTTCTTTAGAATGGGTAAATATGTCGACAGACTATTAAAGTTCTATGAAGATAATCCACATTTCATTCAGCCGGAGTCTCGTAAAAATGAAATGATTAATAATTTTATTAAACCAGGATTAGAAGATTTAGCAGTTTCTCGTACTTCATTTGACTGGGGAGTTCGTGTTCCTGGTAACCCAAAACACGTTATTTACGTATGGGTTGACGCATTATCTAACTATATTACGGCGTTAGGTTATGGAACAGCAAATGAAGAGAAATATAAAAAATTCTGGCCTGCAGATGTGCATTTAGTTGGGAAAGAAATCGTTCGTTTCCATACAATTTATTGGCCGATAATTTTAATGGCATTAGATTTACCTCTTCCAAAGAAAGTCTTTGCTCATGGCTGGATTTTAATGAAGGATGGAAAGATGAGTAAGTCAAAAGGAAACGTAGTAGATCCAGTTACATTAATCGATCGTTATGGATTGGATGCATTACGTTATTACTTACTTCGTGAAGTTCCATTTGGATCTGATGGCGTATTTACACCAGAAGGATTTGTGGAGCGTATTAATTTCGACTTAGCAAATGACTTAGGTAATTTATTAAATCGTACAGTAGCTATGATTGATAAGTACTTTAACGGAGAAATCCCTGCATTTAAAGCAAATGTAACAGAATTTGATGAAACGTTAGTAGCGTTTGCACAAGATACTTTGAAAAAAGTAGAAGAAGCAATGGAGAATATGGAGTTCTCTGTAGCGTTAGGATCTATTTGGCAATTGGTTAGTCGTACGAATAAATATATTGATGAAACACAACCATGGGTATTAGCAAAAGATGAGAATGATCGTGAAAAGTTAGCTTCCGTAATGGCTCATTTAGCAGAAGTACTTCGTCAAACAGGTATTATGCTTATGCCATTCTTAACAGTAGCACCAAGCAAGATGTTTGCTCAGCTTGGCCTTACTGATGAGGCTCATAAATCTTGGGAAAGTCTATCTACAATTGGCTGTATTCCAGCTGGAACAAAAGTAGAAAAAGGAAACCCGATTTTCCCTCGTTTAGAAATAGAAGTGGAAGTAGAGTACATTAAAGAACAAATGAAAAGCTCTGCCCCTAAAGTAGAAGAGAAAAAAGAAGAAGAGCCGAAGGCAGAAGAAATTACAATTGATGATTTCTTTAAAGTAGAATTACGCGTAGCTGAAGTACTATCTGCTGAACCTGTGAAAAAAGCAGACAAGTTGTTAAAAATTCAACTAGACTTAGGCACAGAAAAGCGTCAAGTTGTTTCTGGAATTGCAAAATTCTATTCGCCAGAAGACCTAAAAGGTAAAAAGGTTATTTGTGTAACAAACTTAAAACCTGTAAAATTACGCGGTGAATTATCGCAAGGTATGATTTTAGCGGGTGAAGAGAATGGCGTATTGTCATTAGCATCAATTGACCAAAATCTACCAAATGGTACAAAAATCAAGTAATTAAGACAAGAAAAGAGATGTTTCACGTGTAACATGTGTGAAGCGTCTTTTTTCTTTTTACATTCTCTATTTTTGCATTAAGATTGTAGTATTGTTATCGTTAAGTTATTAAAGAACTTATTTTTGTAGAATAAACTGGATTTCAATATAAAAGGAGTTATGTATTATGTTGTTTGATACACATTCGCATTTGAATGCAGAGCAATTTGAAGAAGATTTGCAAGAAGTTATTGCCCGAATGAAAGAAGCGGGAGTTACTTATACAGTTGTTGTTGGTTTTGATGAAGTAACGATAAAAAAGGCGATGGAATTAGCTGAAGCTTATGATTTTATTTACGCTGCGGTTGGATGGCATCCAGTTGATGCAATTGACATGACAGAAGAACATTTAGCTTGGTTAGAAGAACTTGCTTCTCATCCTAAAGTCGTTGCACTTGGAGAAATGGGTTTAGATTATCATTGGGATAAGTCTCCAAAAGAAATACAGAAAGAAGTATTTCGTAAACAAATTGCATTAGCGAAAAAAGTGAAATTGCCGATTATTATACATAATCGCGATGCAACTCAAGATATTGTTGATATTCTAGAAGAAGAGAATGCAGCTGAAGTAGGAGGCATTATGCATTGTTTTAGCGGCAGCGTAGAAGTAGCAGAGCGATGTGTTGATATGAACTTTCTAATTTCGTTAGGCGGACCGGTTACATTTAAAAACGCTAAAAAGCCGAAAGAGGTTGCTACGGAGATTCCATTAGAGAAATTGTTAATAGAGACGGATTGTCCATATCTAACGCCGCATCCATTTCGAGGGAAACGAAATGAACCGAGTTATGTAAAACTCGTAGCAGAAGAAATTGCGAATTTAAAAGGTGTTTCTTATGAGGAAGTAGCAGAAATGACAACCAAAAATGCAAAAGCTTTATTTGGTGTTGAATAAAAAAGAATGGGGAAACCTGTTCTTTTTTATTTTGAAAAAACACTAGTAGAAGTGATGAAGAAAATAAATGTGAATGATGAAGTGTTACAATAAGGACAGAGAACAAAGATTTTTCTATTCTATTTTTTAAAATATAAGAATGAGGAAAATAATAATGGAAAAGTCGTCATTTTTTTGTTTTACTAAGTAGAGACGAAACGAGTGTGGAGGCAAGCATGAAAATAAAAGAGATTATCGTTGTAGAAGGTAAAGATGATACAGTTGCGATTAAGCGTGCTGTTGATGCGGATACAATTGAAACGAACGGTTCAGCAATCGGTGATCATGTTATTGAGCAAGTTAAATTAGCGCAGCAAAAAAGGGGCGTTATTATTTTCACAGATCCAGATTATCCTGGAGAGCGTATTCGAAAAATTATTTCTGACAAGGTTCCCGGCTGTAAGCATGCCTTTTTACCGAAGGAAGAAGCGCTTGCTAAAAGGAAAAAGGGAGTTGGGATCGAACATGCTTCTAATGAGTCGATTCGCCGTGCTCTAGAGAATATACATGAAGAAATGGAAGCTTATACAAGTGAAATTAGTTGGAGTGATTTAGTCGATGCAGGCTTAGTGGGCGGAGAAATGGCAAAGAGCCGCAGAGAAAGAATGGGTAAGCTATTAAAGATTGGTTATACAAATGCAAAACAGTTACATAAACGATTACAGATGTTTCAAGTTTCAAAGGAATCATTTGGAGAAGCTTATAAGCAAGTAATACAGGAGGAAAAAAAATGAAGGATATCGCAACGCCAAATCGTACAAAAGACATTGTTGAAAAGTATGGATTTTCATTCAAAAAAAGTTTAGGACAAAACTTTTTAATTGATACAAATGTATTAAATCGTATTGTCGATCATGCAGAAATTGGTTCAGAAAGTGGTGCAATTGAAATTGGACCAGGTATCGGTGCATTAACAGAGCAATTAGCGAAGCGTGCTAAAAAAGTAGTGGCTTTTGAAATTGATCAAAGACTATTACCAATTTTAGATGAGACGTTAGCACCATATGGTAACGTTACAGTTATTAATAAAGACGTACTAAAAGCGGATGTACATGAAGTATTTAATGAGCAATTTGAAGAAGGGCAAGATGTAATGGTAGTAGCTAACTTGCCATACTATATTACAACGCCAATTTTATTTAAATTGCTTGAAGAAAAGTTACCAGTTCGTGGATTTGTTGTTATGATGCAAAAAGAAGTTGGAGATCGTTTAGCTGCTAAACCTGGAACGAAAGAGTATGGTTCTTTATCGATTGCTATTCAGTATTATACAGAAGTTGAAACAGTTATGACTGTACCGCGTACAGTGTTTGTACCACAGCCAAATGTTGATTCTGCAATTATTCGCCTTCTAAAGCGTCCGAAACCGGTTGTAGAGGTGACAGATGAAACATTCTTCTTTGAAGTAGTACGAGCAAGTTTCGCACAGCGCCGTAAAACTTTGATGAATAATTTATCAAATAATTTAAATGGTTTCCCGAAAGATAAGGAATTATTGGATCGAATTTTAACAGAAGTAGGAATTGATCCAAAGCGAAGAGGCGAAACGCTATCTATTGAAGAGTTTGCAACATTAAGTAATGCATTGGTTCTTCATAAATTATCATAAGAATATGAAAGGGACAGTTCAACTTGAACTGTCCCTTTTGTCACCTTTCTCCCTCTAAATTCATATTTTAAAAACAGGTAAGATGGCCTAATGAGTTTGGAGGTAGGAGAATGGCTTTACATGTTGGAGAATTAGTGGAACGATATTCTCATAAGAGGGATATTCTTTTTCGTATTATAGAAATAAAAGGCGAGATAGCTATATTGTTTGGAGAGGAAATTAGACTGGTGGCGGATGCGCCACTTGAAGATTTAATTAGTATAGATCAACGAGAACATAAAAAAAGGGTGAAGCGTGAGAAAGAAACAATGGAGCGCACGTATCGTTTGTTTCAACAAGATTATGTGTTAATGAAACAAAGGCATGAACATACTTCAACTGGTGGATACACAAGTGAGGTGAATTATTTTCAAATGCCGGGACGTGTATTGCATATAGATGGAGACCCTTTATATTTGCGCAAGTGCTTAGACTTATATAACAAAATTGGCGTTCCTGTACAAGGTATTCATTGTAAAGAAACGGAGATGCATGAAAAAGTAGTAGACTTAATAGATCACTTTCGCCCAGACATTCTCGTTATTACGGGGCATGATGCATATACAAAATCGAAAGGAGTGAAGGGAGATTTAGCGGCATATAGGCATTCAAGGCATTTTGTACAGGCTGTTCGAGAAGTGCGAAAAAAATATCCATCATTGGATCAACTTGTTATTTTTGCTGGGGCATGTCAATCGCACTTTGAGGCACTAATTCGTGCAGGGGCCAATTTCGCTAGTTCACCATCTAGAATTAATATTCATGCACTAGATCCTGTATATGTAGTTGGTAAAATTAGTTTTACTTCATTTATGGAGAGAGTCAATGTATGGGATGTCGTACGTAATACAATTACTGGTGAAAAGGGACTAGGTGGAATTGAAACGAGAGGGATTTTACGAACGGGATTACCTTTTCAACATTACGAGGAGTAAGCAGGGTACATATGTATCTTGCTTTTTTGTATGGAAGGATTTAAATGAATTTGGATAAAAAGAGACAAGAACGTACAGACTACGTAATGATACTTTTACAATATAGTATTTCTTCTATCTATTCAAACGCAAGATGATATTAGCTGTGAATCGAGGTTAATAATTAGGATAGATATATCGTGTTTTAAGTGTTCAATCTAAATTACAGCGAGGTGTAGCGAAGTATATGTCAAAACGTTTAGATGAAATTAAAAGCGAATTAGATCACCATCTTGGACAGCGACTTATGTTAAAAGCAAATAGTGGAAGAAGAAAAACTGTGGAGCAATCAGGTGTACTAGCAGAAACATACCGTTCTGTTTTTGTTGTACAATTGGATCAACAAGAAGATGCGTTGCAACGTGTATCTTATAGTTATGCAGATGTTTTAACAGAGACAGTAGAGTTAACATTTTATGGAGACCCTCATGATGAGGTCATTTTATAATCCATATATCATTACATATATTCCCATAAATGAAAAGCTATATTATTTTGCATACTAACTATACCGTAGCAAAATAAGGAGGGACTCTGCATTGAGTAGACGAAGAGGTGTCATGTCAAACCAATTTAAAGAAGAGCTAGCAAAAGAGCTTGGCTTTTATGATGTTGTTCAGAAAGAAGGATGGGGCGGAATTCGTGCGAAAGATGCTGGTAACATGGTGAAACGTGCTATAGAAATTGCAGAACAGCAATTAATGAAACGAAACCAGTAGTTGTAAGATACTTTCTATGCTACGGTAGCCGAGGAGACATTCCTCGGCTTTTTGTACTCTAAAAGGTGCCATCATTTTACATAAGTAGTTTCATTCTGAATGCTTTTCGTTATAATTAGGGAAGTGTCATCGTCTTACTATAAATTTATGGTAAAATAAACGATAAAAGATTGAGTACATAGAGTGGGTGAATAGATTGAAGCTACTAGTGAAAGCACCAGCAAAGATTAATCTGTCGTTAGATGTACTGGGAAAAAGACAAGACGGATATCATGAAGTGAAAATGATTATGACAACCATTGATTTAGCAGATCGTCTAGAACTAACGGAATTAGCAGAAGACCGTATTGAAATTTTATCCCATAATCGGTATGTCCCAGACGACCAACGAAATTTAGCTTATCAGGCAGCGAAATTATTAAAAGAGAAGTTTAATGTAAAAAAAGGTGTATCTATTACTATTGAAAAAACGATTCCAGTAGCAGCTGGATTAGCAGGTGGAAGTAGTGATGCAGCAGCGACATTACGTGGTCTTAATAAATTATGGAATTTAGGGCTTACAATTGATGAGTTAGCAGAGCTTGGCGCAGAAATTGGATCAGATGTATCTTTCTGTGTATACGGCGGCACAGCAATTGCCACTGGAAGAGGAGAGAAAATTGAGCATATAAAGACTCCGCCTTCTTGTTGGGTTATTTTAGCGAAACCACATATAGGTGTATCTACTGCTGATGTGTATGGAAATTTAAAGTTAAATCGAGTTACACATCCAAATGTAGATAAAATGGTTGATGTCATAAATTCTGGAGATTATAAAGGGATTTGTGATACTGTTGGTAACGTTTTAGAAGATGTAACATTTGGAATGCATCCTGAAGTTGCACGTATTAAATCACAGATGAAGCGATTCGGAGCGGATGCTGTATTGATGAGTGGAAGTGGTCCAACTGTATTTGGACTTGTACACCATGATTCTCGAATGCATCGCATTTATAACGGATTAAAAGGATTTTGTGAACAGGTCTATGCGGTACGTTTATTAGGAGAGCGAGAAACGCTTGAATAAAGACGTATAATACGTTATGATTTGTTTAGAATATTCGTGATTTGAGGTGAGAGTATGAAAATTAGAAGAAGTACAAGATTAGTCGATATGACTTATTACTTGCTACAAAACCCTCGTCAGCTAGTATCTCTCACTTTTTTTGCTGAAAGGTATCAATCGGCTAAGTCTTCCATTAGTGAGGATTTAGTTATTATTAAGCAAACGTTTGAACAACAAGGGGTCGGCACATTGCAAACGATACCAGGAGCAGCAGGAGGAGTGAAATATATACCGTATATAAGTGAAGAAGAGGCAGATCTAATTATTGATGAGCTTTGTGGCTTATTTGAAAATCCAGATCGTATTTTGCCTGGCGGTTACTTATACATGACAGATTTATTGAGTAATCCTCGCCATATTAATGGCGCAGGTCGTTTGTTTGCTTCTGTTTTTGCTAGGCAATCAATTGATGCGGTTATGACAGTGGCAACGAAAGGGATTCCACTTGCTTATGCAGTGGCAAATTACTTAGATGTACCAGTTGTAATTGCAAGGAAAGATAATAAGGTAACAGAAGGTCCGACTGTTAGTATTAACTATGTGTCGGGTTCTTCTAAACGAATTCAAACAATGACGTTAGCAAAACGCAGCCTTCCAGAAGGATCGAATGTTTTAATTATTGATGACTTCATGAAAGCTGGCGGAACGATTCAAGGTATGATGAGTATGTTAGAAGAGTTCAAGGCTAATGTTGTTGGTATTGGTGTATTAGTAGAATCCACAGATATTGAAGAACGACTAATTAATAATTTTGTATCATTAATTCGTCTATCGGAAGTTGATGTGAAAGAAAAAACGATTCAAGTGGAAAAAGGGAATTATTCTCTTGCACCATTTGATGAAGGGCTTGTAGAGGCTGAATAAAAGGTAGAGCAGATAGCTCTATCTTTTTTTATTTTATTTATAGATTATAAAATAGATGGACAAACTGCCTTTCGTACACTATTTTTAAAGAGTAAAATAAATAATAAAAGGGTGAAAAGTATGAAAGTTGTTCAAACAAGCAAGGCACCACAAGCGATTGGACCTTACTCACAAGGGATTATTGTAAATAATATGTTTTATAGCTCAGGACAAATTCCATTAACGGAAAATGGGGAGCTTGTAACAGGAGATGTAACAGTACAAACAGAACAAGTATTTCAAAATTTACAAGCGGTATTAGAGGAAGCGGGTGCTTCATTTGATACAGTCGTAAAAACAACAGTATTTTTAAAGGACATGGATGATTTTAATGCTGTGAATGAAGTATATAGCTCTTATTTCTCTACTCATAAACCAGCTCGATCTTGTGTGCAAGTAGCAAAATTACCGAAAGATGTTTCCGTTGAAATTGAAGTAATCGCCCTAGTTAAGTAACCTTTTGTAAGCGATAACCTCCACTAATCTCTATATTCAACTACATTAAAAATTTTTATCTTAAAAATTTTTAAAAAATTAAAGGGAAAATAGAAAATTTGTGGAATTTATACAAATATATCGCTTATTTAGAAAAGGGTGGTGAACACAAGATGGAAGTGACTGACGTAAGATTACGCCGCGTAAACACAGAAGGCCGCATGAGAGCAATTGCCTCTATTACTTTGGACCATGAATTTGTTGTTCATGATATTCGTGTAATTGATGGTAATAATGGATTATTTGTAGCAATGCCAAGTAAACGTACTCCAGATGGAGAGTTCCGTGACATTGCACATCCGATTAATTCTGGTACACGCTCTAAAATTCAAGATGCGGTTTTAACAGAGTATCATCGTTTAGGCGAGTTAGAAGAGGTTGAGTTTGAAGAAGCAGGTGCTTCGTAAAATTCGAATGAAAAGGGCTTTGACGAAAAGCCTTATAATTTTGTAGCAAACTCCTGTAAGCATTTACAGGAGTTTGTTTTTTTTTTTGCTTTATATTTGAAAATTTCATAATTCATTAACATAAAAAGAAGAAACTACTAATTTTTTCAAAATCATTTTAAATAGTATAGCTTATTTCTTAAAAAAGATACTAAAGAGTAAAACATCTTATAAGAATTATGGTAAAATTTAATAGTTAAAATGTGTTTCTTGAAATATATGATGATTTAGGATAATATCTTTAATGGATAAATAGGTTGCGATGGAGGGTCTATATGTCAAACAGATTTGCAGTGATTCTAGCTGCAGGTAAAGGCACACGTATGAAGTCTAAGCTATACAAAGTGCTGCATCCTGTATGTGGAAAACCTATGGTACAACACGTAGTCGATCAAGTATCTCAATTAGGATTGCAGAAACTTGTAACGGTTGTTGGGCATGGTGCTGAAATGGTACAAGAACAGCTAGGAAACGTAAGTGAGTTTGCATTACAAGCAGAACAACTTGGTACAGCACATGCTGTAGATCAAGCTGCAAGTGTACTTGCAAATGAAGAAGGAACAACTTTAGTTATTTGTGGGGATACGCCGCTAATAACTGCTGAAACGATGGAAGCATTACTTCAGCAACATAAAGAAGCAGGAGCAATGGCGACGGTGCTAACAGCGTACATAGAAGAACCTGCTGGATATGGCCGTATTGTTCGTAATGAGAATGGTCATGTTGAAAAGATTGTTGAGCATAAAGATGCAAATGAGAAAGAATTAGCTATTAAAGAAATCAATACAGGTACGTATTGTTTTGATAATAAGGCTTTATTTGCTTCACTTTCTAAAGTTTCAAATGATAACGTACAAGGTGAATATTACCTTCCAGATGTTATTGAGATTTTAAAAAATGAAGGTCATATCGTATCAGCTTATCAAACAGAGCAGTTCGATGAAACGTTAGGTGTTAACGACAGAGTCGCTCTATCGCAAGCGGAAATTATTATGAAAAACCGTATCAACCGAAAGAACATGGTAAATGGTGTTACAATTATTGATCCAAGTAACACTTATATTTCTGCTGATGCAATTATCGGTAGTGATACAGTTCTTCATCCAGGAACAATTATTGAGGGGAACACTGTAATTGGTTCTGATTGTGAAATTGGACCGCATACAGTAATTCGTGATAGTGAAATTGGAGATCGTACGACAATTCGTCAATCTACTGTACATGATAGTAAACTTGGTACAGAAGTATCGATTGGTCCATTTGCACACATTCGCCCAGATTCAGTTATTGGAGACGAAGTACGCGTTGGAAACTTCGTGGAAATCAAAAAAACTGTCTTTGGTAATAGAAGTAAAGCTTCACACTTGAGTTATATCGGGGATGCACAAGTTGGAGAAGACGTGAATCTTGGTTGTGGTTCAATTACGGTGAACTATGACGGTAAGAATAAATTCAAAACTGTGATTGGTAATGGGGTATTTATTGGATGTAATTCAAACCTTGTTGCTCCAGTAACAGTTGAAGATGGTGCTTATGTGGCAGCAGGCTCTACAATTACAGAGAATGTTCCATCAAAAGCATTATCGGTAGCACGTGCACGTCAAGTTAACAAAGAAGACTATGTTGATCAATTGCTGAATAAGAAAAAATCATAATGTGGAGGGTTAATCTAGATGTCGACTCAATATCTAAATTCTAATTTGAAAGTATTCTCTTTAAACTCTAATAAGGAACTTGCTGAGCAGATTGCAAAGCATATTGGAGTAGGACTAGGAAAATGTTCTGTTGATCGTTTTAGTGATGGAGAAGTTCAAATTAACATTGAAGAAAGTATCCGTGGTTGCGATGTATTCATTATTCAATCTACAAGCTTCCCAGTAAACGAACATATCATGGAATTACTTATTATGATCGATGCATTAAAACGTGCATCTGCGAAAACAATTAATATTGTTATTCCTTATTATGGTTATGCGCGTCAAGACCGTAAAGCGCGTTCTCGTGAACCAATTACATCGAAACTTGTAGCAAACTTGCTTGAAACAGCAGGTGCAACTCGTGTAATCACTCTAGATTTACATGCTCCACAAATTCAAGGGTTCTTTGATATCCCAATCGACCACTTAATGGGTGTACCGATTCTTTCTGATTACTTTGAAACAAAAGGTCTTAAAGATATCGTAATCGTGTCTCCTGATCATGGTGGTGTAACTCGTGCAAGAAAAATGGCAGATCGTCTAAAAGCGCCAATCGCTATTATTGATAAGCGTCGTCCTCGCCCGAACGTATCAGAGGTAATGAACATTATCGGTAATATTGAAGGAAAAACAGCGATTTTAATTGATGACATCATTGATACAGCTGGTACAATTACATTAGCAGCAAACGCTCTTGTTGAGAACGGTGCTTCTGAAGTATATGCTTGCTGTACACACCCAGTATTATCTGGCCCAGCAATTGAGCGTATTCAAAATTCAAATATTAAAGAGTTAGTTGTAACGAACTCTATCGTATTACCAGAAGAGAAGAAAATCGACAAAGTACATGAACTTTCAGTTGCTCCATTAATTGGAGAAGCAATCATTCGTGTATACGAAGAAGAATCTGTGAGTGTATTATTCAATTAATTGGATAGAATGAGACGTAACCAATTTTGGTTACGTCTTTTCGTATCGAAAAAAGAAAGTAGTGGTACAAGAATGAAATTGATAGTAGGACTTGGGAACCCAGGTAGAGAATATGAATTAACAAGGCATAATATTGGATTTATGGCCATTGATGAACTTGCGAAGCGTTGGAACATTTCTTTGAATGAACAAAAATTTAAAGGTGTATTTGGTGCAGGGTTTGTTAATGGAGAAAAGGTAATCTTATTAAAGCCGCTAACATATATGAATTTATCTGGGGAAAGTATTCGTCCACTCATGGATTATTATAAAATTGATGTTGAGGACTTCGTTGTTATGTACGACGATTTAGACATTCCTGTAGGTAAATTGCGTCTTCGCATGAAAGGTAGTGCTGGTGGACATAATGGTGTAAAGTCAACGATTTCGCACCTAGGAACACAAGAATTTCAACGTATCCGTATGGGAATCGATCGCCCGAAAAATGGAATGAAGGTAGTCGATTATGTATTAGGACGCTTTACATCTGAAGAGATTCCGGATGTTAACCATTCTATTGAAAAAGCAGCGGATGCATGTGAAGAGTGGCTAAATAAGCCTTTTCTCCAAATCATGAATACTTTCAATAGTTAAAAATGAGATTGGGAATATTTCTCTTTTGTTTTACCCATACTAGTAGTAATTGAATTTTTAGGAGGCTAGTATGGAAGGGTATTATTATTGCAGACACTGCGGAGGTAATGTAGGCTCCATTAACGCAGAAAAAGTATATAGCGACGTTTTATTTCAACTAACAGAGCAAGAAGTAGTAGAGATGATTCATTTTCATGAGAATGGAAATATATATATAAAAACAATTTGTGAATCGTGTCAAGAAACGCTCGCATCTTATCCTGAGTATTATGAGTATGAAAAATTTCTGCAATAAAATGTTGTCGCTTTGGCATGTCCAAAGCATTTTTCTGTTTTCCTTTTCCAAAATATTTGCATAAAATAGAATGACTTGCTCTTTATGTTGAGAGGAGTTTTAAAAATGATAGGTTTATTAGAGCAATTTTATAAAAATGAAGAGATACAATCGGTTATTAATGGATTAGAAGATGGGTTAAAAGAACAACTTATATCAGGGATGGCAACGTCTTCTCGTTCATTATTAATGGCGGCTTTATATAAAAAAACAAAAAAATCACAATTAATCGTTACACATAACTTATACCAAGCACAAAAAGTACATGAAGATTTAGTGGCGTTACTTGGTGAAAAAGATGTGTGGCTATATCCAGTGAATGAACTGATAGCATCGGAAATTGGGGTTGCAAGTCCAGAATTGAAGGCGCAACGTATAGAAGTGTTAAATCGCTTGGCTGCGGGAGAGAATGGAATCATTGTAGCGCCAGTGGCAGGATTGCGTAGATTTTTACCAATAAAAGAATTGTGGAAGCAAAAG
Organism: Bacillus sp. FSL L8-0152; assembly: GCF_038006365.1. Classification (NCBI taxonomy): domain Bacteria; kingdom Bacillati; phylum Bacillota; class Bacilli; order Caryophanales; family Bacillaceae; genus Bacillus; species Bacillus sp. FSL L8-0152. The sequence continues at coordinate 54,422 of NZ_JBBOVB010000001.1, forward strand.
CAAGTTGAAATCAATCTAGGGCAAGAGATTGATTTAGATGCGCTCTTGCATACTTTACATCATATTGGCTATGAACGTAAGTCGATGGTAGAAGCTCCAGGGGAGTTCAGTTTACGCGGGGGAATATTAGATATTTATCCTTTAACTGAAGAACTACCATTTCGTATTGAATTTTTTGATACAGAAGTCGATTCTATTCGATTATTTGATGTGGATGAACAGCGTTCTCAAGGTAAAAAAGAAAGCGTTAGGTTTGGTCCGGCAACAGAGTTTTTATTTTCACAGGAAGAATTAAAATCAGGAATTCAGCATCTTGAAGAAGGTTTGACTAAGACGATGCAAAAACTTTCTGATGATAAACTAAAGACTACAGTGCTTGAGACGGTAAGTCATGAAATTGAGATGTTGAAAAACGGGCAAAGTATAGAACAGATGTTTAAATACTTATCTATTTTCTATAAAGAACCTGCTAGTCTGATAGATTATTTACCAGAAGATGGTGTTGTAATTTTAGATGAGATTTCCCGTATTCAAGAAACAGCATCACATCTTGAAACAGAAGAGGCGGAATGGTATATATCACTTCTTGGTGAAGGAACAATTATTCAAGATTTATCTTTCTCTCACGCATTTGAGGGGTTTCTTCATCATAAAAAAAGAAGTTTTGTATATTTAACGTTATTCTTGCGTCATATCGCACACACACATCCGCAAAATATTGTAAATGTAACATGTAAAACAATGCAAGATTTCCATGGACAGATGAATTTGTTAAAAACAGAAATTGATAGATGGAATGAAGGGCATTTTACGACTGTTGTACTTGGAACAGATGATGAACGTGTGAAGAAATTACAACATATTTTAAGTGATTATGATATTGAGGCAGATATTGTAGAAGGCACAGATATCTTATTGCCTGGAAGGCTACAAATTGCTGTAGGTGATTTACATGCAGGGTTTGAAATGCCGATGCAAAAGCTTGTTGTCATTACTGAAAAGGAGCTTTTTCATAAGAAAGTTAAAAAATCACAACGTAAACAAAAGTTATCGAATGCTGAACGTATTAAAAGTTATTCGGAATTAAAAGTTGGAGATTATGTAGTTCACGTAAATCATGGTATAGGTAAATTTTTAGGTATTGAGACATTAGAGATTAATGGTGTTCATAAAGATTATTTAAATATTAAATATCAAGGTAATGATAAGTTATACGTTCCAATTGAACAAATTGATCAAGTCCAAAAATATGTAGGGTCTGAAGGTAAGGATCCGAAAGTTTACAAATTAGGCGGAAATGATTGGAAAAAGGTTAAAACGAAAGTTGAAAAATCTGTACAAGACATTGCGGATGACCTAATTAAACTATATGCTGAGCGCGAAGCTTCAAAAGGCTATGCATATACGCCAGATACGGCAGAACAACAAGAGTTCGAATCATCTTTCCCATATCAAGAGACAGAGGATCAGTTACGTTCTATTGACGAGATTAAAAAAGATATGGAACGCGGACGCCCGATGGATAGGCTCCTTTGTGGTGATGTAGGGTATGGAAAGACGGAAGTGGCTATTCGTGCGGCATTTAAAGCAATTATGGATGAAAAACAAGTTGCGATTTTAGTACCGACAACGATTCTTGCGCAGCAACACTATGAAACAATTCGAGAGCGTTTTCAAGATTATCCAATCAATATAGGATTATTAAGTAGATTCCGTACGAGAAAGCAACAAAATGAAACGATTAAGGGCTTAAAGGATGGCACAATAGATATTGTAATCGGAACACATCGTATTTTATCTAAAGATGTCACTTATAAAGATTTAGGGCTTCTTATTATTGATGAAGAACAAAGATTTGGTGTGACGCATAAAGAAAAAATTAAACAATTGAAGGCGAATGTTGACGTATTAACATTAACGGCAACTCCGATTCCGCGGACGCTTCATATGTCTATGCTTGGTGTGCGCGACTTATCTGTTATTGAGACACCGCCAGAAAATCGTTTCCCAGTCCAAACGTATGTAGTAGAGTATAATCCAGCATTAATGCGAGAGGCGATAGAGCGAGAGCTTGCAAGAGGCGGTCAAATTTACTTCCTATATAACCGTGTAGAGGATATTGAAAGAAAAGCAGATGAAATTTCGATGTTAGTTCCAGATGCTCGCGTAACGTACGCACATGGGAAAATGAACGAAAGTGAATTAGAGTCTGTTATGCTATCATTTTTAGAAGGACAGCATGATGTTCTTGTAAGTACAACAATTATTGAGACGGGTGTAGATATTCCGAACGTAAATACGTTAATTGTATTTGATGCAGATCGTATGGGGTTATCACAGTTGTACCAGCTTCGTGGGCGTGTTGGACGTTCTAATCGTGTTGCATATGCATACTTTGCCTATAAACGTGACAAAGTGCTGTCAGAAGTTGCAGAGAAGCGTCTGCAAGCAATTAAAGAGTTCACAGAACTTGGATCTGGTTTCAAAATTGCGATGAGAGATTTATCTATTCGTGGAGCAGGTAATTTGTTAGGAGCAGAACAGCATGGGTTTATTGATTCTGTCGGATTTGATCTGTATTCTCAAATGTTAAAAGATGCAATTGAACAGCGAAGAGGAACAGATGGGGCTGAAAATACAGTTAATGTTGAAATTGACTTAGAGGTAGATGCATACTTACCAGATGCTTATATTTCAGATAGTAAGCAAAAAATTATGATGTATAAACAATTTAGAGGTGTTTCTGCAATTGAGGATATTGAAGAATTGCAGGAAGAAATGATCGATAGATTCGGTGATTACCCACAAGAAGTTGGTTATTTATTACAAATTGCAAATATTAAAGTGTTGGCAATGAAAGAACAAATTGAGTTAATTAAGCAGAATAAATTTGAAGTAACATTCCTGTTTTCTGAACAAGCAAGTCAAAATATTGATGGTGGAAAATTATTCATGCTCGGAAATAGTTTTGGGCGTATGATCGGTCTAGGAATGGAAGGATCACAATTGAAAATTGTTATGAAAACAAATGGCTTAGAGACATCGAAGTGGTTAACAATTGCTGAAAATTTATTAAAAGGCTTACCAGATGTGAAAAAAGAAGTAATAAATGCCTAAAATAAGATAAAAAAATACAATTCGACGTGCATAGAAGAACTAATGTGTAAAATACTATGTCTAACAGTTGGTGATTTTTACATGAACAGGTAAATTCACCACTTTGATCATCAGTAGAAAGTGAGGCAGCATTAGAATGAAAGCAACTGGAATCGTACGTCGAATTGATGATTTAGGCAGGGTAGTAATCCCAAAGGAAATTCGTAGAACTTTACGTATTCGAGAAGGAGACCCACTAGAAATATTTGTTGATCGCGATGGAGAAGTAATTTTAAAGAAGTATTCTCCAATTAGTGAACTAGGTGATTTTGCAAAGGAATATGCTGAGGCTTTATATGACAGCTTAGGACATAATGTGCTTGTCTGTGACCGAGATTCTATCATCGCAGTATCAGGCGTATCGAAAAAAGAATACTTAAATAAAAGTGTTGGCGATCTAATCGAAAAAACGATGGAAGAAAGAAAGTCTGTTATTATGACGGACGAAAGTGATATTTCCATTATCGATGGTGTAACAGAAAAGGTTCATTCTTATACAGTTGGACCGATTGTTGCAAACGGAGACCCAATTGGAGCCGTCATTATTTTTTCAAAAGAAGCTATTATAAGCGAAATCGAGCATAAAGCGGTTAATACTGCTGCCAGTTTCTTAGCGAAACAAATGGAACAGTAAGGGTATATTGATTTTAGAAGTAGCAATCTTTCCTAATTATGATCTTTCTTTTTGAGAAATCAATTATTTGGAGATATATGTATATTGAATGAAGGTAGCGCTTTGCTACCTTTTTTCATTGAATATTTTTAACGTGTAGGGACCTAGTATTACCCGTGGTGGTAAGGGAGTTTGTACTTTTCTTTATGATATAATACGAGAGGTGAGAATAGAAAAAGGAGTTTTCTTGTATGGAAGCGAAGAAGTATCAAGCCTTTTGGCGTGGGGCTATTATATTAACGATTGCAAGTTTTGTTACAAAAGTATTAAGCGCTTTTTACCGTATTCCATATCAAAATATAGCAGGGGATATTGGTTTTTATATTTACCAACAAATTTACCCGTTTTATGGATTTTGTTTAATTTTAGCTACTTATGGATTTCCTGTTATCATTTCAAAAATGGTTGCAGAACGACTAGAGTGGGGAAAACAGAGAGAAGCAGAAGAAATTATTTGTGTATCTTTTTGGTTTTTATTAGGAATTGGTTTTATAGGTTTCTTTACATTGTTTTTTGGGGCCGAAACAATCGCGATAGCTATGGGCGATATGCACTTAGATAAGTTGGTACGTGTTATTTCATTTTCGTTCTTATTGATGCCGTTTTTGTCTGTAGCAAGAGGGTATTTTCAAGGGTTCAATAATATGATGCCAACGGCTGTTTCGCAAGTAATAGAACAAACAATTCGAGTTTCTATTATTGTATTTTTATCGCTATTCCTAATTGCTCACGGATTTGATTTATATACAGTTGGTGCAGGGGCTATGTTAGGCTCAATTGCGGGTGGACTTATTGGGATTATTGTACTTATGTTGTATATGCGTCGAGATTTTCGTTCCATATTTTTTAAACGTGTAGCGAGAATTAAGGGTAAAAGGAAGATAATTAAAATCCTTTTTTGGCAGGGGTTAGCGATTTGTGTTAGTAATTTAGTGCTTATTTTTATACAGATGGCTGATTCAATGTCCTTGTACACTTTACTTATTGGTGCGGGAGAACAGGCTGAAAGTGCAAAAGTATTAAAGGGTGTTTATGATAGAAGTATTCCGCTAATGCAATTAGGTACTGTTGTGACGACTTCTTTCTCGTTATCACTTATTCCAATTATTACAGCGGCGAAGGAAAGAGGAGATCTTTCCTTTATTCAAGAAAAGGTAAAGTTAGCAATGAAAATAACATTTGTTATTGGATTTGCAGCAGCTATTGGACTAACTTGTATTATTCAACCTACGAATATTATGTTGTTTGAAAATAGTGATGGATCAGATGTTTTATCTATTTTATCTTTATCTATTTTATTTAGTTCATTGTCAATTACGACGGCTTCTATTTTACAAGGGTTGGGACAAACATTTAAGCCAGCATTATTTGTTGTATTTGGAGGTTGCTTAAAGTTAGCGTTAAATTATATATTCATGCCTTATTTTGGTGTGAAAGGGGCAGCCTTAGCGACTTTATGTGCGTTAATCATAATTTCTGGACTAAATAGTTTGTTGCTTATGAGAGCTGTATCAGGGTCACTTATCAATAAGCGAAATATGTTAGGTGTAGTAATTAGTGGTATCTGTATGGGATTTGTATTAATGATGTTCACGCGTGTGTTGCAGATGTCTGGATTAGTAATTGATACGGAACATAGAGCGAGCGCGACGCTTGAAGCGTTGTTAGGTGTAGCCATCGGCGGATTGACATATATGTTTTTTATTTTAAAATTACGTGTATTTACAAAAAAAGAATTAGGAACTGTTATGAAACAAGAGAAAAAAGAAGGTTCATTGAAGAAGAGTGGATAGAGGTGACAGGTTGTGAGTGGAATCATTACTGTTTTAGGTTTAGGTGCTGGTGAATTAGATCAGCTAACGATGGGTGTATATCGAAAAATAAAAGAAGCAGACCATCTGTTTGTTAGAACGAAGGAACATCCGGTTATAGAAGAATTGGAGAAAGAAGGTATACAATATACGGCTTTTGATGCTGTATATGAAGCACATGATACGTTTGAAATTGTATATGAAACAATTGCGAATAAATTGCTAGAACAAGCTGAAGGTACAGAAATTATCTATGCGGTTCCGGGGCATCCACTTGTAGCAGAAAGAACAGTTCAGCTATTGTTGGAAAAAGGAGACGTTTCAAATGTTGAAGTGCGAATTGAGGGTGGACAAAGTTTCCTTGATCCTATGTTTGCAAGCCTAAAAATTGATCCGATTGAAGGATTTCAATTACTTGATGCTACATCATTTGAAAGAGGGCAATTAGAATTACGTCAACATTTAATCTTTTGCCAAGTATATGATGCATTCGTTGCATCTGATGTGAAATTAACATTAATGGAGATGTTGCCAGATGATTATGAAGTGTATATCGTAACAGCTGCAGGAACTTCATTTGAACAAGTAAAGAAGGTACCGTTGTACATGTTAGATCATGAAACGGAATTGAATAATTTAACAAGTGTGTACGTGCCACCTGTTCAGGAGCGTGCGTCCTTGTATCAACAGTTTGATGTTCTTAGAGAAATTATTGCAGACCTGCGTGGTCCAAATGGTTGTCCGTGGGATAAAAAGCAAACGCATCAATCATTAAAGAAATATTTAATTGAGGAAGCTTATGAGGTGTTGGAAGCAATTGATGAAGAGGATGATGATCACTTAGTAGAAGAATTAGGTGATATATTATTACAAGTTATGCTTCATGCTCAAATCGGAGAAGATGAAGGTTGGTTCTCTATAGATGATATCATTCGAACTCTATCTGAAAAAATGGTTCGTCGCCATCCACATGTATTTGGAAATACGGATGTAAACAATGCTGATGAAGTGATTGCCAATTGGGAAGAAATTAAAAAACAAGAAAAAGGATTCGTGAAAGAATCTGTTTTAAATGGCGTTCCTAAAAGTTTGCCGCAGTTACTACGCGCCTTTGAAATTCAGAAGAAAGCTGGTAAGGTTGGATTTGATTGGGTTGATGTGCAGCCGATGATAGAGAAAGCTTTGGAAGAATGGCAAGAGTTCCAACAAGAAGTTACAAACATGGATGAGGAAAAGATGCTAGGTGAGTTTGGTGATTTACTATTTGCATTTGTTAATATAGCCCGTCATTACAAAATAGATCCAGAAGAGGCGTTACGTTCAACTAATGAGAAATTTACTGGTCGTTTTTTATACATGGAGGCAAAAGTAGCTGAAATGAATAAAGAGATGGAAGATTTATCATTAGAACAGTTAGATGTTTTATGGGAAGAAGCGAAACAAACAGAGCGTTAATAGGGGGATTTGATATGCGTCTAGATAAGTTTTTAAAAGTGTCACGTTTAATTAAAAGAAGAACATTAGCGAAAGAAGTAGCTGATCAAGGAAGAATATCTATTAATGGTCAAGTGGCAAAAGCGAGTTCTGATGTGAAAGTAGCTGATGAATTAACAATTCGTTTTGGTCAAAAAATAGTGACTGTAAAAATAAATGAATTGAAAGAAACAACTAAAAAAGAAGATGCAGCAAATATGTATAGCTTAGTTCGTGAAGAAAAAGTAAAAGCGGAAGAAGGCTTGTTCTAAAATCATGTATCCCCTCATACATTACTATTAGCTAGTAAAAACCTATGGGGGGATTTACGTGAATAATGGTTACTCACCTACGTCTTCTAATCAACAAAATGTTTCTGTAGAACATGACATTATTATGCGTGGCAGGCGTATAATTGATATTACCGGTGTGAAGCAGGTAGAGAGTTTTGATAGCGAAGAGTTTTTGCTAGAGACCGTAATGGGTTTTTTAACGATTCGTGGTCAAAATTTACAAATGAAAAATTTAGATGTAGAAAAAGGTATTGTGTCGATTAAAGGGAAAGTTAATGAGATGCTGTATATTGATGAAAATCAAGGAGAAAAAACTAAAGGTTTCTTTAGTAAGTTGTTTAAATGAGTCTAACAATTCAGTTGTATACAATGCTTTCAATGATTGGAATGGGTGCTTGGATTGGAGCGTCTTTAGATACATATCAACGTTTTTTAAAGCGCCAAGAACGTAAACGTTGGCTTGTATTTATACAAGATATATTATTTTGGATTGTCCAAGCATTATTCGTCTTTTATGTATTGCTTCTCGTAAATGAAGCTGAACTACGTATATATGTGTTTTTGGCATTGTTATGTGGTTTTGCGGCATATCAAAGCTTACTGAAAGCACTATACATGAAGCTGTTAAATTTTCTCATCTATATTTTTATGCAAACAACATATTTTTTTGTTCGAATTATACAGCTACTCATGATAAAACCTGTTATTATTATAGCGCAGCTATTTATTGCATTTATATTATTCTTATTTCGTATACTGCTTTCAATTGGACATGTGTTATGGAAAATTGTGATTTGGATATTACTTTTCATATGGAAAGTTTTTTTCTGGCCTGTTCGATTTATTGCTTCGCTCATATGGAAACTTCTCCCTAATCGTGTTAAACTTTTTATAGTGAAACATATAGGGTTCCTGCAATATATAGCAAAATTGAAGGGACATATCTTCCAAATATGGGAGCGTATAAAAAAGAAGTTAGGGGGACCTCGGAAATGAGGGAACTGAGACAAAGAACAATCGAAAAACAGAGTCCAAATCCTGTTAAAGAGCATATAATACAAACGGATGAGAACAGGAAGCGACTTTATCGCCGTTTAGCGGTTTTTCTTGTCTTTACTTTTACAATTATTGCGAGTATTAGTGTAACGTTTTATCAACAAAACAGTTCCATTAAAGCAAAAGAAGCAAAAGTTAAGGACATGAAAAAAGAACTGGATTCATTAACGAATAAAGAAAAAAGTCTAAAAGACGAAGTTCAAAAGTTAAATGATGAAGAGTACGTATTAAAGATTGCTAGAAGGGATTATTTCTTCTCTGGTAAAGGGGAGATAATTTTTCCTGTTTCGAAGTAGAGTATGTCTTATTGACACTATATTTTAGGATTATATATAATAAAGTAAAATTTGACTTTTTAACCACTAAGGAGGAGCATTTTTTTTATGTCAATCGAGGTAGGCAGCAAGTTACAGGGTAAAGTAACAGGTATTACAAATTTTGGGGCTTTTGTGGAGCTGCCAGAAGGCTTAACTGGTCTTGTTCATATTAGTGAAGTTGCTGATAACTATGTAAAAGATATTAACGATCACTTAAAAGTGGGCGACCAAGTAGAAGTAAAAGTTATTAATGTTGAAAAAGATGGAAAGATTGGTTTATCTATCAAAAAAGCGAAAGAACGTGAAAAAACAGAAGGAGATCGTCCACGCGGTGAATACCAACGCGGTGGTGATCAACAACGTTCTGGACGTCCACAACGTAATAATCGCTCTTTCAACAGAGATAATCGTGGTGGCGGTAACGACCGAGCTCCAAAAGAAACATTTGAGCAAAAGATGGCACGCTTCTTAAAGGATAGCGAAGATCGTTTAACTTCTTTAAAGCGTAACACAGAGTCTAAACGTGGTGGCCGTGGCGCACGTCGCGGATAATAAGGCCGTTTAGTTTTTAACATATAGAGAGGTACCCAGAGTGATGGCTCAGGGTGCTTTTTTATATGTGAAAATATATTTTAAAAAAGTTTTCAAGATGTGTTGACTTTAAATAATATCTGATGTAAGATACTAATTGTCCGTTAAATAAGACGACATGGCGGTGTAGCTCAGCTGGCTAGAGCGTACGGTTCATACCCGTGAGGTCGGGGGTTCGATCCCCTCCGCCGCTATATTTATTTTAACGGCCCGTTGGTCAAGTGGTTAAGACACCGCCCTTTCACGGCGGTAACACGGGTTCGAATCCCGTACGGGTCATCTAAAAAGATCATGCAAATTTGCATGATCTTTTTTTGTTAAATGGATTAAGACATACAACACTTCTACAAAATCACCCTATATTTTCTGAATATTTAATTAAAAAATCAAGGATAACTTACATACCGTGTATATCTGTAGAGTTATTTCGAATAAAAAGTCGAACGATTATAAAAGTGAAAACTGTTGTTTTGACAAAAATCCCAACAATCATCTTTTATAATGACAGTAATTAAACTATGCAGGTGGTGTTAAAAATATGCCTAAAGCAGGAAGGAATACTATGAATACAAGTGCATTGGCAATGAATGAGAGTCAGCTTGGAGGAATAAAGTGGACGAGTAAGTTGCGAATGAAATTCGAACAAGTTTTCTTTAGATGGGGATTTATTATTGTTGTTATTGGTTTTCTTTTGGGAAGAGCATATATATTAACAAATATTTTACCGTTTGCACTACCGTTTTTTGCTGCTGTTTATGTTATGAAGCGGGATAAGATGCCGCTAGCATTTTTAGCTCTAATGGGAGGAGCTCTTTCAGTCTCGATAGATAATTTGTTTTTTACTTTTGCATCTATCTTTACTTTCTTCATTTATAATATCTTCTTTAGTAGATTTACACGTAAAACCGTTGGACTTGTTCCATTTCAAGTATTTATCTCCGCATTAACCGCACACTTAGTTGTTGTATATTTTGCGCAACAAACTGTCACCATGTACGATTTACTCGTTAGTACCATTGAGGCTGGGCTTAGTTTCGTATTAACTATGATATTTTTACAAAGTGTCCCGCTTTTAGTGGAAAGGAAAGGAAAACAACAGGCTTTAGAGACAGAAGAAATTGTTTGTTTGATTATATTACTAGCATCTGTTTTAACGGGTACAACAGATTGGTTTGTATATGATGCTTCTATTCAACATATTTTTACAAGGTATTTAGTACTAGTATTTGCATTTATTGCGGGTGCTGCTACAGGATCTACAGTGGGGGTCGTAACAGGATTGATATTAAGTTTAGCAAATGTGTCTAGTTTGTCTCAGCTTAGCCTTCTCGCTTTTTCTGGATTACTTGGTGGGTTGTTAAAAGAAGGGAAGCGTTTAGGTGTTAGTTTAGGTTTATTAATAGGGACAAGCTTAATTACATTATATGTAGACAAGCAGACAAATATTGTAACAACTTTAATTGAGTCAGGTGTAGCGATTGCTATCTTCTTATTAACGCCAAAGCTTGTTTTGGATCGTATTGCTAAATTTATGCCAGGTACACAAGAGCATTCGCAAGATCAACAACAATATTTAAGAAGGATGCGTGATGTTACAGCGAACAAAATCAACCAATTCGCAAATGTATTTGCTGCTTTATCTAATAGTTTTTCTGTATATGGGTATGTAGAGGAAGAAGATAAAGAGACAGAAGCAGATTTGTTTTTGAGTACAATTACTGCGAAAACATGTCAAACGTGCTTTAAAAAGGATCAATGCTGGGTAGTGAATTTCGATAAAACGTACGATTATATGAAACAAATAATGAATGAAACGGAAGAAGGAACCCTGCAACATAATCGTAAATTAGTTCGTGAGTGGGACAAGCATTGTGTGAGAGGGAAAAAAGTGACGGATTTAGTAGCGGGTGAATTAGATCACTTCTATGAGGGACAAAAATTGCGAAAACAAATGAAGGAAAATCGTAGAATAGTAGCGGAGCAACTATTAGGTGTATCAAAAGTTATGGAAGATTTTGCTAAGGAGATACAACGAGAGCGTGAAAATCATCAAGTGCAGGAAGAGCAGATTATGCAAGCGTTCCGTGATTTTGGTGTCGAAGTAGAGCATGTTGATATTTATTGTTTAGATAGAGGAAGTATTGATATTGAAATGTTGATTCCAGTTGCATCTAATGAACATGGTGAATGTGAAAAGTTAGTTGCACCGATGCTTTCGGATATCCTTAAAGAAAATATTGTCGTTAAACATGAAGAAAAGTCTTCTTATCCGAATGGTCACAGTTTAATATCATTTGGTTCGGCGAAGACGTATTCTCTTGATACAGGATTGGCTACAGCCGCAAAAGGCGGTGGGTTTGTTTCGGGTGACTCTTATGCGATGATGGATTTAAGTGTTGGTAAATACGCACTTGCGATTAGTGATGGTATGGGTAATGGGCAAAGAGCTCATATGGAAAGTAAGGAAACGGTGAAATTATTACAAAAAATACTCCAATCGGGTATTGATGAAGAAATAGCTATTAAGTCTATCAATTCAATCCTTTCTTTGAGAACGACAGAAGAGATGTTTACAACATTAGATTTAGCTATGGTAGATTTGCGGGATGCGAGTGCTAGGTTTTTAAAGATTGGATCAACGCCGAGTTTTGTTAAACGCGCGAATAATATTTTGAAAATTGAAGCAAGTAATTTACCGATGGGAATCATCGAAGATGTTGAAGTTGATGTGGTGGGTGAACAATTAAAAACGGGCGATATCCTTATTATGATGAGCGATGGGATTTTTGAGGGCGCGCAGCATGTAGAGAATCATGAATTATGGATGAAGCGGAAAATTAAAGAATTGCAAACCGAAGACCCGCAAGAAATTGCTGATATCATTATGGAAGAAGTGATTCGCTCTTGTGATGGTTATATAAATGATGATATGACTATTGTGGTGGCAAAAGTGAAGAAAAATATGCCGAAGTGGGCTACGATTCCGATTGTAGGAATGCAGGCGCAGTAAAATATAAGTGGAATGTTTATCTATAATTTGATTTTAAAAACCTAGGTGAATACCTAGGTTTTTTTGTGGGAAAAGGTAATGTTATTGATTTTATGAATATACACGGAGGATGTAAGATAAAAATGTAATTTTTGTATATCTTTTTTTTGCACAATGTTTGTAAAAGTTGTACCATTATAGACAAGGTAACTAACGTTGCTGTTCTTGTTTAATGAAAGGTGATTGCGAAGTTGAAAGATACATTTGTTGAAAAAGTAGATGACTTTGTAAAGCAGCATGATGTATTAAAGAATGATTCAACAATTGTTGTGGGAGTTTCTGGTGGTCCTGACTCGTTAGCCCTTTTATATTATTTATTAGAAAAAAGAGCGGAAAAACAGTTGGAAATTGTAGTAGCTCATGTGGATCATATGTTTAGAGGTGATGAATCTCATGAGGATTTACAGTTTGTGCAGGACCTTTGTGAAGAACTGGGAATTATTTGTGAAACGATAAGGATTAATGTATCACAATATCAACAGCAATACGGAATGAATGCACAGGTTGCTGCTAGAGAATGCAGATATGCATTTTTGGAAAGAATAATGAAGAAATATGATGCAAGATATGTTGCTCTTGGACATCATGGAGATGATCAAGTCGAGACAATTTTAATGCGTCTTGTAAGAGGGAGTACTCCGAAAGGATATGCAGGAATTGCAGTGAAGCGTCCTTTTCATAATGGATATTTAATTAGGCCGTTACTTGGGGTAACGAAGGAAGAAATTGTTGATTACTGTAATAAGCTAAATTTAATTCCACGTATAGATCCGAGTAATAAAAAGGAAGTATATACAAGGAATCGATTACGTAAATATGTCCTTCCTCACTTAAAAGAAGAAAATCCACAAATGCATGAGAAATTCCAAAAATTTAGCGTGCAGATGCAAGAGGATGAGGCTTATTTGCAGGAATTAGCTTTTGAGAAAATGAATAAAGTAATTACAAAAAAAAGTGATAAACAAATTAGCTTATCAATTCCTGCCTTTGAATCCATGTCTATGCCTTTACAAAGAAGAGGGATTCAACTAATATTAAACTATCTTTATGAATATAAGATTCCATCTTCTCTTTCTTCTATACATATTGACAAGGTGATTGAGTTTTTTAAGCGGACACAACCTTCAGGTTCACTTGATTTTCCAGGTGATTTGAAAATTGTTCGCACATACGAGGAGTGTAGCTTTAGATTTAAACAAGAAATTGTCTCTCCTTTTTTGCAAGATTTATCAGTACCCGGGACCATTACACTATTGAACGGGGATGAATTTGTAACAGAGGTGAGCGAAGATATACCAAGTAACATGAATGAAACAGTATTTGTTGCTAAGTATAATGATATATCATATCCACTTCGTATTCGTTCTAGGGAAAATGGAGATCGCATGTCAATACAAGGTATGGATGGCACGAAAAAGATAAAAGCTATTTTTATCGAAGCGAAAGTACCAAAAGAAAAAAGAGAAGAATGGCCGGTCGTTTGTGATGCAAGTGGGAACATTATTTGGGTACCCTTGTTGAAGCGATCTGCATTTGCAATTTCGAAAGAGATGGCAAAGAAGGGTAAATATATGATTATTCACTACAAAAGCAAGGAGTCTTCCGGGAGGATAATGAAATGATGAATCAAGATATCGAAAAAGTATTAATTTCTGAAGAACAAATACAAGAAAAGGTGCGCGAACTAGGTGCAGTTATTGCAGAGGATTATAAAAACACAGTACCTCTTGCAATTGGTGTATTAAAAGGCGCAATGCCATTTATGGCAGATTTATTAAAGAGAACAGATACATATCTTGAAATGGATTTTATGGCTGTATCTAGTTATGGTCACTCTACAGTTTCAACAGGCGAAGTGAAAATTTTAAAAGATCTTGATACTTCTGTAGAAGGTCGCGATATTTTAATCGTCGAAGATATTATTGATAGTGGTCTTACACTAAGCTACTTAGTAGACTTATTCAAATATCGTAAAGCGAAGTCTGTAAAAATTGTTACATTATTAGATAAGCCAACAGGCCGTAAGGTTGATCTGAAAGCGGATTATGTTGGATTTACTGTTCCACATGAATTTGTAGTAGGATATGGATTAGATTATAAAGAGCAGTACCGTAATCTTCCTTATGTAGGCGTATTAAAACCAAGCGTTTACTCAAATTAATTAAATACAGGCTTTACAATTGTATAGGAAAGTTTTTCTATGTTACGATTTACTATAGTGTTTATGCCGTGAGAGGAGGTTAGGAATGAATCGTATCTTCCGTAATACCATCTTTTATTTACTGATATTCTTAGTAGTAATTGGAATCGTGAGCTATTTTAATGGTTCGACACAAAAAACGACATCAGTTAGCTACGACAAATTCATTACTAAACTAGAAAGCGGTGAAGTGCGTAATGTGCAACTTCAACCGAAAAATGGTGTATTTGAGGTAAAAGGACAATTCAATAACTCTAGCCAAGGAGAACAATTTGTTACTTATGCACCAAATACTGAGGAATTACAAAAGAAAATCAATGATAAAGCGAAAGGTGCCGAAGTTAAGTATCAACCAGCAGAAGAAACAAGTGCTTGGGTAACATTCTTTACTTCAATCATTCCGTTTGTCATCATCTTCATTTTATTCTTCTTCTTATTAAACCAGGCTCAAGGCGGCGGTAGCCGTGTTATGAACTTCGGGAAAAGTAAGGCGAAGTTATATAATGATGAAAAGAAAAAAGTTCGTTTCAGAGATGTTGCTGGGGCGGATGAAGAGAAACAAGAACTTGTCGAGGTAGTTGAATTCTTAAAAGACCCTCGTAAGTTTTCTGAAGTTGGTGCCCGTATTCCAAAGGGTGTCCTATTAGTTGGACCTCCAGGTACAGGTAAAACTTTATTAGCACGTGCTGTTGCAGGTGAGGCTGGCGTTCCATTCTTCTCTATCAGTGGTTCTGACTTTGTAGAGATGTTTGTCGGTGTCGGTGCATCACGTGTACGTGATTTATTTGAAAATGCAAAGAAAAATGCTCCTTGTATCATTTTCATTGATGAAATTGATGCAGTAGGTCGTCAACGTGGCGCAGGTCTTGGTGGTGGTCATGATGAGCGTGAGCAAACATTGAACCAGTTACTTGTTGAAATGGATGGATTCGGTGCAAACGAAGGTATTATTATCATTGCTGCGACAAACCGTCCAGACATTCTTGACCCAGCGTTATTACGTCCAGGTCGTTTTGACCGTCAAATTACAGTAGATCGTCCAGATGTAAATGGCCGTGAAGCTGTACTGAAAGTACATGCGCGTAATAAACCGCTTGATGAGCATATTAATTTAAGAGCAATTGCGACTCGTACACCAGGATTCTCTGGTGCGGATCTTGAAAACTTATTAAACGAAGCTGCTTTAGTAGCTGCACGTCGAGATAAGAAGAAGATTGATATGAGTGATATCGATGAAGCAACGGATCGTGTTATTGCAGGTCCAGCTAAGAAAAGTCGTGTTATCTCTGAAAAAGAACGTAATATCGTTGCTTTCCATGAAGCAGGCCATACTGTAATTGGTGTTGTTCTTGATGAAGCTGATGTCGTTCATAAAGTAACAATTGTCCCTCGTGGTCAGGCTGGTGGATATGCGGTAATGCTTCCGAAGGAAGATCGTTACTTCATGACAAAGCCAGAGTTACTTGATAAAATCACTGGTTTACTTGGTGGTCGAGTAGCTGAGGAGATTGTATTTGGTGAAGCAAGTACAGGTGCTCACAACGATTTCCAACGTGCAACTGGTATTGCAAGACGTATGGTTACGGAATTCGGTATGAGTGATAAGCTTGGACCGATGCAATTTGGTAGCTCACAAGGTGGTCAGGTATTCTTAGGAAGAGACTTCCATTCAGAACAAAACTACAGTGATGCAATCGCACATGAAATTGATGTGGAAATGCAAACAATTATTAAAGAATGTTATGCTCGTGCGAAACATATTCTTACTGAAAAACGAGATAAGCTTGATATTATCGCGAAAACGTTACTTGAAGTAGAAACATTAGACGCAGAGCAAATTAATCATTTATATGATTATGGCAGATTACCTGAGCGTCCAACATCTTCAGATGATGTGAAAGTAAACATCAATATGAAGAAAGACGATGAAGATAAAGAAGATAAGTAAGAAATGAAGGAGTGACTATCGTCACTCCTTTTTTGTTTGTTAAGATTTTTGTTAATTACTATTAAGGGCTTAGTGGATAAAGTAATTTAAGTAAAACTAGTATTAAAAATTGAAATAGAGAGCAATCTTTTTGTAAAATGATGAGGATAGGAAAGCTGATTATATAAGTATGTGTGATATGATGTTTTTATAAGTTTTATACATACTACACAAATATAGATTAAATAAGATAAGTGGTGAGAATATGATTTTTGTATTGGATGTAGGGAACACAAATGCTGTACTAGGCGTGTTTGAAGAGGGGGAACTTCGTCAGCATTGGCGCATGGAAACAGATCGTCATAAGACAGAAGATGAATATGGAATGCTTGTAAAACAGTTACTTGATCATGAGGGTCTTTCGTTTGAAGATGTGAAAGGTATTATTGTGTCTTCAGTCGTACCACCAATTATGTTCGCTTTAGAACGTATGTGTGAAAAATATTTTAAAATTAAACCGCTTGTAGTAGGGCCTGGAATAAAAACGGGGCTAAATATTAAATATGAAAATCCACGTGAAGTAGGCGCAGATCGAATTGTAAATGCAGTAGCGGGAATCCAATTGTATGGAAGTCCACTTATTATTGTTGATTTTGGTACGGCTACTACATATTGTTATATTAATGAAGAAAAGCATTATATGGGTGGAGTTATTACGCCAGGAATTATGATTTCAGCAGAGGCTTTATATAGTAGGGCAGCAAAACTTCCTCGTATTGAAATTACAAAACCGAGCAGTGTTGTTGGGAAGAATACAGTAAGTGCGATGCAATCAGGTATTCTTTATGGTTATGTAGGACAAGTGGAAGGTATTGTTAAGCGTATGAAAGAAGAAGCTAAACAAGAACCGAAAGTTATTGCAACAGGTGGATTGGCGAAATTAATTTCAGAAGAATCGAATGTAATTGATATTGTAGATCCATTTTTAACGTTAAAAGGCTTGTATATGTTATATGAGCGTAATGCAAATTTACAGCATGAGAAAGGTGAATAAATAAGTATGAAAGATTATTTAGTAAAAGCGTTAGCGTTTGATGGAGAAGTACGTGCGTATAGTGTACGTACAACGAATACAGTAAGTGAGGCACAAAGACGTCATGATACATGGAGGACAGCTTCGGCGGCACTTGGTCGTTCTTTAACTGCAGGTACAATGATGGGTGCGATGTTAAAAGGTGATCAAAAGTTAACGATTAAGGTAGAAGGTAATGGTCCGATTGGCCCTATCTTAGTAGATGCTCATGCAAATGGGGATGTACGTGGCTACGTAACGAATCCACATGTTGATTTTGAAGGAACGGAACAAGGGAAATTACGTGTATATCAAGCGGTAGGTACAGAAGGGTTTGTAACAGTAATTAAAGATATTGGTATGCGTGAGCCGTTTATCGGTCAATCTCCAATCGTTTCGGGAGAACTAGGGGAAGATTTCACGTATTATTTCGCAGTTTCTGAGCAGACGCCTTCTTCTGTTGGTGTGGGTGTACTTGTAAATGGAGATGACAGCGTATTAGCGGCGGGTGGATTTATCCTTCAAATTATGCCGGGCGCACAGGAAGAAACAATTTCATTCATTGAAGATCGTTTGCAAAAAATCCCGCCTGTATCAACATTGATCGAACAAGGTCTTTCTCCAGAAGAGCTACTATATGCAGTCCTTGGAGAAGATAAAGTAAAAGTATTAGAAACAATGGATGTTCAATTTAATTGTACGTGCTCACGTGAACGTATTGAGAGTGTGTTAATTAGTTTAGGTAAAACAGAGTTAGAGCAAATTCGTGAAGAAGAAGAAGAAACAGAAGTTCATTGTCATTTCTGTAATGAACGATACAAGTTCTCTAAAGAAGATATTACAAATTTAATTGAGAATTTGTAATAAGGGGATTAACCCTCCGAATAGATTGACAAACAGGGAATTTTCTGACAAAATCTAAATATAGATAAAACCAATAAAAATACTCGGTGTTAGGAGTGACAGGAATGCGAGTGGCACAATCAGTTTCAGAATTAATCGGGAAAACGCCGATCGTTAAGTTGAACCGCATCGTAGAATCAGACAGCGCAGATATATACTTAAAACTAGAATTTATGAATCCAGGGAGTAGCGTTAAAGATCGTATTGCACTAGCTATGATTGAAGATGCTGAAAAAAAGGGATTGTTAAAAGAGGGCGATACAATCATTGAGCCAACAAGTGGTAACACAGGGATTGGTTTAGCGATGGTAGCGGCTGCTAAAGGATATAATGCAATTTTAGTAATGCCAGAAACAATGAGTATTGAGCGTCGTAATTTATTACGTGCTTACGGTGCTGAATTAGTATTGACTCCAGGTCCTGAAGGGATGGGTGGAGCAATTCGTAAAGCGACTGAATTAGCGAAAGAGCATGGCTACTTTATACCACAACAGTTCAAAAACCAATCAAATCCAGAAATTCACCGTTTAACAACAGGTCCAGAAATTATTGAACAAATGGGCGACCAATTAGATGCGTTTATTGCAGGTATTGGTACAGGTGGAACGATTACTGGTGCTGGTGAAGTGCTGAAGGAAGCGTATAAAGATATTAAAATTTATGCAGTAGAACCTGCAGATTCACCAGTATTATCTGGGGGGAAACCAGGTCCACATAAAATCCAAGGAATTGGGGCGGGATTTGTTCCGGAGACGTTGGATGTAGAAGTATATGATGAAATTATTCAAGTGAAAACAGAGCAAGCATTTGAATATGCGAGAAGAGTGGCTAAAGAGGAAGGTATTTTAGTTGGTATCTCTTCAGGCGCAGTTATTTATGCAGCAACAGAAGTTGCGAAAAAGTTAGGTAAAGGGAAAAAGGTACTTGTTATTATCCCGAGTAACGGTGAACGTTATTTAAGTACACCACTTTATCAATTTGAATCATAATTAAATGCGATTGAAAAAGCATCCTTGAAAAAGGATGCTTTTTCTTTTTGGATTGGAAATAGGAAAAGAGTGAATGACTAGAAAACTTCATGTAAAATAAGAGGTAGTATAATTAAATTATTTTCACTAGCCTTCGAGTATAATCAATCTCTATATAAATAACTTATGTAGTTGGAGCTGGTTCATCTAAGAGGGTGGGATAAAAGAAGACGGGGTGTTGATATGCAACGAAGAAAATCTTTAGCGCTTTCTATTCCATATCAGTTAGATTTCTTTAAGCAATATAAATTTCTTTCTCAGGATAAGCCGCAACATATTTTGCTGGAAAGTGGACGTGGCGGTCGTTATAACATAGTGGGTTTAAACCCGGTAGCGGTAATCCAAGGGAAGGGTGAAAAGTTACATATAAGTGAAAGCGGTAAGGAAACAATAAAAAGAGGGAATCCATTAGATTTAATGCAAGAATATATGGAGAAATGGAAAACAGACTACAATCCAGAGTACCCGCCTTTTCAAGGTGGTGCAATTGGCTACTTTAGTTATGATTGTATCCGTTATATCGAAAAACTCCCTTCTCTTGCAGAGGATGATCTGAATATACCCGATATATACTTTTTATTATTTGACGATGTGTTTGTCTATGATCAAAAAGAAAAGCTATTGTGGATTATTACACATTATGTAGATAAGCATGCAGAAGCAGAAGAACGTTTAAATGAATGGAAGGATCTTTGGGTGGCAGAAGTGCCTGAAGTGACTATGCCGTTTGAACGTCCTAAAAAGAAAAATGAAGCGGTTGCCTTTACAGAAACAGGCTTTATGAAGGCAGTTGAATGTATTCAAGAATATATTGGAGCGGGTGATGTGTTCCAAGTAAACTTGTCGACTAGACAAGAAAGAACTTTACAAACGCATCCACTAGAAATTTATACAAGTCTTCGTGAAATTAATCCATCTCCATATATGGGTTACCTGGAGCTTGGGGATTTTCAAATTGTTAGTGGATCGCCAGAGTTGTTAATTAAGAAACAAGGAACTGAAGTAAGTACAAGACCAATTGCTGGAACGAGATCTAGAGGCGCGGATGAGCAAGAGGATGAAGAATTAGCAAGAGAATTAATTGAGAACGAAAAAGAAAGAGCAGAGCATGTAATGCTTGTGGATTTAGAAAGAAATGATTTAGGGCGTGTTTGTAAATATGGCACTGTAGAAGTAGATGAATTTATGGTAATTGAGAAATACTCACATGTTATGCATATTGTTTCTAATGTGCGTGGTGAGGTGGAAGAAGATAAAGATGCTTTTGATTTAGTGAAGGCTGTATTCCCTGGTGGAACAATTACTGGTGCCCCGAAAATACGTACAATGGAAATTATTGAGGAATTAGAACCTGTTCGCCGAGGGATTTATACAGGTTCAATCGGTTGGATTGGTTATTCTGGAGATACAGAATTGAATATTGTAATTAGAACACTTCTTGCTAAAGATGGAAAAGCTCATGTACAAGCGGGGGCGGGAATTGTAATTGATTCAAATCCGGAAAACGAATATAAAGAGTCGTTAAAAAAGGCGATTGCTTTATGGCGTGCAAAAGAACGTAGCGAAGAAACGGTTAGGTGAGAGAAATGATATTAATGATTGATAATTATGATTCTTTTACATTTAATTTAGTGCAGTTTCTTGGAGAACTTGGACAAGAGCTCGTTGTTAAACGTAACGATGAAGTGACGATTTCAGATATCGAGAATATGAAACCAGATTTTCTAATGATTTCTCCAGGTCCATGTAGTCCTAATGAAGCGGGGATTAGTATGGAAGTTATTAAATACTTCGCGGGGAAGATTCCGATTTTTGGAGTTTGTTTAGGGCATCAATCTATTGCACAAGTGTTTGGTGGAGAGGTTGTTCGTGCAGAACGATTAATGCATGGGAAAACTTCGCTTATGCATCATGATGGAAAGACGATTTTTTCGGATATTCCTAATCCGTTTACTGCGACGCGCTATCATTCCCTTATTGTTAAGAAAGAGACGTTACCAGATTGCTTAGAGGTAACATCTTGGACGGAGGAAGGGGAAATTATGGCACTTCGTCATAAGACATTGCCGATAGAGGGTGTGCAATTCCATCCGGAATCTATTATGACTTCTCATGGGAAAGAGTTATTGCAGAATTTCATTCGTAAATACAGTCCAAGTGCGACATTATGTTAATTTACGTAAATGGTCAGTATGTAGAAGCAAGTGAAGCGAGGATTTCTCCTTATGATCATGGTTATTTATATGGTCTTGGAGTTTTTGAAACGTTTCGTATTTATAATGGTCATCCTTTCTTATTGGATGATCATTATGACCGTTTAATAGAGGCGCTGGATACATTGCAAATTAAATGGACAATGACAAAAAATGATGTGATGCTTATTTTGAAAGATTTACTCGCTAAGAATGAATTGAAGCATGCATATGTACGTTTTAATGTATCGGCAGGTATAGATGAAATAGGATTACAAACGGAAATATACGAAGAGCCTTCGGTTATTGTTTTTATAAAACCTTTAACAGCTCCAGGAGATGTAGTAGAAAAAGAAGGTGTTATTTTAAAACAAGTGCGAAATACACCGGAAGGGACATTTCGCCTGAAGTCTCATCACTATTTAAATAATATTTTAGGTAAGCGTGAAATTGGAAATGTTGTGAGCAAGGAAGGTATTTTCCTTACTGAAGCAGGTTATGTTGCAGAGGGTATTGTTTCGAATCTATTTTTTGTGAAAGGTGATGTTTTATATACACCTTCGTTAGAGACAGGTATTTTAAATGGTATCACTCGTGCGTTTATTATAAAGAGTGCTGAAGAATTAAATATAGAAGTAAAGGAAGGTTTCTTTACAAAAGATGAGCTACTTTCAGCGGATGAAGTCTTCGTAACAAACTCCATTCAAGAAATTGTTCCGCTTTATCGTATAGAAGCGCAGGATTTCCCGGGTAAAGTAGGAGTGGTTACAAAAAGTTTAATGTACCTTTATGGAATGCAAAGAGAGAAATTATGGAGCAGAAATGAATTACGAAGAGGAGATGTGTAGTTTGAAGTGGGATTATGATTTACGCTGCGGCGAATATACATTGAATTTAAATGAAAAGACATTAATTATGGGGATTTTAAATGTAACACCAGATTCGTTTTCTGATGGTGGGAGTTACAACGAGGTAGATGCTGCGGTACGTCACGCAAAAGAAATGCAAGGTGAAGGTGCTCATATTATTGATATTGGTGGCGAATCTACTCGCCCAGGTTTTGCTAAAGTATCAGTAGAAGAAGAAATAAAGCGAGTCGTCCCGATGATTCAAGCAGTTTCAAAAGAAGTAAAATTACCTATATCTATCGATACATATAAAGCTGAAGTTGCAAAACAAGCAATTGAGGCTGGTGCTCATATTATTAATGATATTTGGGGGGCGAAGGCGGAGCCGAAAATTGCTGAAGTCGCAGCCCATTATGATGTACCCATCATTTTAATGCATAACCGTGATAATATGAATTATCGTAATTTAATGGCGGATATGATTGCTGATTTGTATGACAGTATTAAAATTGCTAAAAATGCTGGTGTGCGAGATGAGAATATTATTTTAGATCCAGGTATCGGTTTTGCTAAAACACCGGAGCAGAACTTAGAGGCGATGCGTAATTTAGAACAGTTAAATGTGCTAGGTTATCCGGTTCTCTTAGGTACTTCGAGAAAGTCCTTTATTGGGCACGTATTAGATTTGCCAGTAGAGGAACGCCTTGAGGGAACGGGAGCTACTGTTTGTCTTGGTATTGAAAAGGGCTGTGAGTTTGTTCGTGTCCATGATGTGAAAGAAATGGCGCGTATGGCTAAAATGATGGATGCGATGATTGGTAAGGGGGTAAGGTAATTGGATAAAATTTATATCCATGATATGGAATTTTATGGTTATCATGGTGTGTTTCCAGAGGAGAATAGATTAGGTCAGAGATTTAAAGTTGACTTAACGGTGGAGTTGGATTTAAAGCGTGCAGGGGAAAGTGATGACTTAGAGCATTCTGTCAATTATGGAGAGCTTTTCGAATTATGTAGAAAAGTTGTTGAGGATAGAAAGTATAAGCTTGTGGAGAGTATCGCTGAAAATATTGCTGCAGATATATTAAAGCAATATAAAAGGATTTCACGGTGTACAATTAAGGTGATTAAACCAGATCCGCCGATACCGGGCCATTATCGCGCTGTAGCAGTAGAAATTACGAGAGAACGTCCATGAATAATATAGCGTACATTGCATTAGGGTCAAATATTGGAGAGCGTTATACGTATTTAACTGAAGCCATTCAGTTTTTAAATAAAAGTCCGTATATTCAAGTTGATGATGTTTCGTCAGTGTATGAAACTGATCCAGTTGGCTATACTGACCAAAGTTGTTTTTTAAATTTAGTTATAAAAATTTCTACCAATTTATCACCGCAAGAATTATTGAAAGTAACACAAAAAGTAGAAAATGACCTAGGAAGAAAAAGGGAAATTAGGTGGGGGCCGAGGACTATCGACCTTGACATTTTACTTTATAATCAAGAGAATATTGAAGCAGAGAATCTTATTGTTCCGCATCCGCGGATGTTCGAAAGAGCTTTTGTTATCGTTCCGTTGTTAGAGATTAATCAAGATATAAAACAAAACATTTCACGTTCACAAGTAGAAGAAATGAAAAGGCGAGAGGGAGTAACGGTATGGAAGCAGAAAAATGGGGAAGACGCATTCGTGCTTTTCGAAAGCTAAAAGGCTACACGCAAGAAGGTTTTGCTAAAGAATTAGGGGTATCAGTATCTGTTTTAGGTGAAGTTGAGAGAGGGAATCGATCGCCTTCTCAAGATTTTGTAGTAGAAGTTGCTAAGGCGTTAAATGTTTCGATAGATGAATTAATGCCAAAGTGACTGTGCAGGAAGGAGTAGGTTGATTGTTAAAGATTGCAAATATTGAGATGAAAAATCCGGTTGTATTAGCACCGATGGCGGGAGTTTGTAACTCTGCATTCCGTTTAACAGTTAAAGAATTTGGTGCAGGTTTAGTTTGTGCTGAAATGGTAAGTGATAAGGCAATATTACTGAATAACAAAAGAACATTAGATATGTTATATATTGATGAGAGAGAAAAACCATTAAGTTTACAAATTTTCGGTGGAGAGAAAGAAACGCTTGTAGATGCTGCGAAATACGTAGATAAATATACGACAGCAGACATTATTGATATTAATATGGGTTGCCCAGTACCGAAAATCGTTAAATGTGATGCGGGGGCAAGGTGGCTTCTAGATCCAAATAAAATATACGAAATGGTAGCAGCGGTTGTAGATGCTGTTGAAAAGCCGGTTACGGTTAAAATGCGTATCGGTTGGGATGAAGAACATATTTTCGCAATAGAAAATGCTAGAGCTGTTGAGCGTGCTGGCGGACAAGCTGTGGCGGTTCACGGACGTACGCGAGTGCAAATGTATGAAGGGAAAGCAGATTGGGATATCATTAAACAAGTAAAGCAAGCTGTGAATATCCCGGTTATCGGAAATGGTGATGTAGAAACACCGCAAGATGCGAAGCGTATGCTTGATGAGATTGGTGTAGATGGTGTTATGATTGGTCGTGCAGCTCTTGGGGATCCATGGATGATTTATCGTACGGTAAAGTATTTAGAGACAGGTGAATTAATGCCGGAACCAACAGTCCGTGAGAAAATTGATGTATGTATGTTGCATCTAGATCGTCTTATCGATTTAAAGAACGAAAATGTTGCTGTAAGAGAGATGAGAAAGCATGCGGCTTGGTATTTAAAAGGTGTTCGTGGTAATGCGAGTGTGCGTAATGGTATCAATACTTGCAACACGCGTGAAGACCTTGCGAATGTATTAGGTGCATTTGTAGAAGAAGTAGAGGCGAAACAACAAACAATTTACGTTGGTTAATAAGGAGGACGGAGAAGATTGACATTCTTCTACACACTTCCTATAATTACGTGAAAGAAAGAAGAACTGCCAGTTAGTTGCTGGCAGTTTTTCTAGTTGAGTA
>NZ_JBBOVB010000001.1:85000-150000 GCF_038006365.1 Bacillus sp. FSL L8-0152
TCCGCTCAGGGTTAGTCAGGACCTAAGCCGAGGCCGACAGGCGTAGGCGATGGACAACAGGTTGATATTCCTGTACCACCTCTTTATCGTTTGAGCAATGGAGGGACGCAGAAGGATAGAAGAAGCGTGCGATTGGTTGTGCACGTCCAAGCAGTTAGGCTGATAAGTAGGCAAATCCGCTTATCGTGAAGGCTGAGCTGTGATGGGGAAGCTCCTTATGGAGCGAAGTCTTTGATTCCCCGCTGCCAAGAAAAGCTTCTAGCGAGATAAAAGGTGCCTGTACCGCAAACCGACACAGGTAGGCGAGGAGAGAATCCTAAGGTGTGCGAGAGAACTCTGGTTAAGGAACTCGGCAAAATGACCCCGTAACTTCGGGAGAAGGGGTGCTTTCTTAACGGAAAGCCGCAGTGAATAGGCCCAAGCGACTGTTTAGCAAAAACACAGCTCTCTGCGAAGCCGTAAGGCGAAGTATAGGGGGTGACACCTGCCCGGTGCTGGAAGGTTAAGGAGAGGGGTTAGCGTAAGCGAAGCTCTGAACTGAAGCCCCAGTAAACGGCGGCCGTAACTATAACGGTCCTAAGGTAGCGAAATTCCTTGTCGGGTAAGTTCCGACCCGCACGAAAGGTGTAACGATTTGGGCACTGTCTCAACCAGAGACTCGGTGAAATTATAGTACCTGTGAAGATGCAGGTTACCCGCGACAGGACGGAAAGACCCCGTGGAGCTTTACTGTAGCCTGATATTGAATTTTGGTACAGTTTGTACAGGATAGGCGGGAGCCATTGAAACCGGAGCGCTAGCTTCGGTGGAGGCGCTGGTGGGATACCGCCCTGACTGTATTGAAATTCTAACCTACGGGTCTTATCGACCCGGGAGACAGTGTCAGGTGGGCAGTTTGACTGGGGCGGTCGCCTCCTAAAGTGTAACGGAGGCGCCCAAAGGTTCCCTCAGAATGGTTGGAAATCATTCGTAGAGTGCAAAGGCATAAGGGAGCTTGACTGCGAGACCTACAAGTCGAGCAGGGACGAAAGTCGGGCTTAGTGATCCGGTGGTTCCGCATGGAAGGGCCATCGCTCAACGGATAAAAGCTACCCCGGGGATAACAGGCTTATCTCCCCCAAGAGTCCACATCGACGGGGAGGTTTGGCACCTCGATGTCGGCTCATCGCATCCTGGGGCTGTAGTCGGTCCCAAGGGTTGGGCTGTTCGCCCATTAAAGCGGTACGCGAGCTGGGTTCAGAACGTCGTGAGACAGTTCGGTCCCTATCCGTCGTGGGCGTAGGAAATTTGAGAGGAGCTGTCCTTAGTACGAGAGGACCGGGATGGACGCACCGCTGGTGTACCAGTTGTTCTGCCAAGGGCATAGCTGGGTAGCTATGTGCGGAAGGGATAAGTGCTGAAAGCATCTAAGCATGAAGCCCCCCTCAAGATGAGATTTCCCATAGCGTAAGCTAGTAAGATCCCTGAAAGATGATCAGGTTGATAGGTTCGAGGTGGAAGCATGGTGACATGTGGAGCTGACGAATACTAATAGATCGAGGACTTAACCATATAATATGAAGCAATGTTATCTAGTTTTGAAAGAATATAAAAAAACTTGTTGACTTTAGAAGTTAAATGAGTTACAATAATTCTTGTCTTAAATGAATACAGTCTGGTAATGATGGCAGAGAGGTCACACCCGTTCCCATACCGAACACGGAAGTTAAGCTCTCTAGCGCCGATGGTAGTTGGGACCTTGTCCCTGTGAGAGTAGGACGTTGCCAGGCAAACGGAGGATTAGCTCAGCTGGGAGAGCACCTGCCTTACAAGCAGGGGGTCGGCGGTTCGATCCCGTCATCCTCCACCATTTAGCCGACTTAGCTCAATTGGTAGAGCAACTGACTTGTAATCAGTAGGTTGGGGGTTCAAGTCCTCTAGTCGGCACCAGTTTTAATTTTGAGAGCCATTAGCTCAGTTGGTAGAGCATCTGACTTTTAATCAGAGGGTCGAAGGTTCGAATCCTTCATGGCTCACCATTTTAATGAAATATGCGGGTGTGGCGGAATTGGCAGACGCACTAGACTTAGGATCTAGCGCCTTTGGCGTGGGGGTTCGACTCCCTTCACCCGCACTTTTAATAAAATATCTCAAACATGTCTTGCGGAAGTAGTTCAGTGGTAGAATACAACCTTGCCAAGGTTGGGGTCGCGGGTTCGAATCCCGTCTTCCGCTCCAATTTTCAATATGACATGCCGGGGTGGCGGAACAGGCAGACGCACAGGACTTAAAATCCTGCGGTGGGTGACCACCGTGCGGGTTCGACCCCCGCCCTCGGCACCATATGCGCCCGTAGCTCAATTGGATAGAGCGTTTGACTACGGATCAAGAGGTTAGGGGTTCGACTCCTCTCGGGCGCGTTTTCTTTCGGGAAGTGGCTCAGCTTGGTAGAGCACCTGGTTTGGGACCAGGGGGTCGCAGGTTCAAATCCTGTCTTCCCGATACTTGTTTGGGGCCTTAGCTCAGCTGGGAGAGCGCCTGCCTTGCACGCAGGAGGTCAGCGGTTCGATCCCGCTAGGCTCCACCATTAGTTCTTTGAAAACTGAACGAAACAAACAACGTGAAACGTCAATTTTTATTTTTTAGATGCTAGACAAACTAACTTTATTGGAGAGTTTGATCCTGGCTCAGGATGAACGCTGGCGGCGTGCCTAATACATGCAAGTCGAGCGAATGGATTGAGAGCTTGCTCTCAAGAAGTTAGCGGCGGACGGGTGAGTAACACGTGGGTAACCTGCCCATAAGACTGGGATAACTCCGGGAAACCGGGGCTAATACCGGATAACATTTTGAACTGCATGGTTCGAAATTGAAAGGCGGCTTCGGCTGTCACTTATGGATGGACCCGCGTCGCATTAGCTAGTTGGTGAGGTAACGGCTCACCAAGGCAACGATGCGTAGCCGACCTGAGAGGGTGATCGGCCACACTGGGACTGAGACACGGCCCAGACTCCTACGGGAGGCAGCAGTAGGGAATCTTCCGCAATGGACGAAAGTCTGACGGAGCAACGCCGCGTGAGTGATGAAGGCTTTCGGGTCGTAAAACTCTGTTGTTAGGGAAGAACAAGTGCTAGTTGAATAAGCTGGCACCTTGACGGTACCTAACCAGAAAGCCACGGCTAACTACGTGCCAGCAGCCGCGGTAATACGTAGGTGGCAAGCGTTATCCGGAATTATTGGGCGTAAAGCGCGCGCAGGTGGTTTCTTAAGTCTGATGTGAAAGCCCACGGCTCAACCGTGGAGGGTCATTGGAAACTGGGAGACTTGAGTGCAGAAGAGGAAAGTGGAATTCCATGTGTAGCGGTGAAATGCGTAGAGATATGGAGGAACACCAGTGGCGAAGGCGACTTTCTGGTCTGTAACTGACACTGAGGCGCGAAAGCGTGGGGAGCAAACAGGATTAGATACCCTGGTAGTCCACGCCGTAAACGATGAGTGCTAAGTGTTAGAGGGTTTCCGCCCTTTAGTGCTGAAGTTAACGCATTAAGCACTCCGCCTGGGGAGTACGGCCGCAAGGCTGAAACTCAAAGGAATTGACGGGGGCCCGCACAAGCGGTGGAGCATGTGGTTTAATTCGAAGCAACGCGAAGAACCTTACCAGGTCTTGACATCCTCTGAAAACCCTAGAGATAGGGCTTCTCCTTCGGGAGCAGAGTGACAGGTGGTGCATGGTTGTCGTCAGCTCGTGTCGTGAGATGTTGGGTTAAGTCCCGCAACGAGCGCAACCCTTGATCTTAGTTGCCATCATTAAGTTGGGCACTCTAAGGTGACTGCCGGTGACAAACCGGAGGAAGGTGGGGATGACGTCAAATCATCATGCCCCTTATGACCTGGGCTACACACGTGCTACAATGGACGGTACAAAGAGCTGCAAGACCGCGAGGTGGAGCTAATCTCATAAAACCGTTCTCAGTTCGGATTGTAGGCTGCAACTCGCCTACATGAAGCTGGAATCGCTAGTAATCGCGGATCAGCATGCCGCGGTGAATACGTTCCCGGGCCTTGTACACACCGCCCGTCACACCACGAGAGTTTGTAACACCCGAAGTCGGTGGGGTAACCTTTTTGGAGCCAGCCGCCTAAGGTGGGACAGATGATTGGGGTGAAGTCGTAACAAGGTAGCCGTATCGGAAGGTGCGGCTGGATCACCTCCTTTCTATGGAGAATTGATGAACGCTGTTCATCAATATAAGTTTCCGTGTTTCGTTTTGTTCAGTTTTGAGAGAACTATCTCTCATATATAAATGTATGTTCTTTGAAAACTAGATAACAGTGTAGCTCATATTTTTTAATTTTTAGTTTGGTTAAGTTAGAAAGGGCGCACGGTGGATGCCTTGACACTAGGAGTCGATGAAGGACGGGACTAACGCCGATATGCTTCGGGGAGCTGTAAGTAAGCTTTGATCCGAAGATTTCCGAATGGGGAAACCCACTATACGTAATGGTATGGTATCCTTACCTGAATACATAGGGTATGGAAGACAGACCCAGGGAACTGAAACATCTAAGTACCTGGAGGAAGAGAAAGCAAATGCGATTTCCTGAGTAGCGGCGAGCGAAACGGAACATAGCCCAAACCAAGAGGCTTGCCTCTTGGGGTTGTAGGACATTCTATACGGAGTTACAAAGGAACGAGGTAGACGAAGCGACCTGGAAAGGTCCGTCGTAGAGGGTAACAACCCCGTAGTCGAAACTTCGTTCTCTCTTGAATGTATCCTGAGTACGGCGGAACACGTGAAATTCCGTCGGAATCTGGGAGGACCATCTCCCAAGGCTAAATACTCCCTAGTGATCGATAGTGAACCAGTACCGTGAGGGAAAGGTGAAAAGCACCCCGGAAGGGGAGTGAAAGAGATCCTGAAACCGTGTGCCTACAAATAGTCAGAGCCCGTTAATGGGTGATGGCGTGCCTTTTGTAGAATGAACCGGCGAGTTACGATCCCGTGCGAGGTTAAGCTGAAGAGGCGGAGCCGCAGCGAAAGCGAGTCTGAATAGGGCGTTTAGTACGTGGTCGTAGACCCGAAACCAGGTGATCTACCCATGTCCAGGGTGAAGTTCAGGTAACACTGAATGGAGGCCCGAACCCACGCACGTTGAAAAGTGCGGGGATGAGGTGTGGGTAGCGGAGAAATTCCAATCGAACCTGGAGATAGCTGGTTCTCCCCGAAATAGCTTTAGGGCTAGCCTTAAGTGTAAGAGTCTTGGAGGTAGAGCACTGATTGAACTAGGGGTCCTCATCGGATTACCGAATTCAGTCAAACTCCGAATGCCAATGACTTATCCTTAGGAGTCAGACTGCGAGTGATAAGATCCGTAGTCAAGAGGGAAACAGCCCAGATCGCCAGCTAAGGTCCCAAAGTGTGTATTAAGTGGAAAAGGATGTGGAGTTGCTTAGACAACTAGGATGTTGGCTTAGAAGCAGCCACCATTTAAAGAGTGCGTAATAGCTCACTAGTCGAGTGACTCTGCGCCGAAAATGTACCGGGGCTAAATACACCACCGAAGCTGCGAATTGATACCAATGGTATCAGTGGTAGGGGAGCGTTCTAAGTGCAGTGAAGTCAGACCGGAAGGACTGGTGGAGCGCTTAGAAGTGAGAATGCCGGTATGAGTAGCGAAAGACGGGTGAGAATCCCGTCCACCGAATGCCTAAGGTTTCCTGAGGAAGGCTCGTCCGCTCAGGGTTAGTCAGGACCTAAGCCGAGGCCGACAGGCGTAGGCGATGGACAACAGGTTGATATTCCTGTACCACCTCTTTATCGTTTGAGCAATGGAGGGACGCAGAAGGATAGAAGAAGCGTGCGATTGGTTGTGCACGTCCAAGCAGTTAGGCTGATAAGTAGGCAAATCCGCTTATCGTGAAGGCTGAGCTGTGATGGGGAAGCTCCTTATGGAGCGAAGTCTTTGATTCCCCGCTGCCAAGAAAAGCTTCTAGCGAGATAAAAGGTGCCTGTACCGCAAACCGACACAGGTAGGCGAGGAGAGAATCCTAAGGTGTGCGAGAGAACTCTGGTTAAGGAACTCGGCAAAATGACCCCGTAACTTCGGGAGAAGGGGTGCTTTCTTAACGGAAAGCCGCAGTGAATAGGCCCAAGCGACTGTTTAGCAAAAACACAGCTCTCTGCGAAGCCGTAAGGCGAAGTATAGGGGGTGACACCTGCCCGGTGCTGGAAGGTTAAGGAGAGGGGTTAGCGTAAGCGAAGCTCTGAACTGAAGCCCCAGTAAACGGCGGCCGTAACTATAACGGTCCTAAGGTAGCGAAATTCCTTGTCGGGTAAGTTCCGACCCGCACGAAAGGTGTAACGATTTGGGCACTGTCTCAACCAGAGACTCGGTGAAATTATAGTACCTGTGAAGATGCAGGTTACCCGCGACAGGACGGAAAGACCCCGTGGAGCTTTACTGTAGCCTGATATTGAATTTTGGTACAGTTTGTACAGGATAGGCGGGAGCCATTGAAACCGGAGCGCTAGCTTCGGTGGAGGCGCTGGTGGGATACCGCCCTGACTGTATTGAAATTCTAACCTACGGGTCTTATCGACCCGGGAGACAGTGTCAGGTGGGCAGTTTGACTGGGGCGGTCGCCTCCTAAAGTGTAACGGAGGCGCCCAAAGGTTCCCTCAGAATGGTTGGAAATCATTCGTAGAGTGCAAAGGCATAAGGGAGCTTGACTGCGAGACCTACAAGTCGAGCAGGGACGAAAGTCGGGCTTAGTGATCCGGTGGTTCCGCATGGAAGGGCCATCGCTCAACGGATAAAAGCTACCCCGGGGATAACAGGCTTATCTCCCCCAAGAGTCCACATCGACGGGGAGGTTTGGCACCTCGATGTCGGCTCATCGCATCCTGGGGCTGTAGTCGGTCCCAAGGGTTGGGCTGTTCGCCCATTAAAGCGGTACGCGAGCTGGGTTCAGAACGTCGTGAGACAGTTCGGTCCCTATCCGTCGTGGGCGTAGGAAATTTGAGAGGAGCTGTCCTTAGTACGAGAGGACCGGGATGGACGCACCGCTGGTGTACCAGTTGTTCTGCCAAGGGCATAGCTGGGTAGCTATGTGCGGAAGGGATAAGTGCTGAAAGCATCTAAGCATGAAGCCCCCCTCAAGATGAGATTTCCCATAGCGTAAGCTAGTAAGATCCCTGAAAGATGATCAGGTTGATAGGTTCGAGGTGGAAGCATGGTGACATGTGGAGCTGACGAATACTAATAGATCGAGGACTTAACCATATAATATGTAGCAAATGTTATCTAGTTTTGAAGGAATATGCCTTCATAGTTTGGTGATGATGGCAGAGAGGTCACACCCGTTCCCATACCGAACACGGAAGTTAAGCTCTCTAGCGCCGATGGTAGTTGGGACCTTGTCCCTGTGAGAGTAGGACGTCGCCAAGCAACTAAAACACGAGTCAAATGACTCGTGTTTTTTCGTGTTTTATTTTATAATCCATAGTAATAAAAAATGTGTTTAAAGTATTCATATTTTGTTTAAATACAAGGGAATGTGGCTAGGATAGTGAATAAGCAAAAGAGTTGCAAATTTTATTAATACGTATATAATTAAAGTCAAAGATAGTCAAAGTCAATAAAGGTGGCGGATAAATGAGAAATATATCTGATATCATTGAGCAATATCTAAAGCAAGTTATTGACTTAAGTAATAATAATGTGATTGAAATCAAGAGAAATGAGATTGCGGATCGATTCGAGTGCGTACCATCTCAAATCAATTATGTAATCAATACCCGTTTTACGTTAGAAAGAGGATTTGTAGTAGAAAGTAAACGTGGTGGAGGAGGTTACATTCGCATTATAAAAGTCAAACTGCATGATGATATAGACATTATTGATCAAATGCTTCATATGATTGATCATAGCGTTGCGCAAGGGAATGCAGAAAGTATGATTATACGTTTAATAGAAGAGGGAATCATAACAAATCGTGAAGCGAAACTGATGTTAAGTGTAATAGACCGTTCTGTATTATCAATGGATGTTCCTTCTCGAGATGAACTTAGGGCTCGAATATTATGCGCAATGTTAAGAACACTGAAATATAAATAAATATAACTTTTGTAAAAGATTGATAACTAAGATAAAGCAGTTAAATATTGTAGAAGTTTTGAAAAAGAACATGCACTTTTATTTAAATGGATTCAGGAAAGCGAACAATCTAGTAATGTATGAAAAGTATCATGAGATAGAGCGTTCCTGTTGTAAAGGTGGGGATAGTGATGACTTGTCAAAACTGTAACATAAGACCAGCAACTTTACATTATACAAAAGTAATTAACGAGAAGAAGGCGGAAGTTCATCTTTGTGAGCAATGTGCAGAGCAAAGTGGCTATACGTCTTTCTTTCAATCATCGCAGTCTAACTTTTCATTTCATGATTTATTTGCTGGTTTATTACACGGTGAATCAACAATGTTTGAAGAAGGAAAAAATGGATTTTCAAATGCAGATATAGTAAGGTGTCCAGATTGTAAGATGACATATGAACAATTTACAAAAGTCGGACGTTTTGGCTGTTCTTCTTGTTACGATACATTTAAGGAGCATTTAAAGCCATTATTAAAACGCCTTCACGGTGGGCATACAGAACATTGTGGAAAAATTCCGGAACGTATAGAAGGAAATATCCACTTAAAGAAAGAATTAGATGAACTAAAACTTATTCTGAAACAATACGTACAGAAAGAGGAATTTGAGAAAGCTGCAGAGGTAAGGGATAAAATCCGAGGTCTTGAAATACAGCTTAGTGAGCATAGGGAGGGGGAATAATTCTATGTCACTGGACAAAATTATGAACGAAGCAATTAGTCCATGGATGAAGGGGGATGGCCCTGATTCTGATATTGTTTTAAGTAGTCGAATTCGTTTGGCTCGTAATTTTAAACAATATCAATTTTCCACTATGCAAAACGAAGAAGAAGCTAAACAGATTCATGAATTATTCAAAAAGAAATTTATAAATAAAGCAGTAGGGTCCTTTGGGGAGTTTGGACTATTAAAGATGAATGAATTAACCCCTCTTCAAAGGAGAGTTTTAGTCGAAAAGCATTTAATTAGTCCAAATCTTGCAGGGACAGAATATGGAGCATGTCTACTATCAGAAAGTGAACATATTAGTGTTATGCTTAATGAAGAAGACCATATTCGGATTCAGTGCCTATTTTCAGGATTACAGTTATCAGAGGCGCTTCAAAGCGCCAATCAAATAGATAATTGGATTGAGAAAGAAGTTGAATACGCTTTTGATGAGTCACTTGGATATATTACAAGTTGTCCTACTAATGTTGGCACAGGGTTAAGAGCTTCTGTGATGATTCATTTACCGGGACTGGTTTTAACAAAAAGAATTAGCCGTATTATACAAGTAATTCAAAAATTAGGGTTAGTAGTAAGAGGAATATACGGTGAAGGTAGCGAAGCGTTAGGTAATATATTTCAAGTTTCAAATCAAATGACGCTAGGAAAGTCTGAAGAAGATATTATTGCAGATTTAAAGAGTGTCATTCAACAAATTATACAGCAAGAAAAAATAGCTAGAGAATTAATTGTACAAAATTCAAGTATTGAACTTGAAGATAAGGTTTATCGTTCTTACGGCATACTAGCAAACAGTCGTTTAATTCAATCTGCAGAAGCAGCCAATTGCTTATCGGATGTACGACTTGGTATTGATCTAGGATATATAAAAGGTATATCGAGAAATATTTTGACTGAGCTAATGGTTCTTACGCAACCAGGTATTTTACAACAATACGCAGGTGGACCTTTAGGGCCAGAAGAAAGAGATTATCGAAGAGCAACCTTAATCCGTGAGCGATTACGTATTGAAAAAAACTAAGCGCAAGTAGGAGGCGATTTCTATGATGTTTGGAAGATTTACAGAAAGAGCACAGAAAGTATTAGCTTTATCTCAAGAGGAAGCAATTCGTATTGGGCATAATAATATTGGAACAGAACATATTTTACTTGGGCTTGTACGCGAAGGTGAAGGAATTGCAGCAAAAGCATTAATTGCTCTTGGATTAAGTCCAGAGAAAGTTCAAAAAGAAGTAGAGGCGTTAATTGGGCGTGGAACAGAAGCTTCTCAAACTGTACATTATACACCTCGTGCTAAAAAGGTTATTGAATTATCTATGGATGAAGCGCGTAAGCTAGGCCATTCTTACGTTGGAACAGAACACATTTTACTCGGTTTAATCCGTGAAGGTGAAGGTGTAGCCGCACGTGTTTTAAATAATTTAGGTGTAAGTCTAAATAAAGCAAGACAACAAGTCTTACAACTTCTTGGAAGTAATGAAGCTAGTTCAGGTCATCAAGGTGGTTCAGCATCAAATGCAAATACACCGACACTTGATAGTTTAGCAAGGGACTTAACAGTTGTTGCGCGTGAAAATCGCTTAGACCCTGTTATTGGACGTGGTAAAGAAATTCAACGTGTAATTGAGGTATTAAGCCGTAGAACGAAAAACAACCCAGTATTAATTGGTGAGCCTGGTGTAGGTAAAACGGCAATTGCAGAAGGATTAGCACAGCAAATTGTAAATAATGAAGTTCCTGAAACTTTAAGAGATAAGCGTGTTATGACACTAGATATGGGTACAGTGGTAGCTGGAACGAAATATCGCGGTGAATTTGAAGATCGTTTAAAGAAAGTGATGGATGAAATTCGCCAAGCAGGCAATATTATTCTATTTATTGATGAGCTTCATACATTAATTGGTGCAGGTGGAGCAGAAGGTGCAATCGATGCATCGAATATTTTAAAACCATCTTTAGCACGAGGAGAGTTACAATGTATTGGGGCAACAACTTTAGATGAGTATCGTAAATATATTGAAAAAGACGCGGCTTTAGAAAGACGTTTTCAACCAATTCATGTTGATGAGCCAAGTTTAGAAGAATCGATTCAAATCTTGAAAGGTTTACGTGATCGTTATGAGGCGCATCACCGTGTATCTATTACAGATGACGCTATTGATGCAGCTGTAAAACTTTCAGATCGTTATATTACAGATCGCTTTTTACCAGATAAAGCAATTGATTTAATTGATGAAGCTGCTTCAAAAGTTCGCTTACGTTCTTATACAACACCACCAAACTTAAAAGAGCTTGAAGTGAAGCTTGAGGAGATTCGAAAAGAAAAAGATGCAGCTGTACAAAGTCAAGAATTTGAAAAGGCTGCATCCTTACGTGATATGGAGCAACGCTTACGTGAGAAGTTAGAAGATACAAAACGTCAATGGAAAGAGCAACAAGGAAAAGAAAATTCAGAGGTTACGGTAGAAGATATTGCAAATGTCGTTTCTACATGGACGCGTATCCCAGTTTCTAAACTTGCACAAACAGAGACTGATAAATTATTAAATTTAGAATCCATTCTCCATGATCGTTTGATTGGTCAAGATGAAGCAGTAGTAGCTGTAGCAAAAGCTGTTCGTCGTGCAAGAGCAGGATTAAAAGATCCGAAGCGCCCAATTGGTTCATTTATTTTCTTAGGGCCAACAGGTGTAGGTAAAACAGAACTTGCAAGAGCACTAGCAGAATCTATGTTCGGTGATGAAGATGCAATGATTCGCATCGATATGTCAGAATACATGGAGAAGCATTCTACTTCCCGTTTAGTTGGTTCTCCTCCAGGATATGTTGGATATGAAGAAGGTGGACAATTAACAGAGAAAGTTCGTCGCAAGCCATATTCAGTTGTCTTATTAGATGAGGTAGAGAAAGCTCATCCGGATGTGTTTAATATTTTACTACAAGTATTAGAAGATGGTCGTTTAACAGATTCTAAAGGACGTACAGTTGATTTCCGTAATACGATTGTTATTATGACGTCTAACGTTGGTGCCGAGGCGTTAAAACGTAACAAACATCTTGGATTTAATGTACAAGATGAAAGCCGTGATTATTCGGATATGAAAGGTAAAGTAATGGATGAGCTGAAAAAGGCATTTCGTCCAGAATTCTTAAACCGTATTGATGAAATTATCGTATTCCATATGCTTGAGAAAAAACATATTCAAGAGATTGTAACTCTTATGGTAAATCAGTTAGTTAATCGCTTAAAAGAACAAGAAATCGAATTGCACTTAACGGAAGGGGCAATTTCAGCTATTGCAGATAAAGGATTTGATCGTGAGTATGGCGCTCGTCCACTTCGCAGAGCAATTCAGAAACATGTAGAAGATAGACTATCAGAAGAACTTTTAAAAGGTGCTATTGAGAAAGGACAAAAAGTTATCTTTGATGTAGAAGGAGAATCATTTGTCATTCATAGTGCGGAAAAGGTAAAATAAGTATAGACAAACAAAGAGGGCTACGCGATAGCCCTCTTTCTTGTACGAGAAGGATAAACGTTTATAGACGAAAGTGAAGTGAACTATAAAAAGGTATGGCTAAAAAGAAAACGAAATTTATATGTCAAGAATGTGGTTATCAGTCACCAAAATATATGGGTAAATGTCCTGGATGTGGTCAATGGAATACACTTGTTGAAGAAATGGAGCCAGTTGTATCATCTAGGCGCCTTAATTACGCGAATGCAATTCAAACGGAAGTAACAAAACCAAGACGTCTTACCGAAGTAGAAACAAAGTCTGAGGCACGTATTGAAACGGAATTTCAAGAGTTTAATCGTGTGCTTGGTGGTGGAATTGTAGATGGGTCCTTAGTGCTTATTGGTGGAGACCCTGGGATTGGAAAATCAACATTACTATTACAGATTTCATCACAATTAGCAGATTCTTCATATGATGTATTATACATATCGGGTGAGGAGTCGGCAAAACAGATTAAACTTCGTGCAGATCGTTTGCATGTAAAGGGTAGCAATCTATTTGTTGTAGCAGAGACAGACCTGCAGCGTATTGCAGCACATATTGAAGAGATGAATCCAGCTTTTGTTGTTATTGATTCTATTCAAACGATACATTTACCTGAAGTGACGTCAGCACCAGGAAGTGTGGCACAAGTACGTGAATGTACAGCGGAATTAATGAAACTTGCAAAAACAAAAGGAATCCCTATTTTCATTGTCGGGCATGTGACAAAAGAAGGAGCAATTGCAGGACCTCGTATGTTAGAACATATGGTCGATGCAGTTCTTTATTTTGAAGGAGATCGACACCATACGTATCGTATTTTACGGGCTGTGAAGAACCGTTTTGGTTCCACGAATGAAATGGGTATCTTTGAAATGAAAGAGCTTGGTCTTGCGGAAGTTTTAAATCCTTCTGAAATCTTCCTTGAGGAAAGGCCGGTTGGTGTTGCAGGATCAACAGTAGTTGCTTCAATGGAAGGAACAAGACCGGTTTTAGTAGAAATACAAGCATTAATCTCCCCTACTAGTTTTGGAAATCCTCGAAGAATGGCGACGGGAATTGATCATAACCGTGTTTCGCTTATTATGGCAGTATTAGAAAAAAGAACAGGTTTACTATTGCAAAATCAAGATGCATATTTAAAAGTAGCTGGTGGTTTGAAATTAGACGAACCGGCAATTGATTTAGCAGTGGCTTTAAGTATAGCCTCAAGTTTTAGGGATAAATCTACGGCACCAACTGATGCAGTAATAGGAGAAGTAGGATTAACTGGAGAAATAAGAAGAGTATCAAGAATCGAACAACGTGTACAAGAAGCGGCTAAATTAGGATTTCAACGTGTTATTATTCCTAGAAAAAACTTAGGAGGATGGACAATTCCGGATGGGATTGAGGTTGTAGGTGTTTCTAATTTAGGAGAAGCGCTTCGTTTGACATTAGGAGGCTAGGCTATGGAAGAAAATAAGCAACGTGTCAAAAGTATGATTAATATTTTACAGCTCGTGGCCCCAGGAACACCACTGCGTGAAGGGATAGATAATGTACTTCGCGCACAAACAGGGGGGCTAATTGTTCTTGGATATAATGAGCAGATTAAAAGTATTGTGGATGGTGGTTTTCACATTAATTGTGCATTCTCTCCTGCTAGTTTATATGAATTAGCAAAAATGGACGGGGCACTTATTTTAAATGAAACGGGAAGTAAAATTTTAATAGCGAATGCACAGTTAGTTCCAGAGGCATCTATTGATTCTATTGAAACCGGTATGCGTCACCGAACAGCAGAACGTGTAGCGAAGCAGACGGGCAGCCTTGTTGTGGCCATTTCACAAAGACGTAACGTAATTACGCTATATCAAGGGAACTTACGTTATACACTAAAAGATATAGGGGTTATTTTAACAAAGGCAAACCAAGCTATTCAAACGTTAGAAAAATATAAGGCTGTATGGAATGATGGTATTACGAATTTGGGCATTCTAGAATTTGAAGAGGTCGTTACAATGTCTGAGGTAGTTCACGTTTTACATAGTGTTGAAATGGTACTGCGTATTAAAAATGAAATATTGAGCTATATTCATGAGTTAGGAACAGAAGGTAGGTTAATTCGTTTACAGCTTACAGAATTACTAGCTGATTTAGAAGCAGAGGCAGCATTGTTAATTAAAGATTACCATCAGGAGAAAACACAAGACCATCATCAAATTTTGAAAAAGTTACAGGACCTTGCAAATACACAACTTTTAGAGGATAGTGATTTAGTTAAATTACTTGGTTACCCAGGGCAAACCAGTTTAGAAGAAAGTGTGACGCCAAGGGGATATCGAATTACAAGCAAAATCTCTCGTGTTCCGCCACTTATCATTGAAAATTTAATTAATCGATTCAAAACGTTGCAAGGAGTTTGTCGCGCGACTATTCATGAATTGGATGATGTGGAAGGAATTGGGGAAGTAAGGGCGAAGAAAATACGAGAAGGCCTAAAAAGAATTCAAGAGCATCTATATATGAGTAGACACAATTAAGAATATTACATTGATTCCATAATATAACGACACTAGAACATTTTTGGTATATGATATGATATATTGGTAAATAAAACTATTTATAAAAAAACACGTCCGCTTTTGCATTCGGCGTTTTGATTAGCGAAACAATGGTTAATAATGAGTAGGAGGTGGTTGGATGTTAAAACGGATCGTACAGCTCTTCTTTCTAGTGATCGGGGGAGCGTTAGGGATTTACTTAATCCCAAAAGTTATTAATGTATTAGACATCGGTGCTGTTCCTTTATTGGAAGGATCGTATGTTCGTGCGATTATTGGTGCAATTATTTTATTTTTAACAACATTTTGGCTTGTAGATTATATTGTTCAACTTATTAAGCATATTGAAGAGGCTCTTGTAAAGGCGCCTGTAGCAGATGTTTTATTTGGTACATTAGGATTGATCTCTGGTCTTATTGTTGCATATTTAATTTTAATACCGATTCGTGAATTTACAATTCCGGTTATTAGTACGGTATTGCAAGTGTTCTTCACTCTTTTACTTGGATATTTAGGATTCCAAGTAGGATTTAAAAAGAGGAATGAATTGCTAGGATTATTTACATTACCCCAACGCGGAGGTAAGAAGAAAAATAATAACGAGAACGAAGAGGCAGAAGCAGAAAAATCTACGACTCATTGGAAAATTCTCGATACGAGTGTAATTATCGATGGACGTATTGCTGACATTTGCCAAACGAAGTTTTTGGAAGGAACAATTGTGATTCCACAATTCGTATTAGAAGAGCTTCAGCATATTGCCGATTCTTCCGATGCTTTAAAGCGTAATCGTGGTCGCAGAGGACTAGACATTTTAAATCGTATTCAAAAAGAGATGCCGATTCCGGTAGAAATTTATGAAGGCGATTTCGAGGATATCCAAGAGGTGGATAGCAAACTTGTAAAGTTAGCAAAAATCACCGGTGGAACTGTAGTAACGAATGATTTTAACTTAAATAAAGTTTCTGAATTACAAGGAGTAACAGTGTTAAACATTAATGATTTAGCTAATGCAATTAAACCAGTTGTACTCCCTGGCGAAGAATTAAATGTTTATGTTGTGAAAGATGGTAAAGAGCAAAACCAAGGTGTTGCGTACTTAGATGATGGTACGATGATTGTAGTAGAAGATGGTAGAGAGTATGTAGGTTCGCAACTTAATGTACTGGTTACTAGCGTATTACAAACATCAGCTGGTCGTATGATTTTCGCAAAACGTAAATTATTAGAAAAAGCATTATAGGTAGAGGATTATTAATATGTATACATTAATTATTCCGGCAGCCGGCCAAGGAAAGCGGATGGGTGCTGGCAAAAATAAGTTGTTCTTACTTATAAATGAAGTACCGATTATCGTTCATACATTACGTGCTTTTGAAAGAGATAAAGCGTGCAAAAGTATTGTTATGGCAATTAACGAAGAGGAACGCCCGTATTTTGAAGAATTAATGCAGAAGTATCCGATTGAAAAACAGGTACAATTTATTCAGGGTGGAGCCGAAAGACAAGATAGTGTATATAACGCGATTCAGCATGCGAGTGGTGTTGAATACGTTCTTGTACATGACGGAGCGCGCCCATTCGTAACGAATAAAGTGATTCAAGATGTATTAACAGCAGCAGAAAAATATGGAGCTTCCATTTGTGCAGTGCCAGTAAAGGATACAGTTAAGAAGGTAGAGCAAGGTGTTGTTGTCGAAACGGTAGAACGATCTCAGCTTAAGGCTGTACAAACACCGCAAGGGTTCTCTGTTTCTCTTTTGCTAGAAGCTCATAGAAGTGCAAAACAGAGCTGTTTTCTTGGTACAGATGATGCAAGTCTCGTGGAACGTATTGGAAAGCAAGTAGGTGTAGTAGAAGGGAGTTACTATAATATTAAAGTGACGACTCCAGAGGATTTACTAATTGCTGAAAGTTTCCTTCATGTTCTGAAAAAATAGCCGTGATGGTGTATAACAAAGGAAAGCTCGGCAATGGCCGGGCTTTTCTTTGTAAGGATATCGATATAATATAGAGTCATAAAGCTCAGTGGTTTAGCTCAAGGAGGATGTAAAGAATGTTTCGAATTGGACAAGGTTTTGACGTGCATGAATTTGCA
Source organism: Bacillus sp. FSL L8-0152 (assembly GCF_038006365.1). Classification (NCBI taxonomy): domain Bacteria; kingdom Bacillati; phylum Bacillota; class Bacilli; order Caryophanales; family Bacillaceae; genus Bacillus; species Bacillus sp. FSL L8-0152. Next base: position 102,012 of record NZ_JBBOVB010000001.1, read on the forward strand.
GAAGGTAGACCGTTAATTATTGGCGGAATTACAATTCCACACGAGAAAGGATTAATCGGCCATTCAGATGCAGATGTATTGTTACATACGATTGCTGATGCATGTTTAGGTGCCATTGCAGCAGGAGATATCGGAAAGCATTTTCCTGATACAGACCCAGCTTTTAAAGATGCAGATTCAGCTGTATTGTTGCAAAAAGTTTGGGAATTTGTGCGTGAACAAGGTTACGAGTTAGGGAATTTAGATTGTACAATTATTGCTCAAAAGCCAAAAATGGCACCGCATATTGAAAGTATGCGTAAACGTATTAGTGAACTGTTAGAAACGTCTATAGATAACATTAATGTAAAGGCAACTACAACAGAAAAATTAGGATTTACAGGTAGGGAAGAAGGAATTGCTTCTCAAGCAGTGGTATTATTACAGAAAAAATAATGGTTTTTAATTCGTAAGATGGATAATCACATTTTTTTGTTGTACAATTATAGAATGTGTAGACATTAAGAATGGAAGGTGTACCAATTATGGAAAAGCAAGTGAGAGTGCGCTATGCGCCAAGTCCAACAGGACACTTACATATCGGAAATGCGCGTACGGCATTATTTAATTATTTATTTGCTCGTCATTTAGATGGCAAGTTTATTATTCGTATTGAAGATACTGATGTAAAACGTAACGTGGCTGGTGGAGAAGAAAGCCAATTAAAATACTTAAAATGGCTCGGTATGGACTGGGATGAAGGTGTTGATGTTGGCGGTGAATTTGGACCATATCGTCAAACAGAGCGTTTAGATATTTATAAAAAATTATATCTAGATTTATTAGAGCGTGGTTTAGCTTACAAATGTTATATGACAGAAGAAGAGCTAGAAGCAGAGCGTGAAGGACAAATTTCTCGTGGTGAAACACCTCGTTATGCAGGTAACCACCGTGATTTAACTGAAGAACAAATGAAAGAATTTGAAGCTGAGGGACGTATTCCGAGTATTCGTTTCCGTGTACCAGCTAATCGTGATTACACATTCAAAGACATCGTAAAAGACGAAGTTGCATTCCATTCAAATGATTTTGGTGATTTTGTTATCGTGAAAAAAGATGGAATCCCAACTTATAACTTTGCGGTAGCAGTAGATGATCACTTAATGGAAATTACACATGTACTTCGTGGTGATGATCATATTTCAAACACGCCAAAACAAATGATGATTTATGAAGCTTTCGGTTGGGATATCCCACAATTCGGTCATATGACTTTAATTGTAAATGAAAGTCGTAAAAAATTAAGCAAGCGTGATGAATCTATTATTCAATTTATTGAGCAATATAAAGAGCTTGGATATCTTCCAGAAGCAATCTTTAACTTTATTGCGCTATTAGGTTGGTCACCAGTAGGTGAAGAAGAAATCTTCTCTAAAGATGAGTTTATCAAAATGTTTGATGCAGCTCGTTTATCAAAATCACCTGCATTATTTGATTCTCAAAAACTAAAATGGATGAACAACCAGTATATGAAAAAGCAAGATTTAGATACGGTTGTAGAGTTAAGTTTACCGCATTTAGTGAAAGCTGGACGTGTGGGAGAAACTTTAAGTGAACAAGACCAAGATTGGATCCGTGGTGTAATTGCTTTATACCATGAACAAATGAGTTTTGGAGCTGAAATTGTAGAGCTTTCTGAAATGTTCTTCAAAGATCATGTTGATTATGAAGAAGAAGGACAAGAAGTATTAAAAGGTGAACAAGTACCAGAAGTACTTCGTGCATTTGCTGGTCAAGTAGAAGCACTAGAAGCGATGGAACCAGCAGCAATTAAGGCGGCTATTAAAGCAGTTCAAAAGGAAACAGGTCATAAAGGTAAAAACTTATTTATGCCAATCCGTGTTGCAACTACTGGTCAAACACATGGTCCAGAGCTTCCGAATGCTATTGCACTTCTTGGAAAAGAAAAAGTTTTAAATCGTCTTCAAAAAGTAATTGGTTAACATTTTCTAGGTTTAGAAATATAATAAGTATACTTAAAACCTAATAAGGAAAAGCGACGAGAAGGAGAAGTAGAAAATCAGGCTTTTTACAGAGAGAACCACCTTTAGGCTGGAAGTGGTTTATAAGCGGATTTTTGAAATGCCCCTTCGAGTCTTCTGCTGAACAGTAAATTGTTTTGCGAAACGTCTTAGGGCGTAAAGTAAGCAGAAGCGGTGTACACCGTTATCAGAGATGAGTTTGAGGCTTTTTTAGCCTAAACAGAGTGGAACCGCGCTTATAAGGCGTCTCTGTCAATATGACAGAGGCGTCTTTTTTTATACCGTAAAACTGGGTATGAGTATAAATTTTATCTACGTGTATAAAGATTTAGGGAGATAAGTAGGGAGTTAGTTCATTCGAAAAAGCAGCCCATAAAGGGGAGGGAACGTCGATGTTTAAGAGGCTTCGGGAAGATATTGAAGTCGTTTTTGAACAGGATCCAGCGGCAAGAAGTTATTTCGAAGTCATTTTGACTTACTCTGGATTACATGCAGTTTGGGCCCATCGAATTGCACATGCTTTTTATAAAAAAAATTTCTTCTTTATTGCACGTTCGATCTCACAAGTTAGTCGTTTCTTTACTGGCATTGAGATTCATCCAGGAGCAACAATTGGTCGTCGTTTTTTCATAGACCATGGAATGGGGGTTGTAATTGGAGAAACGTGCGAAATTGGTGATAATGTAACGATCTATCAAGGGGTTACATTAGGTGGTACGGGTAAAGAAAAGGGAAAGAGGCACCCTACAATTCAGGATAATGTATTAATTGCAACAGGTGCTAAAGTACTAGGTTCTATTACAGTTGGAGAGAATTCTAAAATTGGAGCAGGTTCTGTCGTATTAAAAGAAGTCCCTGCACATTCTACAGTTGTAGGTATACCTGGCCGAGTCGTTATTCAAAATGGAGTAAAAATCGGTCAAGAATTAAATCATTCTGACCTTCCAGACCCAATTTTTGATAAGTTAAAGGTCATGGAAGTAGAACTTGATAAATTGAAAAAACAACTTGAAGTAAAGGTAGAAAGGAAGGATAAAAATGACTATTCACATTTATAATACGTTAACACGTCAAAAGGAAGAGTTTACTCCATTAGAAGAAAATAAGGTAAAGATGTATGTGTGTGGACCTACAGTTTATAACTATATTCACATTGGGAATGCAAGACCACCTATGGTATTTGATACGGTACGCCGTTATTTAGAATATAAAGGGTATGATGTGCAGTATGTGTCCAACTTTACTGACGTAGATGATAAATTAATTAAAGCAGCAAATGAATTAGGTGAAGATGTGCCGACAATTGCTGACCGTTTCGTTGAAGCGTACTTTGAGGATGTAACGGCACTAGGTTGCAAACACGCAACAGTTCATCCGCGTGTAACGGAAAATATGGATATTATTATTGAATTTATTCAAGAACTTGTGAATAAAGGATATGCATATGAATCAGAAGGTGATGTGTACTTTAGAACGAAGGAATTCGAAGGATACGGTAAATTATCGCATCAACCAATCGCAGACTTACGTCACGGTGCGCGTATTGAAGTAGGAGAAAAGAAACAAGACCCTCTTGATTTTGCTTTATGGAAAGATGCTAAAGAAGGAGAAATCTTCTGGGAAAGCCCTTGGGGGAAAGGTCGTCCAGGCTGGCATATTGAATGCTCGGCAATGGCACGTAAATACTTAGGAGATACAATCGATATTCATGCTGGTGGTCAAGACTTAGCATTTCCTCATCATGAGAATGAAATTGCGCAGTCTGAGGCGTTAACTGGAAAAACATTTGCACGTTACTGGATGCACAATGGATATATTAATATTAATAATGAGAAGATGTCTAAGTCATTGGGGAACTTTATTTTAGTTCACGATATCATTAAGCAATATAATCCGCAGTTAATTAGATTCTTTATGCTATCGGTACATTACCGTCATCCAATTAATTTCAGTGAAGAGTTATTACAAAGCACAAATAACGGACTGGAAAGAATTAAGACGGCTTACGGTAACTTAAAACACCGTATGGAAAGTAGTACTGATTTAACAGACCATAATGAGAAATGGTTAGCGGAACTGGAAAAATTCCAGACTGCATTTGAAGAAGCGATGAATGATGACTTCAACACTGCTAATGCAATCACTGAGTTATATAATGTGGCAAATCATGCGAATCAATATTTACTGGAAGAACATACGTCTACAGTGGTAATTGAAGCATACGTAAAACAACTTGAAACATTATTTGATATTTTAGGGTTAGAATTAGCGCAAGAAGAGTTGCTTGATGAAGAAATTGATGCACTTATTCAAAAACGCATTGAAGCTCGTAAAAATCGTGATTTTGCATTATCAGATCAAATTCGCGATGACTTAAAAGACCGTAATATTATTTTAGAAGATACCGCTCAAGGTACAAGATGGAAAAGAGGATAAGAATGATTGATGCAAAGCAATTAAACAGCTTAGCGTTAGCATACATGGGTGATGCGGTATATGAACAATATATCCGCTATCACCTACTTCAAAAAGGGAAAGTTCGCCCTAATCAATTACATCGATTAGGGACAAGCTTTGTTTCAGCAAAAGCACAGGCGAAAGTTGTTTATCATTTATTAGAGACGGCGTTTTTGACAGAGGAAGAAGAGGCGGTATTAAGAAGAGGACGTAATGCAAATTCAGGTACAGTTCCAAAAAATACGGATGTACAAACATATCGACATAGTACAGCCTTTGAAGCGCTAATTGGTTATCATCATTTATTAAATAACCGTGAAAGATTAGACGAAATTGTATATAAGGCTATTGCAGTTTTAGAAGAAAAGGAAGGGGGCACATCATCATGAGTAGTGAATATATTATCGGACGTAACCCTGTAATTGAGGCGTTACGATCAGGGAGAGATATAAATAAAATTTGGATCGCAGAAGGTGCTGCCAAAGGACAAGTACAGATTGTACTAGCGTTAGCGAAAGAAAATAAGGTTATTTTACAACATGCACCAAAGAAAAAGTTAGATCAATTAGTTGAGGGTAATCATCAAGGTGTAATTGCTCAAGTAGCTGCATATCAGTATGCGGAGTTAGAAGAGTTATTCAAAGTGGCAGAAAAACGTAATGAAGATCCATTCTTCTTAATTTTAGATGAGATTGAAGATCCGCATAACCTAGGTTCTATTATGCGTACTGCTGATGCGACAGGAGCTCATGGAATTATTATTCCAAAGAGAAGGGCTGTGGGGCTTACAGCGTCAGTTGCGAAAGCATCAACAGGAGCGATTGAATACATTCCTGTTGCGCGCGTAACGAACTTATCCCGTACAATTGATGAATTAAAAGAACGTGGACTTTGGATTGCTGGTACAGATGCCAAAGGGAAAACGGATTACCGTAATTTAGATGGTAAAATGCCAATTGGGTTAGTAATTGGTAGTGAAGGAAAAGGTATGAGTCGTATTATTGGTGAAAAGTGTGATTTCCTAATCACTCTACCGATGGTTGGTAAAGTTACATCCTTAAATGCTTCCGTAGCCGCAAGTTTGTTAATGTATGAGGTATATCGTAAACGTCACGAAATTGGTAAATAAAAGATGAACGATATTTTAATCGTTGACGGTTACAACATTATCGGAGCTTGGGGAGATTTGAAGAAACTGCGGGATGTAGATTTACAATCATCAAGAGATGCACTTATTGATAAGATGGCGGATTATCAAGGTTATACAGGTACAAAAGTGATGATAGTCTTTGATGCCTATACAGTACATGGTATTGAAAAAAAGATGAAACAATCTCGTGTGGAAGTAATATTCACACGAAAGAATCAAACTGCAGACGAAAAGATAGAGCAGCTTGCGATAGAGCTTAGAAATATAAATACACGAATATATGTTGCGACTTCTGATTACACGGAACAATGGGTTATATTTGCGCAAGGTGCCCTTCGGAAATCTGCGCGTGAATTAGAGTTGGAAGTACAGGCAATGGAGCAACAAGTAAGAAGGCGTACAAAAGACACGAAAGAACAGCAACCCGCCATGCGAAAGATATTTAGTAAAGATATTACAGAAAAATTAGAAAAATTAAGAAGAGGAGAGCGTTGAAGCATTGACGCTCTTTGTCTTTTTACTGTATAATATTGCTAAATAAATAGCGGTCGGAGGGATCAAGGTGGAAGCAGGCTTCGTAAGTGTAGGCGACGTTACATTTCGTGATTTAGAGGATGAGGCAATCGTTGAGTTAGTTCGAAAAGGTAATACTGACGCTCTAGAATATTTAATTCACAAATATAAGAACTTTGTTCGCGCGAAATCAAGATCTTACTTTTTAGTGGGTGCCGATCGAGAAGATATTGTTCAAGAAGGTATGATAGGATTGTTTAAAGCAATTCGTGATTATAAAGAGGACAAGCTGTCTTCATTCAAAGCATTTGCTGAACTGTGTATCACTCGACAAATTATTACCGCTATTAAAACGGCAACAAGGCAAAAACATATTCCCTTAAATTCGTATGTGTCTTTAGATAAGCCGATTTACGATGAGGAATCTGATCGAACATTATTGGATGTTATTTCTGAAGCGAAGGTAACTGATCCTGAAGAGATGATTATTAGCCAAGAAGAATATACAGACATAGAATCAAAAATATCAGAATTATTAAGCGATTTAGAAAGAAAAGTACTTTCTTTATATCTAGATGGGCGTTCTTATCAAGAGATTTCAGAACAGTTAAACAGACATGTGAAATCTATTGATAACGCTTTACAGCGGGTGAAGAGGAAATTGGAACGATATATGGAAATGCGAGAAAGTACAACTTTAAATTCATAACAAATAACAAGTGCAACAGGTGTAAAATAAATCACCTGTTTTCTTTTGTAGACAGTACAAAATGCATGTCATTGACATTGTCTTTTATTGTATGATACATTTTTAGGGACATAATGTTACAAGGTTGGTGTAACTAATGAGGAAAAAAGTTGTACTCTCATGTGAAGAGTGTAAAAATCGAAACTACTCTACTATGAAAGATACGAGCTCAATAGAGCGACTTGAAATAAAAAAGTTTTGTAAAACATGCAATCAGCATACAGTTCACAAGGAAACAAAATAAATAATTGAAATAATACACTGGAGGTCCCGCAGATGCGTTTAACGAACTTTTTCGGCGATGTAGGTCGCGAAATGAAAAAAGTAAGTTGGCCTAAAAAAGATGAATTACTCCGCTCAACAGCGACTGTTGTTGCTACAGTTGTGTTCTTTGCGATTTTCTTCGCAGTAGTTGATATGGGCATTTCTTCTTTAATTCGGTTAATTCTTGGTTAATTCTTGAATAAGAAGCACTTATCCATGATATAATGTTATTTATAAGAACTGTGTAAAAGCCCGGTGAACGGGTTTTTTCATTTGCGCAAAAAAATGTACGTCAGGGAGGGAAGGACGCTCGTCCTAAATGAATGGAAAAAAGTTGGTATGTTGTCCATACTTATTCTGGATATGAAAATAAAGTAAAAGCAAACCTAGAGAAGCGTGTAGAATCAATGGGTATGCAAGATAAAATTTTCCGTGTTGTTGTCCCGGAAGAAGTAGAAGTAGAAATGAAAAACGGAAAAGAAAAATTAATGAAAAGAAAAGTGTTCCCAGGTTATGTATTAGTAGAATTAATCATGACTGATGATTCTTGGTATGTTGTACGTAACACGCCGGGTGTAACTGGGTTCGTTGGTTCTTCTGGTTCTGGATCTAAACCATCACCTCTATTAGAAGAGGAAGTTGTTACCATTATGAAACATATGGGAATGGACAACGAAGTGGTTGATTTCGACTTTGAACTTCATGAGACAGTACGTGTAAATGAGGGGCCATTCGCAGATTATACAGGTGCTATTGAAGAAATTGATGTGGAGAAGAAAAAGGTTAGCGTACTTGTGGACATGTTTGGTCGCGAGACTCCAGTTGAACTTGACTTCCATCAAATTGAAAAATTATAAAATGAAACTTGAAATGAATTGTAAAAAGTGATAATATCTTTTAAGTCAGTACGTCTTCGTTATCGGAGACGTTTTTTGAAAGATTTTATCCTTACAGATAAAATATGACGTGGGAGGGCAAATCACTGTCCAATTGACCACATCACGGACTTAAGGAGGTGTGTCTCGTGGCTAAAAAGGTAATTAAAATGGTAAAGCTTCAAATTCCTGCAGGTAAAGCTAACCCAGCTCCACCAGTTGGTCCAGCATTAGGACAAGCAGGTGTTAACATCATGGGCTTCTGTAAAGAGTTTAACGCTCGTACAGCAGATCAAGCTGGTCTTATCATCCCTGTTGAAATTACGGTATTTGAGGACCGTTCATTCACTTTCATTACTAAAACTCCTCCTGCTGCTGTTCTTCTTAAGAAAGTAGCTGGTATTGAGTCTGGTTCTGGTGAACCAAACCGTAATAAAGTGGCAACTGTTAAGCGTGATAAAGTACGCGAAATCGCTGAAACTAAAATGCCTGACCTAAACGCTGCTAGCGTAGAAGCTGCAATGCGTATGGTTGAAGGTACTGCACGCAGTATGGGCATCGTTATCGAAGACTAATTCGATTTGTTTTTAAAAAAGGTTGCGGGTCTGGAATTCCAATTCGCAACCTTTATTATCGTAAATGATTATTGTTTTTAAATAAATGGATGGCGCTCATCCTCAGGTTATACCTGAAAACAGGCGTAAACGTGGGAGGTTATTCCGCTAAAACCACATTCGAGGAGGAAATAAAAATGGCTAAAAGAGGTAAAAAGTACGTAGAAGCTGCAAAGCTTGTTGATCGTGCATCTGCTTACTCTGCAACAGAAGCAGTAGAATTAGTAAAGAAAACAAACACAGCTAAATTTGATGCAACTGTAGAAGCTGCATTCCGTTTAGGTGTTGACCCTAAGAAAGCTGACCAACAAATCCGTGGTGCAGTTGTTCTTCCACACGGTACTGGTAAAGTACAACGTGTATTAGTGTTCGCTAAAGGTGAAAAAGCTAAAGAAGCTGAAGCTGCTGGCGCTGACTTCGTAGGCGATACTGATTACATCGGTAAAATCCAACAAGGTTGGTTCGATTTCGATGTAGTAGTAGCAACTCCTGACATGATGGGTGAAGTTGGTAAACTTGGTCGCGTATTAGGACCTAAAGGTTTAATGCCAAACCCTAAAACTGGAACAGTTACTTTCGATGTAACTAAAGCTGTTAACGAAATCAAAGCTGGTAAAGTTGAATACCGCGTTGATAAAGCTGGTAACATCCATGTTCCAATCGGTAAAGTATCTTTCGAAGATGCTAAATTAGTAGAAAACTTCAAAACAATCGCTGACACTTTATTAAAAGTTAAGCCATCTGCTGCAAAAGGTACTTACATGAAGAACGTAACAGTTGCTTCTACAATGGGACCTGGCGTACGCGTAGACGTTTCTACATTAGCGTAAAAATTGGAAGTTGACTTCATAAAGAAGATTTAATATAATCATTTATGTTGTGAATTTAAATAGTGTACCGTAGACAGTAGGTGTCAATAGACTTAATTTCCTACCTAGGTGTTAATATACGAAACGGAATTTTTTTCTGTGACTATATGCCTCCATGTCTACAAGTTGGGCATGGAGGTTTTTAGTGCACTTTCGGTACATCTTCTATATAATCTACAGGAGGTGTAATAACATGAGCAAAGTAATCGAAACTAAACAACAAGTTGTAACTGAAATCGCGGACAAACTTCGTGCTAGTAAATCTACAATTGTTGTTGACTACCGTGGTTTAACAGTTTCTGAAGCAACAGAATTACGTAAGCAATTACGTGAAGCTGGCGTTGAGTTCAAAGTTTACAAAAACTCTCTAACTCGTCGTGCTGCAGAATCTGCTGAAATGGCTGAGTTAAACGAATTCTTAACAGGACCAAACGCAATCGCGTTCAGTAACGAGGATGTAGTTGCTCCTGCGAAAGTATTAAACGACTTCGCTACAAAACATGAAGCTTTAGAAATTAAAGCGGGCGTAATCGAAGGTAAACTTGTAACACTTGATGAGGTTAAAGCAATCGCTACTCTTCCATCACGTGAAGGCTTACTTTCTATGCTTCTTAGCGTTCTTCAAGCTCCAATCCGTAACCTTGCACTTGCTACTAAAGCAGTTGCAGAACAAAAGGAAGAGCAAGGCGCTTAATTTTTTAAAAGATAATTACTTGTTATCTATAAAACAATACAAACCTATTTAAGGGAGGATATTTACAATGACTAAAGAACAAATCATTGAAGCAGTTAAATCTATGACTGTATTAGAACTTAACGACTTAGTAAAAGCTATCGAGGAAGAATTCGGCGTAACTGCTGCTGCTCCTGTAGCTGTAGCTGGTGGCGCTGGTGAAGCTGCTGCTGAAAAAACTGAGTTTGATGTAGTACTTGCAAGTGCTGGCGCTCAAAAAATCAAAGTTATCAAAGCTGTACGTGAAATCACTGGTCTTGGCTTAAAAGAAGCTAAAGAATTAGTTGACAACACTCCAAAAGCAATCAAAGAAGGCGTTTCTAAAGAGGAAGCTGAAGAAATGAAAGCTAAACTTGAAGAAGTTGGCGCTGCTGTAGAAGTTAAGTAATTAACTTTTGATGCTTTAAAAAAAGCTCGCTCTCATGCGAGCTTTTTTTTTAACTGTAAAGAAAAGAGGTGGCCATATGGCAGACCATTATTTTTCTAACGACCCTTCTAGTAAAAGTGATCGTAAACGATGGGAATTTCCACTTCGTGGATCTCAATTTACTTTTTTATCTGACCATGGGGTGTTTTCGAAAAACGAGGTGGACTTTGGTTCTCGTCTTTTAATTGAAGCGTTTCAAATGCCGGATATTAAAGGTGATATATTAGACGTAGGTTGTGGATACGGTCCTATTGGTTTGTCGTTAGCGAAAGAGTTTCAAGGTTGTGAAGTTCACATGGTGGATGTGAATGAAAGGGCGCTTGGGCTTGCGAAAGAAAATGCCGCTAATAACAGAATCGAGAATATACGTATTTTTCAAAGTAGCGTCTATGAAAATGTAGATGGCGAGTATGCTGCTATTCTATCTAACCCTCCAATTCGTGCGGGTAAGGATATCGTACATGAGATTTTAGAAAAAGCTGTGGAGTATTTAGTTCCAGGTGGAGAACTTTGGATTGTTATTCAAAAGAAGCAAGGTGCACCATCTGCGCTGAAAAAACTAGAAGAAGTATTTTCTGAAGTTGAGATTGTAGAAAAGAAAAAAGGATATTATATCATAAAATCAAAAAAACGTTGACGGTTATTTTTGGCTATGTTAACATTATACAATGCCAATATATGATTTTCTGCGTTGAGAAAGATGTATATTTTTGTTTCTCTTGGAAAAGATAGTAAAATCAGTAGATTATGAAACAGAATGATGGTTTTCTTATAGAAGCCATTTTTCTTTTTTGAGCAGGTAGAAAGACTCAACGTATTTATCTTTAAGAGAAAAAGACTACGCTAATAGCAGTAGTTGTATTTATTTGTGATTTTGCACAAATTTTTTTGTGCATTTATAATACTCATGATTTGAGGGGTGAAGCAGTTGACAGGTCAACTAGTTCAATACGGACGCCACCGCCAACGAAGAAGTTATGCCCGTATTAGTGAAGTATTAGAGTTACCAAATCTTATCGAAATTCAAACCTCTTCTTATCAGTGGTTTCTTGATGAGGGTTTGCGAGAAATGTTCCAAGACATTTCTCCGATTGAAGACTTTACGGGAAATCTATCGCTTGAATTTATCGACTACAGCTTAGGTGAACCTAAATACTCTGTAGACGAATGCAAAGAGCGTGATGTGACGTATGCAGCACCACTTCGTGTAAAAGTGCGTCTAATCAACAAGGAAACTGGTGAAGTAAAAGAACAAGATGTGTTCATGGGAGATTTCCCACTCATGACAGAGACTGGAACATTCGTAATTAACGGTGCAGAACGTGTTATCGTTTCCCAGTTAGTTCGCTCTCCAAGCGTATACTATAGTGGCAAAGTGGATAAAAACGGAAAACGTGGTTTTACTGCTACTGTAATTCCAAACCGCGGAGCTTGGTTAGAGTATGAGACAGATGCTAAGGATGTTGTATATGTGCGTATTGACCGTACGCGTAAACTTCCTGTAACTGTTTTGTTACGCGCATTAGGGTTTGGCTCTGATCAAGAAATCACCGAGCTTTTAGGTGATAACGAATACTTAAGCAACACATTAGAAAAAGACAACACAGATAGTACAGAAAAAGCATTGCTTGAAATTTATGAGCGTCTACGTCCTGGTGAACCACCAACAGTAGAAAATGCTAAGAGCTTACTTGTGTCTCGTTTCTTCGATCCAAAGCGCTACGATTTAGCAAATGTAGGTCGCTATAAGATCAACAAGAAGTTACACATTAAAAACAGATTGTTTAATCAACGTTTAGCTGAAACATTAGTGGATCCAGAAACTGGTGAAATTTTAGCGGCAGAAGGAACAATCTTAGATCGTCGTACACTTGATCGCATTTTACCTTACTTAGAGAAAAACATTGGATTCAAAACAGCGAAACCAATGGGTGGAGTGGTAGAAGGCGATGTTGAGCTGCAATCTATTAAGATTTATGCTCCTGAGTCGGAAGGCGAACGTGTAATTAATGTAATTGGTAATGCAAATATTACTCGTGATGTGAAACACATCACACCAGGTGATATCCTTGCTTCTATCAGTTACTTCTTCAACCTACTATACAAAGTAGGGGATACAGATGATATTGACCATTTAGGAAACCGTCGTCTGCGTTCTGTTGGAGAACTATTACAAAATCAATTCCGTATCGGTCTTTCTCGTATGGAACGTGTTGTTCGTGAGAGAATGTCGATCCAAGATACAAATGCAATTACACCACAGGCGCTAATTAATATTCGTCCTGTTATTGCATCTATTAAAGAGTTCTTCGGAAGTTCTCAGTTATCTCAGTTCATGGACCAAACAAATCCATTAGCAGAGTTAACTCACAAACGAAGACTATCTGCATTAGGACCTGGTGGTTTAACGCGTGAGCGCGCAGGCTTTGAAGTACGTGACGTTCATTACTCCCACTACGGTCGTATGTGTCCGATTGAAACACCAGAGGGACCAAACATCGGTTTGATTAACTCATTATCTTCGTTCGCGAAAGTAAATGAGTTTGGTTTCATTGAAACACCATATCGTCGTGTTGACCCAGAAACTGGTCTTGTAACAGGGCATGTTGATTATTTAACAGCAGATGAAGAAGATAACTATGTTGTAGCCCAAGCGAATATGAAATTATCTGATGAAGGTGAATTCCTAAGTGAAGATATCGTAGCTCGTTTCCGTGGTGAAAACATTGTCACAAATAGAGAACGCATCGACTACATGGATGTATCTCCAAAACAAGTAGTGTCGGCAGCGACAGCTTGTATTCCGTTCTTAGAAAACGATGACTCTAACCGCGCACTTATGGGAGCGAACATGCAACGTCAGGCGGTTCCGTTAATGAATCCGGAATCTCCGATTGTAGGTACAGGTATGGAGTACGTATCAGCAAAAGACTCAGGTGCTGCAGTAATCTGTAAACATCCTGGTGTTGTTGAGCGCGTAGAAGCACGTGAAGTTTGGGTACGTCGCTATGTAGAAGTTGACGGTCAAACAGTAAAAGGCGACTTAGATCGCTACAAAATGCAAAAATTCATTCGTTCTAACCAAGGAACTTGTTACAACCAACGTCCAATCGTAAGTGTTGGAAATGAAGTTGTAAAAGGTGAAATCCTTGCGGATGGTCCTTCTATGGAATTAGGTGAACTAGCACTTGGACGTAACGTGCTTGTTGGCTTCATGACTTGGGACGGTTATAACTACGAGGATGCGATCATCATGAGTGAGCGCCTTGTAAAAGATGATGTGTACACTTCTATTCATATTGAAGAATATGAATCAGAAGCTCGTGATACGAAGCTTGGACCAGAAGAAATTACACGTGACATTCCAAATGTTGGGGAAGACGCATTACGTAACCTTGACGAGCGCGGTATCATTCGCGTTGGTGCTGAAGTAAAAGATGGAGATTTACTTGTTGGTAAAGTAACACCTAAAGGTGTAACAGAATTAACAGCTGAAGAACGTCTATTACATGCTATCTTTGGAGAAAAAGCGCGTGAAGTACGTGATACATCACTACGTGTACCACACGGTGGTGGCGGTATTATCTTAGACGTAAAAGTATTCAACCGTGAAGATGGCGATGAATTGCCACCAGGCGTGAATCAACTTGTACGTGCATATATCGTTCAAAAACGTAAAATTTCTGAAGGTGACAAGATGGCCGGACGTCACGGTAACAAAGGTGTTATTTCTCGTATTTTACCAGAAGAAGATATGCCTTACTTACCAGACGGTACGCCAATCGATATCATGTTAAACCCATTAGGGGTACCATCTCGTATGAATATCGGTCAGGTATTAGAGCTTCATCTTGGTATGGCAGCAAGATACCTGGGCATTCACATTGCAACACCAGTATTCGATGGTGCTCGTGAGGAAGATGTTTGGGGCACAATTGAAGAAGCTGGTATGGCAAATGACGCGAAAACAATCCTGTATGACGGACGTACTGGTGAACCATTCGATAACCGCGTATCTGTTGGTGTCATGTATATGATCAAACTTGCGCACATGGTTGACGATAAACTTCATGCTCGTTCTACTGGACCATACTCACTTGTAACGCAGCAACCTCTTGGAGGTAAAGCTCAGTTCGGTGGACAGCGTTTCGGTGAGATGGAGGTTTGGGCACTTGAAGCTTACGGTGCTGCTTATACTCTTCAAGAAATCTTAACAGTGAAGTCTGATGATGTTGTTGGACGTGTTAAGACTTATGAAGCAATTGTTAAAGGCGAAAATGTTCCAGAACCAGGCGTTCCTGAATCATTCAAAGTATTGATTAAAGAGCTGCAAAGTTTAGGTATGGACGTTAAAATGATGTCTAGCGACGATACAGAAATTGAAATGCGTGATACAGAAGATGACGATGATCATCAATCAGCAGATAAATTGAATGTCGAAGTTGAGACAACTAAGGAATAATTGGGATAACCTGTAGACTAAAAGGGAGGTAGGCCCCTTGATAGATGTAAATAACTTTGAATATATGAAGATTGGACTTGCTTCACCTGACAAGATTCGTTCTTGGTCATACGGTGAAGTTAAGAAACCAGAAACTATTAACTATCGTACGTTAAAGCCTGAAAAAGATGGCTTGTTCTGTGAGCGTATTTTCGGACCACAAAAGGACTGGGAATGTCATTGCGGAAAATACAAACGTGTACGTTATAAAGGTGTAGTTTGTGATCGATGTGGCGTTGAAGTAACGCGTGCAAAAGTACGTCGTGAACGTATGGGTCATATTGAATTAGCTGCTCCTGTATCTCATATTTGGTATTTCAAAGGTATCCCGAGCCGCATGGGACTTGTCTTAGACATGTCCCCTCGCGCGCTTGAAGAAGTAATTTATTTCGCTTCTTATGTTGTAACAGAAAGTGGAGATACACCACTTGATAAGAAGCAATTACTTTCTGAAAAAGAATACCGTGCATATCGTGATCGATATGGTAGCACATTCCAAGCTGCTATGGGTGCAGAAGCGATTAAAAAGCTACTACAAGACATTGATTTAGATAAAGAAGTAGACTTCTTAAAAGAAGAATTAAAAACAGCACAAGGACAACGCCGTACTCGTGCTATTAAACGTCTAGAAGTATTAGAAGCATTCCGTAACTCTGGAAATGAACCATCTTGGATGATCTTAGATGTTCTACCAGTTATCCCACCAGAACTACGCCCAATGGTACAGTTAGATGGTGGACGTTTTGCTACTTCTGACTTAAACGACTTATATCGTCGTGTAATTAACCGTAACAACCGTTTAAAACGTCTATTGGACCTAGGTGCTCCAAGCATTATCGTTCAAAACGAAAAACGTATGTTACAAGAAGCTGTAGATGCATTAATTGATAATGGTCGTCGTGGCCGTCCAGTAACTGGACCAGGTAACCGTCCATTAAAATCACTATCTCACATGCTTAAAGGTAAACAAGGACGTTTCCGTCAAAACTTATTAGGTAAACGTGTTGACTACTCTGGTCGTTCTGTAATCGTTGTAGGACCGAACTTAAAGATGTACCAATGTGGATTACCGAAAGAAATGGCGCTTGAACTGTTCAAACCTTTTGTTATGAAAGAATTAGTTGGAAAAGGGTTAGCACACAACATTAAGAGTGCGAAACGTAAAATTGAGCGTGTACACCCTGAAGTTTGGGACGTTTTAGAATCTGTGATTAAAGAACATCCAGTACTTCTAAACCGCGCACCAACACTTCACCGTCTTGGTATCCAGGCGTTTGAACCTACATTAGTAGAAGGTCGCGCAATTCGTCTTCACCCACTTGTATGTACTGCATACAACGCGGACTTTGACGGTGACCAAATGGCGGTTCACGTTCCGTTATCATCAGAGGCACAAGCAGAAGCTCGTATTCTTATGTTAGCGGCACAAAACATCTTGAATCCAAAAGACGGAAAACCAGTTGTTACTCCATCTCAGGATATGGTATTAGGTAACTACTACTTAACACTTGAGCGTGAAGGCGCAATCGGTGAAGGTATGGTCTTCAAAGATGCAAACGAAGCAATACTTGCATATCAAAATGGATATGTACATCTGCACACACGTGTTGCAGTTGCTGCAAGTTCAGTAAATAACGTAACGTTTACTGAAGAGCAAAAAGGTAAGCTTCTATTAACAACAGTTGGTAAATTAATATTTAACGAAATCTTACCAGAGTCGTTCCCTTATATTAATGAACCGACAAACTCAAACCTTGAAAAAGAAACACCAGCGGAATATTTCGTTGAAAAAGGTGCGAACATTAAAGAAATTATTGCTAGTCGCGAAGAAGTGGCGCCATTTAGCAAGAAGATCCTTGGTAACATCATTGCGGAAGTGTTCAAACGTTTCCAAATTACAGAAACGTCTCGCATGCTTGACCGTATGAAAAACTTAGGGTTCAAGTACTCTACAAAAGCTGGTATTACAGTTGGGGTATCTGACATTCTTGTATTAGGCGAAAAAGATGAAATTCTCCACGAAGCACAAGCAAAAGTAGATAATGTAATTAAACAATTCCGTCGCGGTTTAATCACGGAAGAAGAACGTTACGATCGCGTTATCTCTATTTGGAGTAATGCAAAAGATGTTATCCAAGGAAAACTGATGAAATCCTTGAATAAACGCAATCCAATCTTCATGATGAGTGACTCAGGTGCCCGTGGTAACGCATCTAACTTTACTCAGCTTGCTGGTATGCGTGGTCTGATGGCCAATCCATCTGGTCGTATCATCGAACTTCCAATCAAATCGAGTTTCCGTGAAGGTTTAACAGTACTTGAGTACTTCATCTCTACGCATGGTGCGCGTAAAGGTCTTGCCGATACAGCACTTAAAACTGCCGATTCTGGTTACTTAACACGTCGTCTTGTAGACGTTGCACAAGATGTAATTGTCCGTGAAGATGATTGTGGAACAGATCGTGGTCTATTAATTGGTGCGATTAAAGAGGGTAATGAAGTAATTGAGTCATTATATGATCGTCTTGTTGGACGTTTTGCAAGAAAAACTGTAAAACATCCTGAAACAGGTGAAGTATTAGTTAGTGAAAACCAATTAATTACTGAAGATATCGCTCATATCGTTGAAAATTCGGGTGTTGAAACTGTAAATATTCGTTCAGCGTTTACGTGTAACACTCGCCATGGTGTATGTAAGAAGTGTTACGGTCGTAACTTAGCAACTGGTACAGACGTAGAAGTAGGAGAAGCGGTAGGTATTATCGCAGCTCAATCTATCGGTGAGCCAGGTACACAGTTAACGATGCGTACATTCCATACAGGTGGGGTTGCCGGAGATGATATCACTCAAGGTTTACCTCGTATCCAAGAGATCTTCGAAGCTCGTAATCCGAAAGGTCAGGCAGTTATCAGTGAAATCGACGGTGTTATCGCAGCGATCAACGATGTTAAAGATCGCCAAGAAGTAGTTGTACAGGGTGAAGTTGAAGCTCGTACGTATGCTATTCCTTACGGTGCTCGTCTGAAAGTAACTCCAGGACAGCCAATTAGCCACGGTAAAGAGTTAACAGAAGGTTCTATTGATCCGAAAGAATTACTAAAAGTAACGGACATTACAGCAGTTCAAGAATACTTATTACGTGAAGTTCAAAAAGTATACCGTATGCAAGGGGTAGAAATTGGTGACAAACACGTAGAGGTAATGGTACGTCAAATGCTACGTAAAGTTCGTGTAAGTGATGCAGGTGAAACAGACGTATTACCAGGAACATTACTAGATATCCATCAGTTTACTGATGCGAATGCGAAGGTGTTACTGAAAGGTAAACAACCAGCGACAGCTAGACCTGTTCTACTTGGTATTACAAAAGCTTCACTTGAAACTGATTCATTCTTATCTGCAGCATCATTCCAAGAAACAACTCGTGTCTTAACTGATGCAGCAATTAAAGGTAAACGTGATGAGCTTCTAGGATTGAAAGAGAACGTTATTATCGGTAAACTTGTTCCTGCTGGAACAGGTATGAATCGTTATCGCAAAGTGGATCTTGTAAAAACAACACAAGATAACATGAATGTAGAAAACGATGAGATTTATGTGGAACAGTAAAATTTTCCGTCGTAAATTTTGTATAAAAACATCTAATCCTAGTTGACATTGTATGAGTCAAAATGTTACTATAATCAAGGTTGCTCCTGAACGATGCTTTGGAGGATATTTATATGTCTTATCAAAAAGTGTCAAATGCTGAAAATGTAGTCGTTGGTCATAAACGCACATTGGAAGCAATCAAAAATGGTATAGTTAAAGAAGTTGTTATTGCAGAAGATGCTGATGTGCGGTTAACCCATGTTATCATTCGCACTGCTTTGCAACATAACATACCCATAACAAAGGTTGAATCAGTTCGTAAGCTTGGAAAAGTTTCGGGGATTCAAGTGGGAGCTTCAGCAATAGGAATAATAAGTTAAAACTGTTTTTGTGAGGAGAGAGCATTTGCTCTTCCTTGCAAAAACTTTGTTTTCAACTAATAATGAACCACCTGGATATGTGGTCATACAAACATGCGAAGGGAGGATAATCAAATGCCTACTATTAACCAATTAGTGAGAAATGGTCGTACTGATAAAGTATGGAAATCTAAATCACCTGCGTTAAACAAAGGATTTAACTCTTTAAAGAAAAAATCAACTGATATCTCTGCACCTCAAAAACGTGGTGTATGTACTCGTGTTGGTACAATGACTCCAAAGAAACCTAACTCAGCGTTACGTAAATACGCTCGTGTACGTTTAACAAACGGTATTGAAGTTACAGCTTACATCCCAGGTATCGGTCATAACTTACAAGAGCATAGCGTAGTATTAATTCGCGGTGGTCGAGTAAAGGATTTACCAGGGGTACGTTACCACATCGTTCGTGGAGCGCTTGATACAGCTGGTGTTGACAAACGTATGCAAGGACGTTCTAAATATGGTACTAAGCGACCAAAACCTGCTAAAAAATAATAAACTTATAATGAAAGGAGGAACTCAATATGCCTCGTAAAGGACCTGTTGCGAAACGTGACGTGTTACCAGATCCAATGTACAATTCTAAGCTAGTAACACGCCTTATCAACAAAATGATGGTTGACGGTAAAAAAGGTAAATCTCAAACAATTCTTTATAACGCTTTCGATATCGTTCGTGAACGTTCAGATAAAGAACCAATGGAAGTATTCGAGCAAGCTCTTAAGAACATCATGCCTGTTCTTGAAGTACGCGCTCGTCGTGTTGGTGGTGCTAACTACCAAGTTCCAGTTGAGGTTCGTCCAGAACGCCGTACAACTTTAGGTCTTCGCTGGTTAGTAAACTATGCTCGTCTTCGTGGTGAAAAAACTATGGAAGAGCGTCTAGCTTACGAAATCTTAGATGCAGCTAACAACGCTGGTGCATCTGTTAAGAAACGTGAAGACACTCATAAAATGGCAGAAGCTAACAAAGCATTTGCTCATTACCGTTGGTAGGATTCAACGTAAAATAAATGTATGCATAAACCGCTTTATTTGTCGCTTATGGAAGTGTGGAGAGGGAGAATGCCTCTCCCTTTCGTTGGGCGCTCGTTTTACATAATGAGGGTACTGGACACTGGCATATGTAACAATATAAAGTGGCTTTTTTGCTACTTAAAATAAAAAATCCAATCCATATATGGAAGGAGCAAGACACCAAATGACAAGAGAGTTCTCTTTAGAAAACACTCGTAATATTGGTATCATGGCTCACATCGATGCTGGTAAAACAACAGCAACTGAGCGTATTCTGTATTACACAGGACGTATTCATAAAATCGGTGAAACTCATGAAGGTGCATCTCAGATGGACTGGATGGAGCAAGAGCAAGAGCGTGGTATCACAATTACTTCTGCTGCAACTACAGCTCAATGGAAAGGTCACCGTGTAAACATCATTGATACTCCAGGACACGTAGACTTCACAGTAGAAGTAGAACGTTCTTTACGCGTACTTGATGGTGCGGTAGCAGTACTTGATGCACAATCTGGTGTAGAACCACAAACAGAAACTGTTTGGCGTCAGGCTACTACTTACGGTGTACCTCGTATCGTATTCGTTAACAAAATGGATAAGATCGGTGCAGATTTCTTATACTCTGTAGGAACAATCCACGATCGTTTACAAGCAAACGCACATCCAATTCAGTTACCAATCGGTGCTGAAGATGAGTTCAATGGTATCATTGACCTTGTTGAAGAGTGTGCTTACATGTACGGTAACGATTTAGGAACAGACATCGAGCGTGTCGAAATTCCTGAAGAGCACAAAGAACTAGCTGAAGAATACCGTGGAAAGCTTATTGAAGCGGTAGCTGAGCTTGATGAAGAAATGATGATGAAGTACCTAGAAGGTGAAGAAATCACTGTAGAAGAGCTTAAAGCTGGTATCCGTAAGGCTACAACTTCTGTAGAATTCTTCCCAGTAATCTGTGGTTCTGCATTCAAAAACAAAGGTGTTCAAATTCTGTTAGACGCAGTTATCGACTACCTACCATCTCCATTAGATGTACCTGCTATTAAAGGTACTCTTCCGGATACAGATGAAGAAGTAGAACGTAAGTCTAGCGATGAAGAACCATTCGCAGCTTTAGCATTCAAAATCATGACTGACCCTTATGTTGGTAAGTTAACGTTCTTCCGTGTGTACTCTGGTGTGTTAAACTCTGGATCATACGTGAAAAACTCAACTAAAGGTAAGCGTGAGCGTGTAGGACGTATCCTACAAATGCACGCTAACAGCCGTGAAGAGATTTCAACAGTTTACGCTGGTGATATCGCTGCTGCTGTAGGTTTAAAAGATACTACTACTGGTGATACTCTTTGTGACGAGAAGAGCCTTGTTATCCTTGAGTCTATGGAATTCCCAGAGCCAGTTATCTCTGTAGCTATCGAACCAAAATCTAAAGCTGACCAAGATAAAATGGGTACAGCATTATCTAAGCTTTCTGAAGAAGATCCAACATTCCGTGCTCACACTGACCAAGAAACTGGCCAAACTATCATCGCTGGTATGGGTGAACTTCACCTTGATATCATCGTTGACCGTATGCGCCGTGAATTCAAAGTCGAAGCAAACGTTGGTGCTCCTCAGGTAGCATACCGTGAAACTTTCCGCGCTGCTGCGAAAGTTGAAGGTAAGTTTGCTCGTCAATCTGGTGGACGTGGACAATTCGGTCACGTTTGGATTGAGTTTGCACCTAACGAAGAAGGTAAAGGATTTGAATTCGAAAACAAAATCGTCGGCGGTGTAGTTCCACGTGAATACATCCCAGCTGTTGGAGCGGGTCTTGAAGACTCACTTAAAAATGGTGTACTAGCTGGTTACCCACTAGTTGACATTAAAGCAGCATTAGTTGACGGTTCTTACCATGATGTCGATTCATCTGAGATGGCGTTCAAAATCGCTGCATCTATGGCACTTAAAGCTGCGGTTTCTAAATGTAACCCAGTAATTCTTGAGCCAATGATGAAAGTTGAAGTTGTAATTCCTGAAGAGTACATGGGAGACATCATGGGTGACGTAACATCTCGTCGTGGACGTGTAGAAGGTATGGAAGCTCGCGGTAACGCACAAGTTGTTCGCGCTATGGTTCCACTTTCTGAAATGTTCGGTTATGCGACAGCATTACGTTCTAACACTCAAGGACGCGGAACATTCTCAATGACATTTGATCATTATGAAGAAGTACCGAAGTCTGTTTCAGAAGAAATTATTAAAAAAAATAAAGGCGAATAATTGATTTTTATCAATTGTTCGAGTATAACTACTTATGTAAGCTTAGAAAGTGGGACGTAAGTTTCGCTTTCTAGTCTAAATATAAAATAACCTATATAAACTAAGGAGGAATTTAGAATGGCTAAAGCTAAATTCGAACGTTCTAAACCCCATGTTAACATCGGTACAATCGGCCACGTTGACCATGGTAAAACTACATTAACTGCTGCGATCACTACAGTTCTTGCAAAAGCTGGTGGTGCTGAAGCACGCGGATACGATCAAATCGACGCTGCTCCAGAAGAAAGAGAGCGCGGAATCACAATCTCAACTGCACACGTTGAGTACGAAACTGAAACTCGTCACTATGCACACGTTGACTGCCCAGGTCACGCTGACTATGTTAAAAACATGATCACTGGTGCTGCTCAAATGGACGGCGGTATCTTAGTAGTATCTGCTGCTGATGGCCCAATGCCTCAAACACGTGAGCACATCCTTCTTTCTCGTCAAGTAGGTGTTCCTTACATCGTTGTATTCTTAAACAAATGCGACATGGTAGACGACGAAGAATTATTAGAATTAGTAGAAATGGAAGTTCGTGACCTATTATCTGAATACGGATT
Source organism: Bacillus sp. FSL L8-0152 (assembly GCF_038006365.1). Classification (NCBI taxonomy): domain Bacteria; kingdom Bacillati; phylum Bacillota; class Bacilli; order Caryophanales; family Bacillaceae; genus Bacillus; species Bacillus sp. FSL L8-0152. The sequence continues at coordinate 125,082 of NZ_JBBOVB010000001.1, forward strand.
CCCAGGCGACGACATTCCTGTAATCAAAGGTTCTGCTCTTAAAGCTCTTCAAGGAGAAGCTGATTGGGAAGCAAAAATCATTGAATTAATGACTGAAGTTGATGCTTACATCCCAACTCCAGAACGTGAAACTGACAAACCATTCTTAATGCCTATCGAGGATGTATTCTCTATCACAGGTCGTGGTACAGTTGCAACTGGTCGTGTAGAGCGCGGAATCGTTAAAGTTGGTGACGTAGTAGAAATCATCGGTCTTGCTGAAGAGAATGCTTCTACAACTGTAACTGGTGTAGAAATGTTCCGTAAACTTCTTGACCAAGCTCAAGCTGGAGACAACATCGGTGCTCTTCTTCGTGGGGTTGCTCGTGAAGACATCCAACGTGGACAAGTTCTTGCTAAAACTGGCTCTGTAAAAGCACACGCTAAATTCAAAGCTGAAGTTTTCGTATTATCTAAAGAAGAAGGTGGACGTCACACTCCATTCTTCGCTAACTACCGTCCTCAGTTCTACTTCCGTACAACTGACGTAACTGGTATCATCCAATTACCAGAAGGTACTGAAATGGTAATGCCTGGTGACAACATCGAAATGACTATCGAACTTATCGCTCCAATCGCTATCGAAGAGGGAACTAAATTCTCTATTCGTGAAGGTGGACGTACAGTAGGTTACGGTGTAGTTGCTACTATCGTTGAGTAATCTTAGCTGATATAAAAAAACCTAAGGGATTTTCCCTTAGGTTTTTTGTTTGCGTTTATATAAAGAAGAAGAGTGTGTTTTTTTGTTTTGACGAGTTTCTTCTATAGTAATATAAAAACAAAAAAAGATAATCCAGAAACTGTAAAACGAATTCTGTTAGATGAAAACTTGAAATTCTTTAAAGTGCCATGTATAATAGCAAAAGTAGAGAAAAGCAGATGCAAACAAAAAGATGCTTGCATCTAGACGAATAACATTGTATAATAGACAATGTTGGTCTTTGACTGCGATGAAGTGGAAGGTTGCTGACACACCCGGCCGCTTTGCCATGGCATGGTGTGGGGAAATTTCCATGGAGAAGGTCTATTTTAGAAATAGGCGAACGAAGGAGGGAAAATAATGGCAAAAGAAAAAATTCGTATCCGTTTAAAAGCTTATGATCACCGTATTCTTGATCAATCAGCTGAGAAAATTGTAGAAACAGCTAAGCGTTCTGGGGCAACGGTTTCTGGTCCGATCCCATTACCAACTGAGAAGACTATTTACACAATTCTTCGTGCTGTTCATAAGTACAAAGATTCTCGTGAGCAATTCGAAATGCGCACACACAAACGTTTAATCGATATCGTGAGTCCTACTCCACAAACAGTAGATTCATTAATGCGTTTAGACTTACCGTCTGGTGTAGATATCGAAATCAAACTATAAATTATATAACTTAAAAATGTAGGAGGTGTAACTCATGACCAAAGGAATCTTAGGAAGAAAGATCGGTATGACTCAAGTATTTGCTGAGAACGGTGAGTTAATCCCAGTAACAGTTATCGCTGCTAATCCAAACGTTGTTCTTCAAAAGAAAACAACTGAAACTGATGGCTACAATGCAATCCAGTTAGGATTTGAAGATAAACGTGAAAAGTTAACTAACAAACCTGAACAAGGCCACACTGCTAAAGCATCTACAACTCCTAAGCGCTTCATTCGCGAAATCCGCGATGCAGACGTGGACGGATTAGAGGTTGGTCAAGAGGTAAAAGTTGAAGTTTTCGCTGCAGGTGAAATCGTTGACGTAACAGGAATTTCTAAAGGTAAAGGTTTCCAAGGTGTTATCAAACGCCACGGACAATCTCGCGGACCTATGTCTCATGGTTCTCGCTATCACCGTCGTCCAGGTTCAATGGGCCCAGTTGCTCCGAACCGTGTATTCAAAGGCAAAAAACTTGCTGGACGTATGGGTGGAGACCAAGTTACTATCCAAAACTTAGAAATCGTTCAAGTTGACACTGAGCGCAACTTATTACTAGTAAAAGGTAACGTTCCAGGTGCTAAGAAATCTCTTGTAGTTGTTCAAGGCGCTGTGAAGGTTAGCAAATAATTCACAATAGGAAGGAGGAATTCCAATGCCAAAAGTTACTGTATATAACCAAACTGGTTCACAGGTTGGTGAAATCGAATTAGCTGAAGCTATTTTCGGTATCGAACCAAATGAAGCTGTACTTTTCGAAGCTGTAATGATGCAACGTGCATCTTTACGTCAAGGTACACACAAAGTAAAAACTCGCTCTGAAGTTCGCGGTGGTGGTCGTAAACCATGGCGTCAAAAAGGAACTGGACGTGCTCGTCAAGGGTCTATCCGCTCTCCTCAATGGCGTGGTGGTGGTACGGTATTCGGACCTACACCAAGAAGCTATGCGTACAAACTTCCTAAGAAAGTTCGTCGTTTAGCAATCAAATCTGCATTAGCTACTAAAGTAGTTGAGAACAACATTGTAGTTCTTGAAGACCTAGTGTTAAATGCACCAAAAACAAAAGACATGCTAGCAGTACTTAAAGGATTAACTGTTGAGAAGAAAGCTCTTATCGTAACTGCTGATGCAAACGAATCTGTAGAGTTATCTGCTCGCAATATCCCTGGAGTAACAGTAATCACTGCTGATGGCGTAAACGTTTTAGACGTGCTTCATCATGATAAGCTAATCATGACAAAAGCGGCAGTGGAAAAAGTAGAGGAGGTGCTTGCATAATGAGAGATCCTCGTGATATCATTAAGCGCCCAGTTATCACTGAACGTTCTATGGAAATGATGGCTGAAAAAAAATACACGTTCGATGTGGACGTTAAATCTAATAAAACAGAAGTTAAAGATGCTCTTGAAGCGATCTTTGGTGTTAAAGTAGAAAAAGTGAACATCATGAACTACAAGCCGAAAGCAAAACGCGTTGGTCGTCACGCTGGTTTTACTAGCCGTCGTCGTAAAGCAATCGTTAAGCTAACTGCTGACAGCAAAGAAATCGAAATCTTCCAAGGCGTTTAATTCTTACTAAAGAAGGAGGGAAATTGAGATGGGAATTAAAAAGTATAATCCAACTACTAACGGTCGTCGTAATATGACTACGAATGATTTCGCTGAAATCACGACTGACAGACCCGAAAAGTCATTACTTGCTCCTTTAAGCAAGAAGGCTGGTCGTAATAACCAAGGTAAAATTACTGTACGTCATCAAGGTGGCGGACATAAGCGTCAATACCGTATCATCGACTTTAAGCGTAACAAAGATGGAATTCCAGGACGCGTTGCTACGATCGAATACGATCCAAACCGCTCTGCGAATATCGCATTAATTAACTACGTTGACGGTGAAAAACGTTACATTCTTGCTCCTAAATCTTTAGAAGTAGGTATGGAAGTTATGTCTGGCCCAGAAGCTGACATCAAAATCGGTAACGCATTACCATTAATCAACATTCCAGTAGGTACTGTTGTTCATAACATCGAGCTTAAGCCTGGTCGTGGCGGACAATTAGTTCGTTCTGCTGGTACATCTGCTCAAGTACTTGGTAAAGAAGGTAAATACGTACTTGTACGTTTAACTTCTGGTGAAGTACGTCTTGTATTATCTGCTTGTCGCGCTTCAATCGGTCAAGTAGGTAACGAACAACACGAACTTATCAAAATCGGTAAAGCAGGTCGCTCTCGCTGGTTAGGTAAACGCCCAACAGTTCGTGGTTCTGTAATGAACCCGGTTGATCACCCACACGGTGGTGGTGAAGGACGTTCTCCAATCGGACGTAAGTCTCCAATGTCTCCATGGGGTAAACCAACTCTTGGATTCAAGACTCGTAAGAAAAACAAAGCGTCTGACAAATTCATCGTTCGTCGTCGTAAAAAATAATGGGATTGTAGTACGGTTCATTTCTAGAACCGTACGCCAATCACGAAGGGAGGCACCAAAATGGCTCGTAGCTTAAAAAAAGGACCATTTGTCGATGATCACTTAATGAGCAAAATGGAAAAATTAGTTGCATCTGAGCAAAAACAAGTTGTTAAAACTTGGTCTCGCCGTTCAACAATCTTCCCTCAGTTCATCGGACACACAATCGCTGTATATGATGGTCGTAAACACGTACCTGTGTACATCACTGAGGATATGGTTGGCCATAAGTTAGGTGAATTCGCACCAACTCGTACGTATAAAGGTCACCTTGCTGACGATAAGAAAACTAGAAGATAATGAGAGGAGGCACTTCAATGCAAGCTAAAGCAGTAGCGAGAACAGTTCGTATTGCTCCTCGTAAAGTTCGTTTAGTAGTAGACTTAATCCGAGGTAAGCAAGTGGGTGAAGCGATTGCTATCCTTAACCACACACCAAAAACTGCTTCTCCAGTTGTAGAAAAAGTTTTAAAATCTGCAATCGCAAATGCAGAGCACAATTATGAGATGGACATTAACAACCTAGTTGTTGAAAAAGTCTTCGTTGACGAAGGTCCAACGTTGAAACGTTTCCGTCCACGTGCAATGGGTCGTGCAAGCCAAATTAACAAACGCACAAGCCACATTACAGTTGTGGTATCAGAAAAGAAGGAGGGATAATCGATGGGTCAAAAGGTTAATCCAATTGGTCTTCGTGTCGGTGTTATCCGTGACTGGGAATCTCGTTGGTTCGCTGAGAAAGATTACGCTACATTATTACATGAAGACATCAAAATCCGTGAGTACATTAATGTACGCTTAAAAGATTCTGCTGTTGCTAAAGTAGAAATCGAACGTGCAGCAAATCGTGTAAATGTTACAATTCACACTGCAAAACCTGGTATGGTAATTGGTAAAGGTGGTACTGAAGTTGAAGCACTTCGTAAAGCTCTTAACCAATTAACAGGCAAGCGTGTACACATCAACATTTTAGAAGTTAAGAGAGCTGATCTTAACGCTAAATTAGTAGGCGAAAACATCGCTCGTCAATTAGAAAACCGTGTATCATTCCGTCGTGCACAAAAGCAAGTTATTCAACGTGCTATGCGTGCAGGTGCTAAAGGTATTAAAACACAGGTTTCTGGTCGTCTTGGCGGAGCTGATATCGCTCGTGCAGAATCTTACAGTGAAGGAACTGTTCCACTTCATACACTTCGCGCTGATATTGACTATGCAGCAGTTGAAGCTGATACAACATACGGTAAATTAGGCGTAAAAGTATGGATCTACCGTGGAGAAGTCCTTCCTACAAAAAAGAAAGCTTCTGAGGAAGGAGGAAAATAATATGTTAATGCCAAAACGCGTAAAATATCGTAGAGAGCATCGTGGTAAAATGCGTGGTCGTGCTAAAGGTGGAACTGAAGTTGCTTTCGGTGAATTCGGTTTACAAGCACAAGCTGCTTCATGGATTACAAACCGTCAAATCGAAGCTGCTCGTCGTGCAATGACTCGTTACATGAAACGTGGCGGTAAAGTATGGATTAAAATTTTCCCTTCTAAACCTTACACTGCAAAACCTCTAGAAGTACGTATGGGTTCCGGTAAAGGGGCACCAGAAGGCTGGGTAGCAGTAGTAAAACCTGGGAAAATTATGTTCGAAATCGCGGGTGTATCTGAAGAGGTAGCACGCGAAGCATTACGTCTTGCAGCTCACAAGTTACCTGTGAAATGTAAATTCGTAAAACGTGAAGAAAATGGTGGTGAATCTAATGAAAACTAATGATATTCGTGAATTAACCACTGCCGAAATCGAAACAAAAGTTAAAGCTTTAAAGGAAGAGTTGTTTAATCTTCGCTTCCAACTTGCTACAGGACAATTAGAGAATCCAACTCGCATTCGTGAAGTGCGTAAAGCAATTGCTCGTATGAAAACTGTAGTTCGTGAAAGAGAGATCGGAATTAATCGATAAATTGAGGGGAGGTTTGCATAGTGAGCGAACGTAACCAACGCAAAGTTTATACTGGTCGTGTAGTGTCTGACAAAATGGACAAAACGATTACAGTTTTAGTTGAAACTTACAAAACTCATTCCTTGTACGGAAAACGTGTTAAGTATTCTAAGAAGTACAAAGCCCATGATGAGCAAAACCAAGCGAAACTTGGCGATATCGTTAAAATCATGGAAACTCGCCCGCTTTCTGCTACTAAGCGTTTCCGTTTAGTTGAAATCGTTGAAGAAGCGGTTATTATCTAAATAGACGAATCGGAATTTTTAGTCCGAAGGGAGGTTTCATAACATGATCCAACAAGAATCTCGTTTGAAAGTTGCTGACAACTCTGGTGCACGTGAACTTTTAACAATTAAAGTATTAGGCGGCTCTGGTCGTAAATATGCTAACATTGGTGACATTATCGTTGCTACGGTAAAACAAGCAACACCAGGTGGCGTTGTTAAAAAAGGTGACGTTGTTAAAGCAGTAGTAGTACGTACGAAGAGCGGAGCTCGTCGTCCGGACGGTTCTTACATCAAATTTGATGAAAACGCAGCGGTTATCATTAAAGACGATAAGAGCCCACGTGGTACTCGTATCTTCGGACCAGTAGCTCGTGAATTACGTGATAGCAACTTCATGAAGATCGTTTCTTTAGCTCCAGAAGTTCTATAATTTAAGGTATTGCCTTGCTAAGGAGGTGCAGAATTAAGATGCATGTAAAAAAAGGTGATAAAGTACAGGTAATCACTGGTAAAGACAAAGGAAAACAAGGCGTTATCCTTGTGGCTTTCCCAAAGCAAAACCGTGTTATCGTTGAGGGTGTTAACATCGTTAAAAAACACTCTAAGCCATCTCAATTAAATCCACAAGGTGGAATTATTACTAAAGAAGCACCTATTCACGTTTCTAACGTTATGATTTTAGATCCGAAAACAGGTGAACCTACTCGCGTAGGCTTCAAAGTAGAAGATGGTAAAAAAGTTCGTATTGCAAAAAAATCTGGTGAATTATTAGATAAATAATTTTCTTAAGAAAGGAGGTCACTTCATTGAATCGCCTTAAAGAGAAGTTCCAAAAGGAAATTACTCCTGCTCTAGTGAGCAAGTTTAACTATAAATCTGTGATGGAAGTACCGAAAATCGAAAAGATCGTAATCAACACTGGTGTTGGTGACGCGGTATCTAACTCAAAAGCTTTAGACAATGCAGTAGAAGAATTAACACAAATCGCAGGTCAAAAACCTGTTGTAACTCGTGCTAAAAAATCAATCGCTGGTTTCCGTCTTCGTGAAGGTATGCCAATCGGTGCGAAAGTAACTTTACGCGGCGAGCAAATGTATGAGTTCTTCGACAAATTAGTATCGGTTTCTTTACCACGTGTACGTGATTTCCGTGGTGTTTCTAAGAAATCATTCGATGGTCGTGGGAACTACACATTAGGTGTTAAAGAGCAACTTATCTTCCCTGAGATTGATTATGATAAAGTAAGCAAAGTACGCGGTATGGACATCGTAATCGTTACTACAGCGAAAACTGATGAAGAAGCTCGTGAACTTTTAACACAATTCGGTATGCCATTCCAAAAATAATGGAAGCCAACGCTAAGTAGAGGAGGCGAAAACGTGGCTAAAAAATCTATGATAGCGAAACAAAAGCGTACTCCTAAGTTTAAAGTACAAGAGTATACACGTTGCGAACGCTGCGGTCGTCCGCATTCTGTATACCGCAAATTTAAACTTTGCCGTATTTGTTTCCGTGAACTTGCATATAAAGGTCAAATTCCTGGTGTTAAAAAAGCTAGTTGGTAAAACCCACAAATGGGAAGGAGGTAAAACACATGGTGATGACAGATCCAATTGCAGACATGCTTACTCGCATCCGTAATGCGAACATGGTACGTCATGAGAAATTAGAGGTTCCTGCTTCTAAAATCAAAAAAGAGATCGCTGAACTTTTAAAACGTGAAGGTTTCATTCGTGATGTAGAATACATCGAGGATAACAAACAAGGTATCCTTCGTATTTTCCTGAAATATGGTGCAAACAATGAACGTGTAATCACTGGATTAAAACGTATCAGTAAACCTGGCTTACGCGTTTACGCTAAAGCTGACGAAGTACCACGTGTACTTAACGGATTAGGTATCGCTCTTGTTTCTACATCTAAGGGAGTAATGACAGACAAAGACGCTCGTCAATTACAAACTGGTGGAGAAGTAGTAGCATACGTTTGGTAATATATATTTAAAACGAACGGAGGTGTGACCACATGTCTCGTATTGGTAAAAAGATTCTTGAAATCCCTGCAGGTGTTACTATTACAATTGCAGAAGACAATACTGTAACAGTAAAAGGCCCTAAAGGTGAATTAACTCGTAAATTCAATGCTGATATGTCTATCAAAATTGAAGAAAATACACTAACAGTTGAGCGTCCATCTGAACAGAAGGAACACCGTGCATTACACGGTACAACTCGTGCTTTAATCGGAAACATGGTTGAAGGTGTAACTGCAGGTTTCGCACGCGGACTTGAATTAGTCGGTGTTGGTTACCGTGCTCAAAAACAAGGAGATAAACTTGTTTTAAGCGTAGGTTATTCTCATCCAGTAGAAATGACTCCGGAAGCAGGTCTTGAAGTTGAAGTACCTGCACCAACTAAAATCGTAATTAAAGGTATCGACAAGCAACGTGTTGGCGAATTTGCTGCTAACATCCGTGCTGTACGTGCTCCTGAGCCTTACAAAGGTAAAGGTATTCGTTACGAAGGCGAAGTTGTTCGTCGTAAAGAAGGTAAAACTGCTAAGTAAACCCGTTAGGTGAGAGAAAGGAGTGACAAGAAAATGATCACTAAAGCTGATAAAAATGCGACTCGTAAGAAAAGACATGCACGTGTACGTGCTAAACTTACTGGTACTGCAGAGCGTCCACGTTTAAACGTGTTCCGTTCTAACCAACATATTTACGCTCAAGTTATTGATGATGTGAATGGTGTAACGTTAGTAAGTGCATCTACTCTTGATAAAGACCTTGCTCTTAACGGTACTAGCAATACTGAAGCTGCTACGAAAGTTGGAGAATCAGTTGCTAAGCGTGCTGTAGAGAAAGGCGTTAAAGAAGTAGTATTTGATCGCGGTGGTTACTTATACCATGGCCGTGTTAAAGCTCTAGCTGAAGCTGCTCGTGAGGCTGGATTACAATTTTAATGGTCAAAGGAGGGAAAATTGATGCATCGCATTGACCCAAGTAAATTAGAACTTGAAGAACGTGTAGTTACGATAAATCGTGTCGCGAAAGTTGTTAAGGGTGGTCGTCGTTTCCGCTTTGCTGCACTAGTTGTAGTTGGCGATAAAAACGGTCATGTTGGATTCGGTACTGGTAAAGCACAAGAGGTACCAGACGCAATCCGCAAAGCTATCGAAGACGCTAAGAAAAACTTAATCGCTGTACCATTAGTTGGTACAACAATTCCACACACAATCAACGGTCACTTTGGAGCTGGTGAAGTATTCTTAAAACCTGCTGCTGAAGGTACTGGTGTTATTGCTGGTGGACCTGTTCGTGCGGTACTTGAATTAGCTGGTGTACAAGATATTCTTTCGAAATCTCTTGGTTCTAACACACCAATCAACATGATTCGCGCTACTGTGAACGGATTAAGCGAACTTAAGCGCGCTGAAGATGTTGCAAAATTACGCGGTAAATCTGTAGAAGAGCTACTAGGTTAAGGAGGGAAAACAAATGGCGAAAAAGTTAGAAATTACCCTCACTCGTAGTGTAATTGGTCGTCCACAAGATCAACGTGCGACGGTAGAAGCTTTAGGTCTTAAAAAGTTGAATTCAACTGTAGTTAAGGAAGAAACTCCTGCTATTCTTGGTATGATCAACAAAGTTTCTCACCTTTTAACTGTAAAAGAAGCTTAAGGATAACTCATTAATATAAGGAGGTGCCTGGGAATGAAACTTCATGAATTAAAACCTGCAGAAGGTTCTCGTAAAGTACGTAACCGTGTCGGTCGTGGTATCGGTTCTGGTAACGGTAAAACTGCTGGTAAAGGTCATAAAGGACAAAACGCACGTTCTGGTGGCGGTGTTCGTCTTGGCTTCGAAGGTGGTCAAACTCCATTATTCCGTCGTTTACCAAAACGCGGCTTCACAAACATTAACCGTAAAGAGTTTACTATTGTAAACTTATCAACGTTAAATCGTTTTGAAGATGGTACAGAAGTAACACCTGAATTATTGCTGGAAACTGGCGTTATCAGCAAGTTAAACGACGGTGTTAAAATTCTTGCAAGCGGAGCAGTAGAGAAAAAACTAACTGTTAAAGCGCACAAGTTCTCTTCAAGTGCTAAAGAAGCAATTGAAGCAGCTGGCGGATCAGTTGAGGTGATCTAATGTTTCGTACAATCTCCAACTTTATGCGCGTTGCTGAGATAAGACGTAAAATATTATTCACTTTAGCGATGTTAATCGTATTCAGGATTGGCACGTTTATCCCAGTGCCATTTACAAATGGAGACGTACTGAAAGCACAAGACCAATTAAATGCTTTAGGTATTCTAAATACATTTGGCGGTGGCGCCTTGAAAAACTTCTCCATCTTTGCGATGGGAATCATGCCGTATATTACAGCATCCATCATCGTGCAATTATTGCAGATGGATGTTGTTCCTAAATTTTCGGAATGGTCGAAGCAAGGTGAAATGGGCCGTCGTAAACTAACGCAATTCACGCGTTACTTTACAATTGTTCTTGCGTTTATTCAGGGGTTTGGTATGTCAATCGGTTTTAACGGTATGGTAGGTGGGCAATTAATTTTGAATCCTGGTTGGAGCACTTATTTATACATTGCTACGGTACTGACTGCTGGTACTGCATTTTTAATGTGGTTAGGCGAACAGATTACAGCTAAAGGTGTGGGTAATGGTATTTCCATCCTTATCTTTGGCGGTATTGCTGCAGCGATCCCAAGTGTTATATCTCAAGTGTATCAACAACAGTTTCAAAATATCGGAGATCAATTGTTCATGAGTATCGTTAAAGTTGCATTGATTTTACTAGCTGTGCTAGCAGTTATTGTTGGTGTTATTTTCATTCAACAAGCTGTTAGAAAGATCCCAATTCAATACGCGAAGCGTGTAACAGGAGGGAATGGGAATCATGCTGGAGCACAAAACACACATTTACCGCTTAAGGTAAATAGTGCGGGTGTTATTCCAGTCATTTTTGCTGTTTCATTCTTAATTACGCCTCCAACTATTGCACAGTTCTTCCCGAAACATGATGTATCGCAGTGGATTATTGCAAACTTTAACTATTCTCACCCAGTGGGAATGATCATATATGTTGCGCTCATTGTAGCCTTCACATATTTCTATGCGTTTGTTCAGGTTAATCCAGAGCAAATGTCAGAGAATCTAAACAAGCAAGGTGGATATGTTCCAGGTATTCGTCCGGGTAAGAATACAGAACAATATCTAACAAAAATCTTGTATCGTTTGACCTTTGTAGGATCAATTTTCCTAGCAGCGATTGCAATCTTACCAGTTATCTTTACGAAATTGGGAAATCTTCCTCCATCTGCACAGATTGGTGGAACGAGTATGTTAATCGTTGTCGGCGTTGCTTTAGAAACAATGAAGCAGCTAGAAAGCCAACTGGTAAAACGCCATTACAAAGGGTTTATCAAGCAGTGAGTAAGTGGGAAGAACCATCTTCCCTACATGCTCATGTACTGAGGGGGAACAAGGATGAACTTAATTTTAATGGGGCTTCCTGGTGCTGGTAAAGGTACACAAGCCGAACAGATTGTAGCCAAGTATAACATCCCTCACATTTCAACAGGAGATATGTTCCGTGCAGCTATGAAGGCTGAAACTGAAATGGGTCTACAAGCAAAATCTTTTATTGATAAAGGTGCACTTGTTCCAGATGAAGTTACAATCGGAATTGTTCGTGAACGTTTAAGTCAAGAAGACTGCGTAAGAGGTTTCTTACTAGACGGTTTCCCACGAACTGTTGCACAAGCATCAGCTCTTGAAGAGATTATGAAAGATCTTGGCAAAAAAATCGACTATGTTTTAAACATTAATGTGGATTCAGGGTTGTTATTAAAACGCCTTACAGGCCGTCGCATTTGTAAAGAGTGCGGTGCGACTTACCACTTAGAATTCAATCCACCAGCAACAGCTGATGTGTGCGATAAATGTGGTGGCGAATTATACCAACGCTCTGATGACAATGAAGAAACTGTAGCAAATCGTTTAGATGTGAATATTAAGCAAACAAAACCTTTGCTTGATTTCTACGACGAGCTTGGTTACTTAAAAAGCATTAATGGTGAGCAAGATATCAATAAAGTATTTGCTGATATCGATGTTCTCATCGGAGGCTTAGCGTAATGATCATCTGCAAAACTCCTCGCGAGATAGAAATCATGCGAGAAGCTGGCAGAATCGTTGCTTTAACTCATCAAGAGTTGAAACAGCACATTACTCCAGGAATTACAACGAAAGAGCTCGATCAAATAGCGGAAAAGACGATTCAAAAATATGGTGCTACGCCATCTTTTAAAGGATACAACGGATTTCCGGGGAGCATATGTGCTTCTGTAAATGAAGAGCTTGTACACGGAATTCCAGGAAAGCGCAAGCTCAAAGAGGGCGATATCATCAGTATCGATATTGGTGCGAAATACAATGGGTACCATGGAGATTCTGCATGGACGTATCCAGTTGGAAACATTTCTGAATCTGTTCAAAAGCTACTTGATGTCACAGAAAAATCGTTGTATCTTGGTCTAGAACAAGTAAAACCAGGCGAGAGATTATCAAATATCTCACATGCGGTTCAAACCCATGCTGAAGAGAATGGATTCTCGATCGTTAGGGAGTATGTTGGTCACGGAATCGGGCAAGACTTACATGAGGACCCTCAAATCCCGCACTATGGTCCACCAAATAGAGGCCCTAGATTAAAGCCGGGAATGGTCATCTGTGTTGAGCCGATGGTGAATCAAGGAAGACGATATGTAAAAACACTATCTGATGACTGGACAGTGGTAACGGTAGATGGTAAATGGTGTGCCCATTTTGAGCACACGATTGCTCTTACAGAAGCAGGATACGAAATCCTTACCACTTTATAAGTAGCTGGCTCTCCGGGATTTCAGAGCAGTGTAAAATGTTACTGATTTGAAGAAGGGAGAACTATTGAATGGCTAAAGATGATGTAATTGAAGTCGAAGGTACCGTTCTTGAAACGTTGCCAAATGCTATGTTCAAAGTAGAATTAGAGAATGGGCATGTCGTATTGGCTCACGTTTCTGGTAAAATCCGTATGAACTTCATTCGTATTTTACCAGGAGACAAAGTTACGGTAGAATTATCTCCGTACGATTTAAATCGTGGTCGTATTACGTACCGTTTTAAATAATATAGCACTCCGTAATCTTTAAGGAGGTTCGAGACATGAAAGTAAGACCGTCAGTTAAACCAATCTGCGAAAAATGTAAAGTTATTCGTAGACGTGGAAAAGTAATGGTTATTTGTGAAAACCCTAAACATAAACAAAAACAAGGTTAATCAGAAGGAGGTGCATTCAGAATGGCACGTATCGCAGGTGTAGATATTCCTCGAGACAAACGCGTTGTTATTTCTTTAACTTACGTATTCGGCATTGGTCGCACAACTGCTGAAAAAATTCTTACTGAAGCTGGTATTTCTTCAGAAACACGAGTTCGTGATTTAACGGAAGACGAATTAGGACGTATCCGTGATGTTATCGATCGTATTAAAGTTGAGGGAGACCTTCGTCGTGAAGTATCTCTTAACATTAAACGTCTAATGGAGATCGGTTCTTACCGTGGTCTTCGTCACCGTCGTGGTTTACCAGTTCGTGGTCAAAATTCTAAAAACAATGCTCGTACACGTAAAGGTCCACGTCGTACAGTAGCAAATAAAAAGAAATAATAAGTAAAGGAGGTTGAACTAACAATGGCACGTAAAACAAACACTCGTAAAAAACGTGTGAAAAAGAATATCGAAGCTGGTATAGCTCATATTCGTTCTACTTTCAACAACACAATCGTAACACTTACAGATACTCACGGTAACGCGCTTTCTTGGTCTAGTGCTGGTGCACTTGGTTTCCGTGGATCTCGTAAATCTACTCCATTCGCTGCGCAAATGGCTGCTGAAGCTGCTGCTAAAGTTGCAATGGAGCACGGTTTAAAAACTTTAGAGGTTACTGTTAAAGGTCCTGGTGCTGGTCGTGAAGCTGCAATTCGTGCTCTTCAAGCTGCAGGTCTAGAAGTAACAGCAATTAGAGATGTTACTCCAGTTCCTCATAATGGATGTCGTCCGCCAAAACGTCGTCGTGTGTAATTTTTCTGTATAGAATTTTCCCTTTTGTCTATAATGGATATGATGCATTATCGAGAAATTTCGTACAGAAACATCGCTTGTTGTGCACAATCGGGAACTGCCTAAGGGGGACTTTCGGTTAGACAGGGGTTATACCTTTGTTTAACCGGGGTTTCGACGTTTTGAAGGAGGGTTTAGTTAATGATTGAAATCGAAAAGCCGAAAATCGAAACGGTTGAACTTAACGAAGATGCTAAATATGGTAAATTCGTAATTGAACCGCTTGAGCGTGGATATGGTACTACTTTGGGTAACTCCTTACGTCGTATTCTTTTATCCTCACTCCCTGGTGCCGCTGTTACTGCTATCCAAATCGATGGCGTATTACATGAATTTTCAACAGTTGAGGGCGTAGTAGAAGACGTTACGACGATCATCTTAAACTTGAAAAAGTTAGCTCTTAAAATCTACTCTGAAGAAGAGAAGACGTTGGAAATTGATGTGCAGGGCGAAGGTATTGTCACAGCTGCTGATATTACTCACGATAGTGATGTAGAAATCTTAAATCCAGATTTACACATTGCAACGTTAGCAAAAGATGCGCATTTCCGCGTGCGTTTAACTGCAAAGCGTGGCCGTGGGTATACGCCAGCTGATGCAAATAAAAGCGAAGATCAACCAATAGGAGTAATTCCTATTGATTCTATTTATACTCCAGTATCACGTGTGACTTACCAAGTGGAAAAGACACGTGTCGGACAAGTGGCTAATTATGATAAGCTTACGCTTGATGTATGGACGGATGGAAGCATCGGGCCAAAAGAAGCTATCTCTTTAGGTGCCAAAATCTTAACTGAGCATTTAAATATCTTTGTTGGTTTAACTGATGAAGCACAAAATGCTGAGATTATGGTCGAGAAGGAAGAAGATCAAAAAGAGAAAGTTCTTGAGATGACTATCGAAGAACTAGACCTTTCTGTTCGTTCTTATAATTGCCTAAAACGTGCAGGAATTAATACTGTACAAGAGCTTGCGAACAAAACAGAAGAAGATATGATGAAAGTTCGTAACTTAGGACGTAAATCCTTAGAAGAAGTTAAACATAAACTTGAGGAATTAGGTTTAGGTTTACGTAAAGACGACTGAGGATTTAAACCCATGAACAAAGGAGGGAACTACGAATGGCATACAGAAAATTAGGCCGTACAAGTGCGCAACGTAAAGCTATGTTACGTGACTTAGCTACTGATTTAATTATCAACGAGCGCATCCAAACGACAGAAACTCGTGCAAAAGAACTTCGTTCTGTAGTGGAAAAAATGATCACTTTAGGTAAACGCGGAGATCTTCATGCTCGTCGTCAAGCAGCAGCTTTCATTCGCAATGAAGTAGCTAACGCTGAGACTGGTCAAGATGCACTTCAAAAATTATTCGCTGATGTAGCTCCACGCTATGCTGAGCGCCAAGGCGGATACACTCGTATTGCAAAAATTGGTCCACGTCGCGGAGACGCAGCACCAATGGTAATTATCGAGTTAGTATAATGATAATTAAAAGGGCAGGACAGTTCTTTTCAAGAAACTGGTCATGGCCCTTTTTTTTAAATATAAAAATAGGCGAGCTTGGCGAAGGAAAGGGTGCCTTCTATTGAAAAAAGAGAAACTTCGGATAGGAAATATATCATTTCAATATCCTGGGGCAGCCACGTATGCATTAAAAGATGTTTCATTTTCCTTATATGAGGGAGAATGGGTATCTATTATTGGACAAAACGGTTCAGGAAAGTCTACACTTGCAAAATTATTGAATGGTTTGTTTTTGCCGGAAGCAGGGACTATTACAGTAAATGATTCAATGGTTTTATCAGAGGAAACGGTATGGGATGTTCGAAAACAAATTGGAATGGTATTTCAAAATCCAGATAATCAATTTGTTGGAACAACAGTGCAAGATGATGTTGTATTTGGCTTAGAGAATATCGGAATGCCCAGAGAACAAATGATTGAAAGATTAGAACAGGCCTTACGACTTGTCCGTATGGAAGATTTTCTTAATGATGAGCCTCATTCCTTATCTGGTGGGCAAAAGCAGCGAGTGGCAATAGCAGGCGTTTTAGCACTTCAGCCATCTATTTTAATATTAGATGAAGCAACGTCAATGTTAGATCCTCAAGGAAGACGTGAAGTAGTAGAAACGGTTAGACAACTTGTTAATCAAAAAGGTATTACTGTGCTATCAATTACACACGATTTAGAAGAAGCGGCACAGTCAGATCGTGTCATTATTTTAAATAAGGGAGAAATATTAGAGGAAGGGACTCCAGAAAAAATTTTCAAATCCTCTCATATGCTCCAAGAAATTGGCTTAGATGTACCGTTTTCGGTGAAAATAGCAGAATTATTAAAAAGAAATGAAATTCTTTTGCAAAATACGCATCTTACAATGGAAAGCTTGGTGAACGAACTTTGGAGATTACATTCCAAAAAGTAGAACATCGTTATCAATATAAAACTCCATTTGAAAGACGCGCACTTTATGATGTAGACGTGTCGTTTCCAAGTGGGGGTTATTATGCCATTATCGGTCATACTGGTTCAGGTAAGTCGACGATGATTCAACATTTAAATGGTTTATTGCAGCCGACAAATGGTACAGTTCAAATTGGTGAACATTTGATTTCGGCAGGAAAGAAAGAAAAAAAGCTAAAGCCACTACGTAAAAAAGTAGGGGTTGTCTTTCAATTCCCAGAACATCAGTTGTTTGAAGAGACTGTGGAGAAAGATATTTGTTTCGGCCCTACTAATTTTGGGGTATCTGTAGAAGAAGCGAAGCAAAAGGCAAGAGAGGCAATTGAACTTGTAGGGTTAGAGCCAGAACTGTTAACACGTTCACCGTTTGAGTTAAGTGGCGGGCAAATGAGGCGTGTTGCGATAGCGGGTGTATTGGCGATGGAACCTGAAGTGCTTGTATTAGATGAACCTACAGCAGGTCTAGATCCAAAAGGGCAGAACGAACTTATGCAGATGTTTTATAAGTTGCATAAGGAGAAGGGGCTTACAGTTATCCTTGTAACGCATAATATGGAGGATGCCGCTCAGTATGCGGAGCAGATTGTAGTTATGCATAAAGGAACGGTCTTTTTGCAAGGAAGTGCAGAGGAAGTATTTTCACATGCTGATGAACTAGAGAAAATTGGTGTGGATCTTCCTATGTCATTAAAGTATAAACGTGCAATTGAAGAGAAGTTTGGTATTTCAATTCCAAAGGCTACCTTATCTTTAGAGGATCTTACTCATGAAGTTGTGCAGGTGTTACGAAAAGGTGGTCATGAATCATGCAGCAGTTGATTATTGGGAGATATATCCCAGGGAATTCACTTATTCATCAACTTGATCCACGTACGAAGCTGCTGATTGTCTTTTTATATGTATTTGTTGTTTTCTTAGCAAATAATGCGATTTCATATGGATTTTTATTTTTATATGCACTCATTGCTTTATTTTTTGCAAAAGTGCCGATTCGTTATGTACTTTCGGGCTTAAAACCAATTTTATGGATTTTTCTTTTTACATTTTTCCTGCATATTTTTACAAATAAAGAGGGGGATGTACTACTCCAGCTTGGTTGGTTTTCGATACATGAAAAAGGATTAGAGCAAGGGATATACATTTCTGTACGATTCTTCGTTATTATTTTAATGACGACATTATTAACGTTAACGACGACACCTATTGAAATTACAGATGGTTTGGAGACGTTATTAAAGCCGTTGAAGCGTATAAAGGTTCCTGTTCATGAAATCGCATTAATGATGTCAATTTCTCTTCGTTTTATTCCGACATTAATGGATGAAACGAGTAAAATAATGAAAGCACAAGCATCACGTGGTATTGATTTCGCTGGGGGACCGATAAAAGATAGAATGAAAGCTATTATCTCACTGCTTGTTCCTCTGTTTATCAGTGCTTTTAAGCGTGCAGAGGACTTAGCTATTGCGATGGAAGCTCGTGGATATCAAAGTGGTGAAGGACGTACTAAATTTAGGCAACTACGCTGGAAAACAAGCGATACAGTAACGATTGTAAGCTTATTTTGTTTAGCTTGTATTTTGGCATGGGTGCGATCGTAATGGAGAATAGAGAAATGGATAGAATAAAATGTACGGTTGCATATGATGGCATGCATTTTTGTGGTTATCAAATTCAGCCGAAGCATCGTACTGTTCAACAGGAGATAGAAAAAGCATTACAGAAATTGCATAAGGGAGAACTTGTTCGTGTTCAGGCATCTGGTAGAACAGATTCTACGGTTCATGCAAAAGGACAAATCATACACTTTGATACTCCTTTGTCTCTTGAAGAGTGGCAATGGAGTAACGCTTTAAATACAATGTTGCCAGATGATATTGTTATTAGGCAAGTAGAGAAAAAAACAGAAGAGTTTCATGCACGTTACGGTGTTGAGAAAAAAGAATATCGTTATCGTGTATTATTATCAAAGACTGCGGATGTATTCCGTAGAAATTACGTATATCAATATCCATATCCGCTCGAAATCAAAAAAATAAGAAAAGCAATTCCGTATTTTATTGGAACGCATGATTTCACTTCTTTTTGTTCGGCAAAAACTGACAAAAAAGATAAAGTGCGAACAATTTATGAAATCGAGTTAATTGAGCAAGACGATGAATTAATTTTTCGTTTTGTAGGTAATGGATTTTTATATAATATGGTCAGAATTATTGTTGGTACGTTACTTAACGTAGGGCAAGGAAAGCTTGATCCTGATAGCATTCCAGAGATTTTAGCGAAACAAAATCGTCAGTTTGCTGGAAAGATGGCTCCAGGTCATGGGCTTTACCTATGGGAGGTAAACTATAACAACTAATCCTGGTGTAACATTTGCTTGACATTAGAAACTCAAAAGTATATCATAACATATGGTATTGTTTCTAAAACCACGATTAGCCCCGGAAGGAAATCGTGTTTAAGATAAACAATAGATTTTTTCTATGGAAAAGATAACGAGGAGGGAAACACATGCGTACGACTTTTATGGCAAAAGCTAACGAAGTTGAGCGTAAATGGTATGTGGTTGATGCTGAAGGTCAAACTTTAGGTCGCCTATCTACTGAAGTAGCATCCATTTTACGTGGTAAAAACAAACCTACATTTACACCACACGTTGACACGGGTGATCATGTAATTATTATTAACGCTGAGAAAATTCATTTAACAGGTAATAAATTAAACGATAAAATTTACTACCGTCACACTAACCACCCAGGTGGACTTAAGCAAAGAACAGCTCTTGAAATGCGTACAAACTACCCTGTACAAATGTTAGAGCTTGCAATTAAAGGCATGCTTCCAAAAGGACGCTTAGGCCGTCAAGTTTCTAAGAAACTTAACGTGTATGCTGGAGCAGAGCATCCACACCAAGCACAAAAACCAGAAGTTTACGAACTTCGCGGATAATTAATTAAAGGAGGGCTTACTTTGGCACAGGTTCAATACTATGGCACTGGACGTCGTAAGAGTTCAGTAGCGCGCGTACGCCTAGTTCCAGGCGAAGGACGCGTTATCATTAACGGTCGTGATTTTGAAAACTATATCCCATTTGCTGCATTACGTGAAGTAGTGAAACAACCTCTAGTTGCAACAGAAACTTTAGGTAACTACGATGTACTTGTAAACGTAAATGGTGGTGGATACACTGGTCAAGCTGGTGCTATTCGTCACGGTATTTCTCGCGCTTTATTAAAAGCTGATCCAGAATACCGTCTAACACTAAAACGTGCAGGTCTATTAACTCGTGACGCACGTATGAAAGAGCGTAAAAAATACGGTCTTAAAGGCGCACGTCGTGCACCTCAGTTCTCAAAACGTTAATTTTTGCGAACTACAAACCCCAACCATTTTGGTTGGGGTTTTTTTATGTTTCATTCCTCTTTTGTAATTTTTATAGCTTGGAATATTTTAGTGCTACCACCGCGCGTATGCTTCTTCTTTAGAAGTTTAGACTAATACGTATTAGGGAGGTTTATAAGTACTATGAATGTCATTGTCAGCTTACAAGAAAAACAAAAAGAAAAGCAGTTAAAATACGAGCGGAAGATGTTGCGGGAATTATCATTAAAAACATTACGTTCAAATATTCGTGATGCCTTTCAAATGCAAGAGCTTCATCGTCAGTATGAAGATTACTGTATTGAATTAGGGATAGAATCTTATTTATTAGGAGCGAGGTATAGTAAATTTGGTTATTATGGTGAATCGTTTTTTGATGTGAAATATAGAGCTTTAGAAGAAGAACAACAATTAACTGAAACGCTATTTCAATTTTTAACAAGTATGACTATGCGAGAAATAAAGTTGAAAGATGAGGAATTACTTTTTGAATCTTGTCAGCAGTTTATAGGATTGTGGTGGCAAGAAGGGTATGAAAAAGGTGAAAGAAGATATCGATTAAAGCTTCATTAAGACAAGCATAAACTTTCCTCTTGTCCCATATAAGTAATTAGAGGGACTAGCTGGAGGAGGAAAGGTATGAAGAGAATTCGAATTATCTCTTTTGCACTCGCTGCGGTTGTATTGTTTTTTTTAGTCAAACAAGAATTTCAAATTACAAAATCGTGGCGAGCTTGGAATTTACCCTTATCAGGGAAAGTAATTGTATTAGATGCTGGTCATGGTGGACCAGATGGAGGGGCTGTTGGAGGAAAGGATATTATAGAAAAGGATATTACGCTTGAAATTACAAAAAAGGTACAAGACTATTTACAAGAACAAGGTGCACTAGTTATTTTAACGCGTGAGGGAGATTATGATTTAGCTAACAAAGATACAAAGTCATATAGTAGACGTAAAGCAGAGGATTTAAAAAAACGTGTAGAAATCATCAATAAACCTGATGTAGACTTTTTTGCAAGTATTCATTTAAATGCTTTAACTAGTAGTGGATCGAAAGGCGCACAAACGTTCTATTACCGCTCTTCAATTGAAAATGAACGTGCTGCAAAATTTATACAGGCTGAATTGAGAACAAGTTTAGAGAACACGAATCGTTCTGCTAAGACAATTTCGCATGTGTATTTATTAAAGTATTCTAAAACACCAGGTGCTTTAATTGAAGCCGGCTTTTTATCGAATGTGAACGAAAGGTATATGTTAAATTCGGAGAAATATCAGCAAAAGGTAGCGGCTGCAATATACCGGGGTATATTACGCTATTTCACGGAAAAAGGAAATCCTCCAGAATAAGGAGGATTTTTTTGAGTTTCTCTCGTTAACGAAGTTTTCGGAAAATATGTTATACTGGAAATGTAAACGCATTTATTTCAAGAATAAGCAGAGATAAATTCAATTAACATTACGTTATTTTTCATACAGGGGGCTGGGCTAATTATGGTAACGAAAGAACAAGTGGTTGAAGCGTTAGAAGGGATGGTAGATCCGTTTTTACATAAAACATTAAAAGAAACAAGTGCAATTAAAGAGGTAACAGTCAAGCCTGAGAAGGAACATGTGAGTGTCAAAATTGCAATCGTAAAAACTGGTACAGCGGAACAAATGCAGTTGCAGTCTGGAATTGTAAAGTTATTAAAAGAGCTTGGAGCAGCAACAGTTGGACTTCGTTTTGCAGAATTTACAGAAGAGGAATTAGCTCAGTTTGCACCAGAACAAGAAGCAGAGCAAAGTGAATCTTTATTGTCACCAAATTCAAAAACGACATTCTTAGCAGTAGCGAGTGGAAAAGGTGGCGTGGGAAAATCAACCGTTTCCGTTAACCTTGCAGTTGCTTTAGCTCGTTTAGGAAAAAAAGTTGGTATTATTGATGCGGACATTTACGGTTTTAGTGTGCCAGACATGATGGGGATAGAAAAACGTCCCATCGTAAGAGGTGATAAGATAATTCCGGTAGAACGTTTAGGTGTAAAGGTAATCTCAATGGGCTTCTTTGTAGAGGATAATGCACCAGTTATTTGGAGAGGACCTATGCTTGGGAAAATGTTAAACCACTTCTTCACAGAAGTAGAATGGGGCGATTTAGATTATTTAGTATTAGATTTGCCACCAGGCACAGGTGATATTGCGTTAGATGTGCACTCAATGTTGCCATCTTGCAAAGAGATTATTGTAACGACACCGCATCCAACAGCTGCGTTTGTAGCAGCGCGTGCTGGAGCGATGGCATTACGCACTGAACATAGTATTCTCGGTGTTGTTGAGAATATGGCATATTTTGAAAGTAAGGTAACTGGTGAGAAAGAATATGTATTTGGAAGAGGCGGGGGAGATAAGTTAGCTACCGAACTACAAACAAATGTTCTTGGGCGTATTCCACTGCAACAACCCGATTGGAATAAAGAAGACTTTGCTCCTTCAGTATATGAGGATACACATACAACCGGCATTATTTATAGTAAAATAGCTGAAACAGTAATTGATAAAACAGCTGTTACACAAAAATAAAGCGAAACTTTAATCAGTGGGGTTCATCTGTTACTGGCAACAACTAGTAAACCTTTCGCTTAACTAGAGGGCCATTTTGTCTGTTAATAGCAAGATAAAGTAATAACGAGTGGACAATTTATACATTGTCCACTCGTTATTATAGTTATTATTTTCACTGTTCTTCCTTCTTCTCGCCTTGAGAACCGCCATCACCGCCTGCTTCTTTCTTATCAGATCCACCTTTTTCAGCCTTTTGTACACCTTTACTAATGATATCAATCATCTTGGCTTGGAAGAGTGGACTTTCAGCAGTTTCTGTTAGTACTTGTTGTAGATATTGACGGTATTCTTTACTCTTCATTGTTTGTAACATCATTTTTTCTACTTCAGGATTTTTCATAATTTCTATAACGCCTGCTTGGTATTCAGGGTCTTTTAATAAGGTTTTCATTAATTGGGTTTGTTCTTTCCCCATACTTTTAGCAAACTTTGATGAGAACTCAGGATCTTTAAAGAGCTTTTCCCAGAATTGTTGCCCTTTATCGGATACCATGGCATCTTCAATCGTTTTCTTTACTACTGTTTCATCTAGTATGAGTGCTTGTTTCATTTTTTCATCAGTTAATACATCTTGAATAGCTTTCTTACCTTGATCTGTTTTTAAAATATCAACAATCATTTTCTTTGTTTGATCGTAATCTAGTTCGGATTTCGTTTCTTTTCCTTGTGCGCATGCTACAAGTGCGATAAGTAGAAAAGAAGAAACGAAAATGAATAGTATCCGTTTCATAAGTTGGAACTCCTTTCAGCACAGTTCTCTCTTTTTAATATAAATATCTTTAAGGAATTTATACATGAACATGGCTAGCTTTTTGAAATTGTCATTGATACAATTTAATTAGAAATATAAGGATAATGGGGGATGTGTTGTGAATAGCCGCAAGTGGGTACGACTATTTTTAACGACGTTGTTTCTTGGTGGGATTAGCACAGTTATTATTGGTTTTGTTTTGGAGTGGGACAGGTATGATAAATTTTTTCAAAATTTCGACGTTAAGGAGATTTTAGCGGTATCTTTCTGGTTGATGGGTGTAGGATTTATTTTTAGCGTTATAAGTCAAATGGGATTCTTTGCATATTTAACAATCCATCGTTTTGGACTAGGGATGTTTCGCTCATCGTCTTTATGGAATGCAGTCCAGCTCTTCTTTATTGCATTCGTATTATTTGATTTTGTGTATTTAAGATCTGTACTTATTGCAAATGGGGAAATCTCATTGGGGAATAACATACTTGTTGCTGGAATTTTATTTGTGTTTGGAGCAATTGTTGCTTATGTAAAAAGTAAAGAAACAAATAAAAAAGCATTTGTGCCAGCTCTGTTCTTTATGGTTGTTGTAACGATTCTTGAATGGGTACCGGCGCTTCGGATTAATGATACAGATTGGTTATATTTAATGGTTATACCGCTATTGTTATGTAATGCATATCAATTACTTGTATTACATCGTTTAATCGGAAAAACGAGTAAATCTGCTTAATAGAGAGAGGTTTTATATATCAGCAGTTATATTATTGGAAATGGTGTGATTAAAAAAGCTCTACCACCTTTTTGAAAGGTAGTAGAGCTTTTTATACGTGAAGAGTAGTAGGGACGAAGCTATTTCACATCTTCACTTTTCGTACTTGTGTTGGAAATAAGTTGTGATACGGATATTTGCTCATATCCATCACTTTTTAATTTTTGCAGAAGCAGCGGTAAAGCTCTATTTGTTTGAAGGGCAGAATCGGATGCGTGTAATAAGACAATATCTCCACCTTTCAAATTATTAGAGACGGTGGAAACGATGTGATTTACACCTGGGTTTTTCCAATCGTTGGAATTATTACTCCAATGCACGACGGTGTATCCAAGTGATTCTGCAATTTTAAGGGTTGCCTTGTTAAATTCGCCACTAGGTGGACGTAACAGCTTGACTTGTTTTACCCCAAGTTTTGTAAAAACATCTTGTGCTCGTAAAAGGTCTCGTCTTATTTCATTCGTCTCTAGAGAAGTATAGGATGTGTAATTGTAACCCATACTACCGATTTCGTGTCCATCTTTCATGATGCGCTCTACAATATCGGGGTGTCTTTCGGCCCATGCAGCAGAAAGGAAGAAGGTTGCATTCTTAATTTGTCTTTCTTTAAGAGTATCAAGGATTGGAATTGCTTTT
>NZ_JBBOVB010000001.1:155000-242500 GCF_038006365.1 Bacillus sp. FSL L8-0152
TTATCTCCCCCAAGAGTCCACATCGACGGGGAGGTTTGGCACCTCGATGTCGGCTCATCGCATCCTGGGGCTGTAGTCGGTCCCAAGGGTTGGGCTGTTCGCCCATTAAAGCGGTACGCGAGCTGGGTTCAGAACGTCGTGAGACAGTTCGGTCCCTATCCGTCGTGGGCGTAGGAAATTTGAGAGGAGCTGTCCTTAGTACGAGAGGACCGGGATGGACGCACCGCTGGTGTACCAGTTGTTCTGCCAAGGGCATAGCTGGGTAGCTATGTGCGGAAGGGATAAGTGCTGAAAGCATCTAAGCATGAAGCCCCCCTCAAGATGAGATTTCCCATAGCGTAAGCTAGTAAGATCCCTGAAAGATGATCAGGTTGATAGGTTCGAGGTGGAAGCATGGTGACATGTGGAGCTGACGAATACTAATAGATCGAGGACTTAACCATATAATATGTAGCAATGTTATCTAGTTTTGAAGGAATATATATTTAAAATTCCTTTTGACATTCTGAAAAGAATGTGTATAATGATAAAAGTCTGGTAATGATGGCAGAGAGGTCACACCCGTTCCCATACCGAACACGGAAGTTAAGCTCTCTAGCGCCGATGGTAGTTGGGACCTTGTCCCTGTGAGAGTAGGACGTTGCCAGGCTTGTATTATTCCGCAGTAGCTCAGCGGTAGAGCTATCGGCTGTTAACCGATCGGTCGTAGGTTCGATTCCTACCTGCGGAGCCATTATGCTTCCATAGCTCAGCTGGTAGAGTACTTCCATGGTAAGGAAGAGGTCACCGGTTCAAGCCCGGTTGGAAGCTTGGAAAAGTTTTTAAATTTTTGGCCCGTTGGTCAAGTGGTTAAGACACCGCCCTTTCACGGCGGTAACACGGGTTCGAATCCCGTACGGGTCACCACTTTTGGAGGATTAGCTCAGCTGGGAGAGCACCTGCCTTACAAGCAGGGGGTCGGCGGTTCGATCCCGTCATCCTCCACCATATATGTTTAAATGTCGGAGGGGTAGCGAAGTGGCTAAACGCGGCGGACTGTAAATCCGCTCCTTCGGGTTCGGCAGTTCGAATCTGCCCCCCTCCACCATTTTCTTAAAAATAACCTGAAAGGGTTTATTTTTTTGAGAAGATAACCATACTAGTAAATATTAATGGGCTATAGCCAAGCGGTAAGGCAACGGACTTTGACTCCGTCATGCGCTGGTTCGAATCCAGCTAGCCCAGCCATTTACGAGCCATTAGCTCAGTTGGTAGAGCATCTGACTTTTAATCAGAGGGTCGAAGGTTCGAATCCTTCATGGCTCACCATTTTCGCGGAAGTAGTTCAGTGGTAGAATACAACCTTGCCAAGGTTGGGGTCGCGGGTTCGAATCCCGTCTTCCGCTTTATTACTAAGGGGCCTTAGCTCAGCTGGGAGAGCGCCTGCCTTGCACGCAGGAGGTCAGCGGTTCGATCCCGCTAGGCTCCATCTAAATAGAAAAAGCTTACATCATATGATGTAAGCTTTTTTGTGTTTAAAAAGACAACTTTTATATTTATCGTTTAAAATGAAGAAAACGTAAAAATAAGGGATGGGGGATAATTGTGAAAGTTGTTATTGCATCTGATTCATATAAAGAAAGCCTAAAAGCTATAGAAGTATGTGAAGCTATTGAAAGAGGTTTTAGAGCAATTTTTCCTAATGCAAAGTATGTGAAAATACCAATTGGAGATGGAGGAGAAGGGACGGTTGAATCGCTTGTTGATGCTACAGGGGGGAGAATTATATCAATTAGTGTGACAGGACCGCTTAGAGAAAGTGTGCAAGCTTTTTATGGCGTGTCTAAAGATAAAAAGACAGCGTTTATTGAAATGGCAGCAGCATCAGGATTACAGCACGTTCCAGTTGAAAAGCGAAACCCACTTATTACAACGACAAAAGGAACAGGAGAACTTATATTACATGCGCTAAATCAAGGGGTGGAGTACATAATTTTAGGACTTGGAGGAAGTGCTACAAATGATGGTGGGGCAGGCATGTTAGCAGCTTTAGGAGTAAGATTTATAAATGATAAGGGTGAAGTAATAGATCCATCTGGAGGTACGTTATATTCGATTGTTGCTATTGATTTTTCACAAATGGACCCACGCTTAAAGGGGGTAAAGATAGAAGCGGCATGTGATGTGGATAATCCATTAGTCGGAATGCAGGGAGCATCTTTCGTATTTGGGAGACAAAAGGGTGCGAATATAGAGATGATGAAAGAGCTAGATGAGAATTTAAAACATTATGCGAATATCCTTAAAAGATATGTATCTTCTGATGTATCTGAAATACCTGGTGCAGGGGCAGCAGGAGGAATGGGGGCGGCTGTTATTTCAGTGCTAAAGGGAGACTTGCGAAGGGGCATTGAAATTGTATTGGATTATACAAATTTCGATAAACATATAGAAGATGCAGATCTCATTATAACTGGTGAAGGTAGAATAGATGAACAAACTGCATATGGGAAGGCTCCTGTTGGTGTTGCGGGGCGTGCGAAACGTTTTTCTGTGCCTGTAATTGCCATTGGAGGGTCTGTATCATCTGATTATTCAGCCGTGTACGAGAAAGGAATAGATGCGGTATTTAGTATTACAACGAGACCGATGACACTAGAAGAAGCATATAGAGTAGCAGAAGAAAATATTGAAATGACAACGAAGAATATTGCAACAGTATGGAAAATAGCGTCAGAAAAACACTTCTAAATGTAGGGGTGTTTTTTTATTATTATTTAATAATAGTGATTGTGATTGTTTCATTAAGTTAACTTTATACATAGAATAGTCTTGAAATTTGATTTTGAACGTGAATATAAGTGAATAATTTGTATATCCATACAGAAAAATGTCGAGTTGAGTCAGACTATATAAAAGATTTAAAATATTTAGTGAAGGCACAGAAGGGGGATACTATCTATGAAAAAAGAAATCTCAGTTATTGGAGTTCCAATGGATTTAGGGCAGATGCGTCGTGGCGTTGATATGGGACCGAGCGCAATCCGTTATGCAGGGGTAATTGAAAGAATTGAAGAAATTGGATATGACGTTAAAGATATGGGAGATATACGTATAGAGAGAGAAAAAGAGATAGATGAAAATACAAAATTAAGAAACCTTACACAAGTTGCAACTGTATGTAATGAATTAGCAAGTAAGGTGGATCATATTATAGAAGAAGGTCGTTTTCCACTTGTATTAGGTGGTGACCATAGTATTGCTATCGGTACATTAGCTGGTGTAGCAAAACATTATAAAAACTTAGGTGTTATTTGGTATGATGCACACGGTGATTTAAATACAGAGGAAACTTCACCATCTGGAAATATTCACGGTATGTCACTTGCAGCAAGTTTAGGTTATGGACATTCTTCACTTGTAGATTTATATGGAGCATATCCAAAGGTGAAAAAAGAGAATGTCGTAATTATCGGTGCGCGTGCATTGGATGAAGGAGAAAAAGATTTCATTCGCAATGAAGGTATTAAAGTGTTCTCAATGCATGAAATTGATCGTATGGGGATGACGGCTGTTATGGAAGAAACAATCGCATATTTATCTCATACTGATGGTGTACACTTATCATTAGATTTAGATGGTCTTGATCCTCATGATGCACCAGGTGTTGGGACGCCTGTAATTGGTGGTCTATCTTATCGTGAAAGTCACTTGGCGATGGAAATGTTAGCAGAAGCGGATATTATCACATCTGCTGAATTTGTTGAGGTAAATACGATTTTAGATGAGAGAAATAGAACGGCAACAACAGCAGTTGCTTTAATGGGTTCTTTATTCGGTGAAAAACTAAAATAAATGTAAGAAAAGCAACTGAGAAGTTGCTTTTTTTATTTGAAAATAGGCGTATAATAATGATTTATATTATACTGTAAGATAAAAATGTTTGACATCTTACCAATTTGAGCTAAAGGGGGTTGTTTGTAATTGTCGTTTGTTTCATGTATGGTATAATTAACTAGTTGTTGGAAATACATACAGATAGAGCATAAAACAATATTTCAATATATGGATAGAATTGCTCGTAAGTAGGAGGAAGGGATAGCATGCCTTTTGAAGATACGACCATTTTGAAATATCTTAGTACGGCATTAGATATTGCCATTGTATGGTTTATTATATATAAGCTGATTCTCATAATCCGAGGGACGAAAGCTGTTCAACTTTTAAAAGGGATTACAGTTATCATTGTCGTTAAGATGATTAGTATTTTCCTTGAATTGCATACGTTATCTTGGCTAACTGAACAAGTATTAACATGGGGATTTTTAGCCGTTATTATTATCTTTCAGCCAGAATTGCGAAGAGCACTTGAGCAGCTAGGGCGCGGGAGTTTATTTTCGCGTGTTGGACCGCATGAGGATGATGAACCTGAAATGGTTGCAACAGCGATAGCAAAAGCAACCGAATATATGGGGAAACGTAGAATAGGTGCATTAATTACTTTGTCAAAAGAGACCGGTATGGGTGATTATGTGGAAACGGGTATTCCGCTGAATGCAAACGTATCATCGGAATTACTTATTAATATTTTTATTCCAAATACACCTCTTCATGACGGAGCGGTAATTATGCAAGGAAGTACAATTAAAGCAGCAGCATGCTATCTTCCATTATCAGAAAGTCCGTTTATTTCTAAAGAATTAGGAACTAGGCATCGTGCTGCAATGGGAGTTAGTGAAGTTACTGATAGTATTACAGTAGTTGTGTCTGAAGAAACTGGTCAAATTTCTTTAACGAAAAATGGTAAGTTGCATCGTGATTTGAAGACAGAACAGCTGAAGGATATGTTATTAGCTGAATTTAGTGGGAACGAAAAAACGACTTCTTCGTCTTTATGGAATTGGAGGAGAAAGCGTCATGGATAAGTTAATGGAGAATCATTGGTTTTTAAAAGGGATCTCATTACTATTGGCGTGTATGCTTTTTATGTCAGCGACGTTAACTGAGAAAAATACGACATCAGGTATATTACCTTTTGCAAATGATACGAAAGAAACATTAACTAATTATGAGATTAATCTTAAGTATGATGAGGAGAAATATATTGTAAGTGGTATTCCAGCAGAGGGCGTTAAGGTGAAGTTAGAAGGCCCAAAAGCATCAGTTGCTACAGCAAAAGCAAAAAAACAATTTGACATACCAATTGATTTGCGAGATAGTCCAAAAGGAACTTATGAGATTTCTTTAAAAACGAACGGGCTTCCAGACGATGTGAAAGGAACAGTTCAGCCATCAACAATTAAAGTTACTCTTCATGAAAAGGCGAGAAAATATGTTCATGTAGATTTGAAATTATCAAATGAGGATCAAATGCCAGCGGGGGCTACTCTCGAAAAATCAAGCATTAAACCGGATACTGTTGAGGTAGTTGGGACGAAAGAAGAAATTGAAAGCATTTCATCTGCCAAAGCGTATGTTGATTTAAAAGGTGTTAATAAAACTGTTACAAAAACGCCCGAAGTTACATTATACAATAAAGAAGGAAAACGTTTAAATGTAAGAACAAGTCCATCTAAAATTAGTGTAACGTTGAATGTGGCAACGCAAACTACAGCCAATAATACTGAAAAAACTGTTCCTGTAACGTATACGAAGAAGGGGAGTTTAGCAGAAGGATTGGCAGTTACAAATATCAGTGTCGAGCCGAGAGAGGTAACGATAGCTGGTCCAAAAGATATTTTGGATAATATACAATCGCTAGAGGGGGTCGAAGTAGATCTTAGTCAATTGACAGAGTCTACAACATTCGATGCCTCTGTTTTATTACCCAAGGGTGTAACCAGTGCAAAACCGAATCAAGTGAAGGTTTCAGTGGGAGTGCAAAAAACAAAACAAACGAAAACAAAAACGATTGATGGCATCCCAATCCAAAAAAATGGACTTTCTAAAGATGTTACGGCTCAGCTAATTTCGCCGCAAGATGGAAATATAAGTGTTGATATTTCAGGAGAAGCAAGTATAGTAGATAAAATAACAGCTGCCCAAATCACAGCGGTAATTAATTTGCAAAATGTATCTTCAGGGACGAAAGATATTTCTATTCAAGTGAGTGGTCCTGGTAATATTTCAATAGAGCCAAAACAAAAAAGTGCTAAAGTTACTATTGTAAAGAAAGAAAAACCAGATAAAGAAGTACAGGGTAACGGTCAACAACCGGATTCAAACACCAATCAAGAAAATCAAAATGAGAAGCCAAAAAATCCTGAATCCAATCAAGAAAAAGAAACGGAACAGGAAAATAATCAAAATCAAGATAAAGATAAAGAAAATAGTCAAGAACCAACGGTAGATAACCATAATCAAAAAGAGCAAGAAAAAGGAGCGAATCATAATGGGTAAATATTTTGGTACAGATGGAGTACGTGGAGTTGCAAATAAGGAGTTAACACCTGAATTAGCTTTCAAAATTGGGCGTTTTGGTGGTTATGTATTAACAAAAGATACAGATCGTCCAAAAGTAATTATCGGTCGTGATACACGTGTATCTGGCCATATGTTAGAAGGAGCTTTAGTAGCAGGTCTATTATCAACTGGAGCAGAAGTAATGCGCCTTGGCGTTATTTCTACACCGGGCGTTGCTTATTTAACAAAAGCACTAGATGCACAAGCAGGTGTTATGATTTCTGCATCTCATAATCCAGTACAAGATAATGGTATTAAATTCTTTGGTTCAGACGGCTTTAAATTAACAGATGAGCAAGAAGCTGAGATTGAAGCTTTATTAGACAAAGAAGTTGATGAACTACCACGTCCGACAGGTACTAATCTTGGACAAGTGAGCGATTACTTTGAAGGTGGACAAAAATATTTACAGTACATTAAACAAACTGTTGAAGAAGATTTCTCTGGCCTACATATCGCTTTAGATTGTGCACATGGTGCAACTTCTTCTCTAGCTCCATACTTATTTGCAGACCTAGAAGCTGATATTTCAACAATGGGAACTTCTCCAAACGGTATGAATATTAACGAGGGTGTAGGATCTACACATCCAGAAGGCTTAGCTGAATTGGTAAAAGAAAAAGGTGCGGATATTGGACTTGCTTTTGATGGCGATGGCGACCGTTTAATTGCTGTAGACGAAAAAGGAAACATCGTTGACGGTGATCAAATTATGTTTATTTGTGCGAAGTACATGAAAGAAACTGGTCAATTAAAACATAATACAGTTGTTTCAACTGTTATGAGTAACTTAGGTTTCTACAAAGCACTTGAAGCAAACAATATTACAAGTGATAAAACAGCAGTTGGTGACCGCTATGTAATGGAAGAGATGAAACGCGGTGGTTACAACTTAGGTGGAGAACAATCAGGCCATATTATCTTACTTGATTACATTACAACTGGTGACGGAATGTTAAGTGCACTTCAACTTGTAAACATCATGAAAATGACGAAAAAACCATTATCTGAGCTTGCAGGAGAAATGACGAAATTCCCACAATTGCTAGTAAACGTTCGTGTAACAGATAAAAAATTAGCATTAGAAAATGAAAAAATTAAAGAAATTATTCGTGTTGTAGAGGAAGAAATGAACGGTGATGGCCGTATTCTTGTTCGTCCATCTGGAACAGAGCCACTTATTCGTGTAATGGCAGAAGCACCAACACAAGAAGTTTGTGATGCATATGTACATCGCATTGTAGAAGTTGTGAAAGCCGAAGTTGGCGCTGAGTAATTAGCTGAATTTATATGAAAAAGGAGCACAAAAAGTGCTCCTTTTTCATATGTTTTATAGACGATGAAAAAAATTTCATTGACGGTTTATCCATGTTTGTTATAAGATGGTCTTGTTCTTTTTCTCAAAGGAAATATTGTAAATTATAAAAGCGCCAGAACTACAAATAGTGTAGTTGACGAGGTGGGGTTTATCGAGATTTCGGCGGATGACTCCCGGTTGTTCATCACAACCGCAAACTTTTACTTAAATCATTAAGGTGACTTAGTGGACAAAGGTGAAAGTGTGATGAGAGAAGAGGAACGGATGAAAACTAGCTGTATAAGTATATACGGACTTAAACCCAATCGAGAGGAAGGTGAAAGCCGTTACAAGCTTACAGGGCTAGCAATATGTAATCCGTTTTTTTAGTATAAATAAAAATGGTATCGGACTATGTCGTTACATGTTCGCAGAGCAGTGTAAGCATTTGTAACGGCGACTAAACATGTGTGGAATCGTAGGATTTATTGGAGAGCAAGATGCAAAGGAAATTTTATTAAAAGGTTTAGAAAAGCTAGAATATCGTGGATATGATTCAGCAGGTATTGCAGTACAAGCAGAGAACGGTGTTGTTGTATACAAAGAAAAAGGCCGTATCGCAAAACTTCGTGAAATCGTAGATGAGAATGTAGCAGCAAGCGTAGGTATCGGACACACACGCTGGGCTACACACGGTGTTCCAAGTAAAGTAAACGCGCATCCGCATCAAAGTACATCAAAACGCTTTACACTAGTTCATAACGGTGTAATTGAAAACTATGAATTAGTGAAAAAGGAATATTTACAAGATGTAACGTTCGTAAGTGAAACAGATACAGAGATTATCGTACAGCTTATGGAACAACAAGTGAGCACAGGATTAAGTGTAGAAGAAGCGTTCCGTAATACGCTATCTCTTTTACATGGCTCTTATGCAATCGGATTACTTGATGCTGAAAATCCAAACATGATTTATGTTGCTAAAAACAAAAGCCCGCTATTAGTAGGTGTTGGTGACAACTTTAATGTTGTGGCGAGCGACGCTATGGCGATGTTACAAGTTACAGATCAATTTATTGAGTTAATGGATAAAGAAATCGTAATCGTAACGAAAGAAAGTATTACAATTAAAAACTTACAAGGTGAAACGATTGAACGTGCACCGTTTACAGCGGAATTAGATGCAAGTGATATTGAAAAAGGAACATACCCTCATTTCATGCTTAAAGAAATCGATGAGCAACCACTTGTAATCCGTAATATAATTCAAAAGTATCAAGATGAAAATGGCGAGATTGAATTAAATCAAGACATTCGCAATGCGATTTTAGATAGCGATCGTATTTACATCATTGCATGTGGAACGAGCTATCATGCAGGTCTTGTTGGAAAACAATTTATCGAGAAGTTTGCAAAAATGCCAGTTGAAGTGCATGTAGCAAGTGAATTCTCTTACAACATGCCATTATTAACAGAAAGACCATTCTTCATTTACATTTCACAAAGTGGTGAAACTGCTGATAGCCGTGCAGTACTTGTACAAACAAATGAAATGGGTCATAAAGCATTAACAATTACAAACGTGCCTGGTTCTACTCTTTCTCGTGAAGCTGATTATACACTTCCGTTATATGCTGGACCAGAAATTGCAGTTGCATCAACGAAAGCTTACACAGCACAGCTTGCAGTACTTTCAATTTTAGCAGCTGATATTGCTAAAGCAAAAGGTGAAGTTCTTGATTTCGATTTAACACACGAACTAGGACTTGTAGCAAATGCAATGATAGAACTTTGTGATCAAAAAGAAGAAATGGACGCATTAGCAAAACAATTTTTAGCGACAACGCGTAACTGTTTCTTCATCGGACGTAGCGTAGACTTCTACGTAGGATTAGAAGGTGCGTTAAAACTAAAAGAAATCTCTTACATCCAAGCAGAAGGATTCGCTGGAGGAGAGTTAAAACACGGTACAATCGCTTTAATCGAAAATGGTACACCAGTTATCGCACTTGCTACACAAGAGCACGTAAACCTTGGAATTCGCGGCAACGTGAAAGAGGTAGTAGCACGCGGAGCTAACCCATGTATCATCTCAATGAAAGGCTTAGAAATGGAAGGAGACAGCTTCGTATTACCAGCTGTACACGAAGCACTAGCACCGCTAGTAGCAGTTATTCCATTACAACTTATTTCATACTACGCAGCACTTCACCGCGAGTGTGACGTTGATAAGCCACGTAACTTAGCTAAGTCTGTTACTGTTGAGTAGGAGATTGGTAGGTTAATAAATATAGTTGTAGCTTTAAAATAAATTTACAAATTTGCACCCCTTTAGATATTTTATCTAAAGGGGTGTTTTTGTGTCGAAAAATAACATCTAGAATTGGTAAGTGGATAGAACCTTATAGATTAAAGTTTTACTTTATCGAATTCACTTTTATTTATCTGAATTTTCCATTATTATTTTAAGTATTCATGAACAATTTCTTTGATTACGACAAAAAGAGACGAGAGATTTATGGACATTTCAGGGGGGATATTGATGAAAACGATTAAAAAAACATATCTAAGTATAGAAGAGGTTATTTCATTACCAACCTTATCAAGTACAAACATAAGTGATGATGGTAAAAACGTAGCATTTGTAAAGAAGACGGCTGATTGGAAAGACAATACATATAGGAATCATGTATGGATATATGAAAAAGATAAGAAGCAGAGTTACCCATTATCAAATGGGGATATAGATAGTACACACCCATTATGGTCTCCGGATGCTAAGTGTATCGCATATCTTAGTCCAGTTGGTGATGGGAAAAATCAGATATTTGTTAAGTCGCTAGATGGTTATAGCGAGGTTCAAATTACTGATGAGAAGGAAGGAATTAGTACATTCAAATGGGATCCTGCTGGTAAAGGTTTTTATTATGTTGCACAGTCAAAAGAATGTGAGGAAATAAAGAAACGTAAGGAATTATATGGAGATTTCCATCATGTAAGTAAAGAACACCAGAATAATTGTTTATATTACATTGAAATAGAAAAGGTGATACAAAGTGATACAGATGAACACGAGAACAGAGTTGTTTATCGATTAACTGATGGTAAGGATTTTCATATCCATGAATTTGATATTTCAAATGATGGTAAAAAGGTTGTATTTATGGCGACACCAAGCTCAAATATGGCAGATTATATAAATGGAGATCTATACATACTCCATATTAAAGCTGGAGAGCTACAAAAGCTGAATGTGGATAAATTGTTGGGAGGGAGTGTTTGCTTTTCTCCAGAGGGCAGCAAAATTTGTTACTCAGCAAGCATAAGAGAGAGGGATTACTATAGAAACTATATACAAGATAGTACGTTAGAGATATATGATATTCATAATGGAGAGCTAATTCAACCTTTAACAGATTTTGATAGTACGGTTATGCCATTACAGTGGACAGCTAAAGGGATTTTAATTAGATGGCAGAATAAAACGAATTATCTTATTGGGTTGCTAGCTGAAGATGGAACTGTGGAAATACTAAGCGAAAAAGTAGATGGCTTTATAATGGATGCTTCTATAACAAAGGATGGCAAATATATATCCTACAATAAGGCAATAACAAATGAAACCTTTGAAATCTATTTAGACGATGAAAAAATAACGGATGAAAATAGCTTTTTCAAAGGGAAACTTAAAAGTAACAGGGAAATCATCTCATGGAAAAGTAGTGATGGTCTTGAAATAGAAGGGGTTATATCCACCCCAGTAGAGTTTGATATAAATAAAAAATATCCTTTATTAGTAGTAATTCACGGCGGTCCGGCTTGGGCATCTTTTCCGATATTTTCAGACTGCTTCAATGAGAAATATCCGATTGAACAGTTTGTTGAAAAAGGCTTTATCGTTTTAGAACCAAATTACAGAGGAAGTTCAGGTTATGGTAATGAATTTTTAAAAGCTAACTATAGAAAACAGGGGATTGCTGACTACGATGATGTTATATCTGGAGTGGATGAACTAGTAGAAAAAGGGATGGTAGACAAGGATAGAGTAGGAGTTATGGGATGGAGCAACGGTGGATATGTATCAGCTTTCTGTTCTACATTTAGTAGTCGATTTAAAGCTATTTCAGTTGGCGGTGGAATCACTAACTGGAGTACCCATTATGTAAATACAGATATACCTTACTTTATTAGAATGTATTTAGGAAATACTCCATGGGATGATCCAGAGATATATACGAAGACATCACCTATGACGTATATTGAATCAGCTTGTACGCCTACCTTAATTCAGCATGGAGAAAAGGATGCAAGAATTCCAATTACAAATGCATATGATCTATATCAAGGATTAATGGATATGGAAGTGGATACAGAATTAATTATATTTAAAGGAATGGCATATAGTCCTAATCAGCCGGGAATGAATGTAGCTATTATGAAGCAGAATTTGATGTGGTTTTCACACTATATTCTTGGAGAAAGTATGGAG
The DNA here is from genome assembly GCF_038006365.1 of Bacillus sp. FSL L8-0152. NCBI lineage: Bacteria > Bacillati > Bacillota > Bacilli > Caryophanales > Bacillaceae > Bacillus > Bacillus sp. FSL L8-0152. The sequence continues at coordinate 167,228 of NZ_JBBOVB010000001.1, forward strand.
GGTTTTAGAACTTTATAATGGATGTTTGTACAACACATAAGGCTGAAACGGTCTTCATCTTGAGATGATTTATTATAAAATATATACTTAAACTAATATCTGTACACACATCAGGGAGGACTAATATGACAGGAAATAAAAATGACTTACTAGTAGAAAAACGTCAAGAGTTATTGAAAGTATTGCAAGCTCGTTTTGAGAAAAATATGAACCGCCATGAAGGTCTTGAATGGGCTAAGGTTGAAGCTAAGATAGAAGCTAATGCTGAAAAATTATGGTCACTTAACGAAATGGAAGTAACTGGCGGTGAGCCGGATGTTGTCGGTTATGATGAAGAAAAGGACGAATATACTTTCTATGATTGTTCAAAGGAGAGTCCTAAAGGCCGCAGAAGTCTTTGTTATGATCTTGAAGCGTTAGAATCAAGAAAAAAACATAAACCAGAAAATAATGTTATTGATGTTGCAAATGCTATGGGCATTGAACTATTAACGGAAGAACAATATCGGGAATTGCAACAACTTGGGGATTTTGACATGAAATCATCAAGTTGGGTACAAACACCTTCAGATATTCGAGAACTCGGTGGTGCTCTATTTTGCGATTATCGCTTCGGACATGTTTTCGTGTACCACAATGGAGCAGACTCTTACTATGCTGCCAGAGGTTTTCGTGGCTCGTTAAAAGTTTAAATTAGGATAAATAAGAAAAAGAGCCTATACTCAGGCTCTTTTTCTTATTTATATTTTAAAAGTAAACTGTTACTACGCAGTTTTACTTAATTTATATGTTCCGTGGTTATTTTTACGGAAAAGTTTAGGGAAAACATAGTCATCTAATCCAATACGTCCAGCGTTTTGCCCTGCAACTAAAATGAACATAGTTAAAATAAGCAGATTTGGGTTTACACTAACAGTTCCGCTTAATAAAAATGAAAGATTCATTATGATTCCGAAAAATGCAGCTGTTTTTGTTAATCCGCCTAAAATTAAACCTAGACCTACTAAAATTTCTCCCCATTGAACTAAAAAGCTAAATAGGTCTGCGTTTGGAAGAACAAAATTTTGAAGAAAATCTGCCCACCAACTTTGTACTGCAGGATGGTCACCTGATGCTTGAGCGATAGCGCCCTTTAGAAAACCACTTGCATCAAAAGATTGTCCGAAAACTTTACCTATCCCAGCAGCGAGCCATGCATATCCTATGTAAAATCGTAAAAATAATAATATGAAAGCAGCACGTTTATCAGTTCTTAAAAAATTGATAACCATTGAAATCCCTCCAATATTCTATTTACATGTTTATTATATATCCATTGTGAAAAAATTCACAATGGATAAAGTGTGAACAAAAATGGTGTTTTTATAAAATGAAAAAGGCATATAACAATCATATGTTATATGCCTTTTCTATTATATATTTATTAATTTATTTAGGTAATGTAAATTTAGCTTTTTTACCTTGTGAAATATCTTTAGCTTCTTTATTTCTCATAGGTCCTAACTCAATCTCAAAGCTTTTGTCTTTCCAAATCTTTTCATACTGCTCTTGATCTAAAATATATACTTGTAGTAACTCTCCAGATGTTCCTGTTTTGACTGAAGCATTATAGTCATAATTTAATAGCATACCTTCATTAATCGTATATTGTGTACCATCATTCACTCTCAATGTAGAGCTTATAGGAGACAGTGAAACGTCTTGAGCATCTTTGTTATCAAGCTTGAATTTTACTGTTAACAGAACAAGACCGTTTTTAAAATTTGCAAAGCGTGGAGCTTCGACGGAATTTGGTGTGAATTGAGTGAATTGGTATCCGTCTAATGTAACATTAACAGCGCCTAATTCTTGATTGTTATTAATACTTGATTTCTCTTTTAACATTTTTTTATCGCCCATGTTATTAGCTGTAGCTTTATCTTGGTAGAAAGTATTATCTGTTGCAACTTTTTCAGCACCCTGTTTGTTTAAACTTAATGAAAAGCTTCCAGGATTTCCGATTGGAGCATCAAATTTTCCTTTATTAGCTTGTGCAGTTGGGACTGTGACTGAGACTGTTGAGAGACTTGAAATTTTCGCTAGATCATCTTTTCCGAATGGATAAGCGATATAACCAGAAATAGTTTCTCCTGCTTTTACTAAGTAATCATTCGTTGGAGCAAGTTTAGTTGGGAGCTGATCTTCTTTTGGAATTAAATCTTTATAGTTACTATATGCTTTCTGCGCGCCAGTAAATGACATGTCCAATGCTGGCATATAATAAATATCTTTAGCTGAACTATTTTTTACGCTGTAGTTCACAAGAATAACTCCGCCTTCTGTTTGACGATTAAACGGAATATCGAAGTTTGTATGGAATCCATTTAATTCAACTAATGTGTAACTATTCATTGATACTGAAACATCTTCAGCTTTATAGACTTGTGGTTCTTTATTTTCAAAAAGAACTTTTGTTTTACCACCTGTTTCTTTTTCCATATAGGAAATCAGCTTAGAGTAGTCGCTTGATCCAGTAGCTGTATTTTCAGGCTTTTTATCTTCAGTTTTTTTATCTTCGGATTTTTTTTCAGTAGGTTTACTTTCTTTCGTTGTATCTGTTTTTTCCGTTTTGCTTTCTTTTGTTGCATTCTCTTTTTGTTCTTTATTTGTCGTATCGCTTTGACCACAGCCGGTTATTACAAAAGCTGCTACGATTACTGCAGAAAATAAAGAAAGTAATTTTTTTGACATATTTCTTCCCCCTATTTGTTTAAAACTAAATTCTCACATTAGCCCCACGTTTTATTATAAGAAGGTTAGTCAATATTTGCCAGTATTTTTCTGATTATTTTCATTATTTATTATATTATAATATAATAAATTCGATAGAAGTTTGGAATGGAATATTGGTTTTTATTTTTTTATCATTTGAAATAGTACATCATATTGGTATGATAGAAACAGAGATATATGGAAAGGAGACAAGGACTCGATATGTGGATGAACTTGTAATGATTAGAAATTGGATAGATGAATTTTTCTCTCATAAGTGAGGGTTTATTTAGCTATTTGTAAATCATGCAAGGACTGCATAGTTGGCTTGTACATCCCTTTTGTAAGGACAGAGGTCTAGGTGGGGAAATTTATATCTCTTATATAAAATATGCGTCCTTTAAACTTGGAGGAGTATATGATGAACCAATTAAAAAATAAAGTAGCAGTTGTTACAGGCGTAAGTCGTCTAGACGGTATAGGAGCAGCGATTTGTAAAGAATTAGCTGAGGCAGGATACGATATATTTTTTACGTATTGGACGGATTATGATAAAGAGATGCCTTGGGGCGTTGATAAAAATGAACAAATACAATTAAAAGAAGAGCTATTACAAAAAGGTGTTAGAGTATTGAGCATGGAGTTAGATTTAAATCGGAATGATGCACCGAAAGAGCTTTTAAATAAAGTTACTGAACAATTAGGGTACCCTCATATATTAATTAATAATGCAGCATATTCTACGAATAATGATTTCTCTACGTTGACTGCTGAAGAATTAGATAAGCATTATATGGTTAATATTCGTGCGACTACATTGCTCAGTAGTCAATTTGCCCGAGGATTTGATAAGAAATCTGGTGGTAGAATTGTTAATATGACTTCGGGGCAATTTCAAGGTCCTATGGCAGGAGAACTAGCTTATGCGACAACGAAGGGAGCTATTGATGCTCTTACTAGTACGTTGTCAGCAGAAGTAGCTCAATTAGGAATAACAGTGAATGCAATTAATCCAGGACCAACCGATACAGGATGGATGACTGAAGAGATAAAACAAGGGTTAAAGCCGATGTTTCCTTTTGGCAGAATTGGTGAGCCAAAAGATGCAGCTAGACTCATTAAATTTTTAGTAAGTGAAGAAGCTGAGTGGATTACGGGGCAAGTTATTCATTCAGAAGGCGGATTTAAAAGATAAAAAGAAGGTATCTCACCCTGGTGAGATACCTTCTTTTTTAATCTTTCTTCAGTCTTCGTGCAACCCCATTACCTAAAGACTGTAATCCTTGAACGAGGATAATTAGAATAAAGACGGTTGCATACATTACTTCAGGTTCATAGCGTAAATGTCCGAAGCGATATGCTAAGTCCCCTAGCCCGCCAGCACCTACAAGACCAGCCATTGCTGTTGCGCCGATTAAGCCAATCGTTGCAATTGTTAATCCAAGTACAAGGGAGGGACGAGCTTCTTTAACCATGACGTGCCAAATGATTTTTATAGTAGAGACTCCCATCGCTTGATAGGCCTCAATAACCCCTCGATCTACTTCTAGTAAGGCTGTCTCCATTAAACGTGCGATATAGGGAGCTGTGAAGACGACAAGTGGTACGATAACACCTTGCACGCCAATGGATGTTCCCATTAGAAACTTTGTAAAAGGTAAGATGAAGAATAATAGAATGATAAATGGAAGAGAGCGAATGATATTAATAACTGTATTAAGAATAGGATAGATGATTTTATTTTCACGCTGCCCACCAGGTCTCGTTAAAACAAGTGTGACGCCAAGTGGCAGTGCAATAAGGAGTGAGATGAGTAATGAAATAGATGTCATTTGAAAGGTTTGAATTGTGGCTTCCCATATGACTTTACCCCATTCATCCAAAAAGGACTTGTTTCCCATAATCTGTTCTACCTCCTTCTACGATGATTCCTTGCTCTTGTAAAAATGATAAAGCACGGTGGATTTCATTTTGTTCTCCTTGCATATGAACGACTAGTTTCCCATATGCTTCATGTTTTAACTGCGTAATATTACCGGATAAAATATTCGGATACACTTGGAAACGTTTTGTGGCAACAGCTAAGGCAGGTTCACCTGAAGTAGTGCCAATAAATGAAAGTGTTACAATTTCTCCAGTATTCTGTAGTTCTTTCTGTACCTCTTCTGGAATTTTAGCTGCAAAGGCGCTATTTACAAATTTCTTCGTTGTTACATGTTGTGGGTTTGTGAAAATATCTTTCACAGTCCCGCTTTCGACTACAGATCCATGTTCCATAACGGCAACGCGGTCGCATATACGTTGGATAACGTTCATTTCGTGTGTAATGAGTAAAATCGTAATTCCAATTTCTTCGTTAATCTTTAATAACAAATCAAGAATAGAATCAGTTGTTTCTGGATCTAAAGCGCTCGTTGCTTCATCACTTAATAACACTTCAGGCTCATGTGATAGTGCACGTGCAATTGCAACGCGCTGTTTTTGACCGCCAGAAAGTTCACTTGGATAAGCATCTTTTCGATTGAAAAGATCGACAATGCGTAAATATTTTTCTACCCTTTTTTTAATTTCCGCTTTTGGAATGCCAGCAAGGCGTAAAGGTAATGCAATGTTTTCATAGATGGTAACAGTTTTAAGTAAATTGAATCCTTGAAAGATCATTCCGATTTTTTGTCTCGCTTTTGCTAGTTCTTTTGTCGATAACGTTGTTAAGTCTTGTTCGTTTACAATGATATTTCCTGTCGTTGGTTTTTCTAATAAATTTACACATCGAATCAATGTGCTTTTACCAGCGCCGCTATACCCAATGATTCCAAATACTTCGCCTTTTTCTACTTTAAGGGAAGTAGACTTAAGAGCCTCAACAGTCCCTTTTTTTGTTGAAAATACTTTGGATATGTTTTTTAATTCAATCATTATCGTCAGCTCCTACCAAGATGGTAAAACTGAACCATCAAATTTTTTCTCGATAAACTCTTTTACTTCTTTAGATTGATAAGCTTTCTTTAATTTGTTTACAACGGCATCATCTTTATTTTCAGTACGAACAACGACCCAGTTCACATATGGTGAATCTTTTCCTTCGCGGAAAATAGAATCTTTCGCTGGACTTAATTTTGCACCTAATGCAAAGTTTGTGTTAATTGCAGCTGCTTTCACTTCACTTAGTTGCGTTGGTAATTGAGATGCCTCTAATTCGACAATCTTTAATTTTTTTGGATTTTCAATTACATCTTTTGCAGTCGCTTTTTCTGTAGCCTTTGGATCAACTTTTAAAACCCCTGCTTTTTCAAATAATTTTAAAGCTCGCAGTTCATTCGTTGGGTCATTTGGTACAGCAATTGCATCGCCGTCTTTTAAGTCTTTTACATCTTTTATATCTTTAGAATATACGCCCATAGGGAATGTTACTGTTGAAAATACTTCAGCTAATTTCATATTGCGTTCAGCTTTAAATACATCTAAATACGATTTTGTTTGGTAGCTATTTACATCAAGGCTTTTTTCATCTAAAGATACGTTTGGCGCTACATAATCATTAAATACTTTTATATCAATTTCGAGGCCATCTTTTGCGGCAACTTCTTTTACCTTTTCAAAAATTTGTTCATGCGGCCCACCTGTTACACCGACAGTAATCTTTTTCTCGTCTAATGCTTTTACCTCTTTATCTGAACTCACGCTACATGCGCCTAATAATAATACTGCTCCGCTTACAATGCTTAATAATACCTTTTTCATCTATAAATCCCCCTTCATATACGTTCCAAAATAAAAAGCACCTCCCAAAAATAAGAGAGGTGCCGAATAGACGAAATAGATTCCTCTCTTATCTTCCAAAACGAAAACTCGTTTTGCAGGAATTAGCACCTTAGCTTATACGTCATAAGCTCGGTTGCCGGGCATCATCGGGCCAGTCCCTCCGCCACTCTTGATAAGAGTATGTGTATGTAGTTTTGAATATGGTACTAATAGTAAATCGTACAAAAAAAATTGTCAATGGTATTTTCAGAATATATTTTATTTTAAGGTAATTGAAACGTTTCCTTTCTTATGGCCCATTTCTACATACGTATGGGCTTCTACAACTTCTTCTAATCGGTAAGTTCTATCAATAACAGGTTTTAGCTTTTCTGTTTCAGCTAGTTGTTTTAGTAGGTTCATATCTTCTTTACTGACCTTTGCCATCATTCCGTTCACAGATACATATTTTCCATTAGGCATTAATGCATCTGTACAAAGAGACTTTTTATATTTTCCAACTGCGTCAAATATAATATCGTAGTGATCGCCCCGCTTAGTAAAATCTTCTTTCATATAATCAATTACGTTGTCTGCCCCTAAAGCTGTTACTAAATCGAAATTCGAACTACTACAAATGGCTGTGACAGTCGCCCCGAAGTATTTAGCAAGCTGTACGGCAGCTGTCCCTACTGACCCAGAGGCGCCGTATATAAGTACTTGTTGCCCTTTTTTTATCTGTCCTTTTCTAAGGAAGTGCAATGCTGAAGTTCCGCCAAAAGGAATAACGGCAGCTTCTTCATATGTCACATTGGTAGGTTTTAATGCTATTAATCCACTTTCATGCACGCATGTATATTCCGCATAACCACCAAGGTTTAGTTCTGTTAATGCAAAAACTGGATCTCCTTTTTTAAATTGTGTTACATCTGATCCAATGTCTTCGATTTCACCAGATAACTCTACGCCAAGTATAGGTTTTCTCGGTTTTCTGAAACCTAATATGATCCGCATAGGAATCCAAAATAAGAGGGGGCTATTAAAGCCACGTATTCTACAATCTCCAGTCGATACACTTGTTGCGTGAATTTTAACTAATACTTCATTTTTCTTAGGTTTAGGCTTTTCTATATTGTGAAGCTGGAGAACATTAGGTGGTCCATACTTTGTGCAAATAATAGCTTTCATAATGACCTCCTGAAATGAGTTGTTATTATTTACATCATATTTAAACTTTTTCTCAAACATGTTGCTATATAGGAAATAAATTTAAAGAAGAATATTACGAATTATATAGATTTCATAGGAAAAGAGATGATATTATTTTTGGGAAGGAGGGGACGTTATGAAAAAAATTATTTTAATTTCAAGTTTAGTACTTGCAGTCGGTCTAGGAGTAGGGTGTAGTAATGAGAAAACAAAAAAGACTGATGAGCCGAAAAAAGAAGCTGTGCAGAAAGAAAAGGAATTAACAGCGAAGGATGTTTTCAATAAAGCGAATGAAGCTTTTAAAAACGAAGAAAATGTAACGATGACATATGATGTGGGAATAAAGGCTGAAGGAACAGAGATGAATGTAATAAAGGCCAAAATGCAATTAGAGCCGAAGCAAAAAAATTCTCGTTCTGAAATGAATGTTTCTGGTACAGAGGTTGTTGTTTATGATGTGGGTGGCAAAATTGCTGGTCAGTTGAAAAATCCTAATACGGGTGAAGTGATGTCTGTACCAGAGGAACAATTAAATGCTAACGGAATGAATGCGACTCAAGGAATGGTAGATAATTTAGAGATTCCATCGGAAATTTTAAATAAAGTGAAGATGGAGAAAAGTGGAGATAATTATAAGCTGAAGTTTGCATTAAAAGGGCAAGAGACAGAGAGTATGTTAGCTAGTATGGATGAAAAGCAGAAACAAATGCTACAAGGCCAAAATGCAAAGATAGAAGAAATAGATGGAGAATATATTATTACAAAAGATTTTAAATATGAATCAGCAAAGATAGATATGGTTATGAGTAGCAATGGTGAGGATAAAGCGCACATTATTACGGATGCGAAGTTTACATCGTATGATAAATTTGATCCAATACAATTGCCAGCAGCAAAGTAATCACTGTCAAGAGAGGTACCTGAAAGAACGGGTATCTCTTTTTGTTGCTAATAAGGAGAGTGTCCTTTGAAAAAAAGAAAGATAGCAGTGGTCATTGTCGCATATACGGTTTTGCTTGCAACGTCTGTACATACGTATAAAAAACAAATTGATCATCCTATTATGAGTGATGTAGGTAAATTGCTTCCGACAAAAATAAAACGTGTTGAAAGTGCTACGGAAGAGCACTCGTTAATAAAATTAGTGCGAGATGCAAAAGTTTCAGGAGAGAAAATTTCCATTGCAGGCATGCAACATAGCCAAGGAGGACAGACATATTATCCGAATGGCACGATGCTCGATATGAAAGGATATAATAAAATATTAGAATTTGATCCAGAGAAGAAGCGAATTACAGTTCAAAGTGGTGTCACGTGGAATGATATTCAGAAGAAAATAAATCCATATGGCCTTGCGGTACAGGTCATGCAGTCTCAAAATATTTTTACTGTTGGTGGTTCATTAAGTGTAAATGTACATGGGCGTGATATTCGTCATGAGGCACTAATTGATACAGTAGATTCATTTAGATTGTTAATGGCAGATGGTACGATACGTAATGTAAGTAGAGAAGAAAATGCAGAGTTATTTCCATATGTCATTGGGGGTTACGGTTTATTTGGAGTTATTTTAGATGTGACGCTGAAGTTAACAGATGATGAATTATATGAAATGCACACGAGAATGATAGATTATAAAGAATACGCATCTTATTTCAAAGAGAAAGTGAAAAGAGATGAGAATGTTCGTATGCACTTAGCGCGTATTTCTGTTGCTCCAAATTCATTTTTAAAAGAGATGTATGTGACGGATTATACTTTGGCACAAAATCAAAATATGAGAGAAGAGTACAGTGAATTAAAGGAAGAAAATATTATAGCTGCACCTAAATTTTTACTTGGGTTATCACGTTATAGTGATTGGGGAAAGAATACATTTTGGGATATACAAAGAGGTTATTTTGAACGTACAGATGGAAAGTATGAGACGCGTAATAATGTTATGAGATCAGATAGTGCTTTTATGGAATATGAAAATCCAAATAGGACCGAAGTGTTACAAGAATACTTTGTGCCTATAGATGCTTTCACGGAGTATATAGATGATTTACGTAACGCATTAAATGAAGAAGAGTTTAATTTACTCAACATTACGATTCGTTACGTGGAAAAGAATGAAAATGCAGTTTTGTCCTATGCGAAAGATGATATGTTTGCGCTGGTTCTTTTGATTAACCAGGGACGCTCAGAGAGTGAGATAAAGAAAACAGAGGATGTCATTCGGAAGATGATTGATGTTACTTTAAAGCATAACGGTAGTTACTATTTGCCGTACTATTCTTATCCAACGAAAGAGCAGTTAAAAAGGGCATATCCTCGTATTGAAGAATTTCTCAAGAAAAAGAAGGAAGTAGATTCAGAAGAGAGATTTGTTAATTTATTTTATAGGGAGTATACGAAATGACATATAGAAGATTTGTGGCTTCGCAAAGTATTATCATGATGGCAGGAAGTATGGTATTTCCTTTTTATATATTATTACTTCGAAACGTTGGAAATAGCTTCTCGCAATTTGGCTGGGCGTATGGCTTATTTGCTTTAACATCAGCACTTGTATATCCACTAGTGGGAAAGGTATCTGATCAAGTAGGTGATAAAAAATTATTAATCATATACGCTTGGTCCATGGCAATCTTAATGCTTTGCTTTCCGATTGCCACGGAAGTATGGCATGTGTATATTCTTCAAATTGTAATGGGAGTTTTAGGTGCTGTGCAGCGTAATACTGAGAAGACTTCATTAGCACGAAAGGTTGCGCAGGAAAAGGCTGGTTATGAGATTGGAAAATACCATGTGTGGACATCCATTGGCGGAGCAGTAGCGGTTATTGCCACGGGATATTTAGTAGATTTCTTTACGATTGGTACAATTTTTTATATTGCATCTATTCTATATGTAGTGAGCGGGATTGTATTAAGTAGTAAAAAAATATAACTATTCCTATTTTCACCTTAATACCCTTTATTTGTTATACTAAAAGGGAATACAAAAGAAAAGGGGACAGTGCCTTTGATGAAATTTGTAGTTTTAGCTATTCTTACTTTGTTTTTGATTCCATGGACAAGAAGTAGTAGTAAGCTTCGAGCAGTGGATAAGAAGGGAGATAAGAAGGTTGTAAAGGGTAAGAAATCATCTATTTTAGTTATTCCTGTTTTATTTTGGATAGGTATTGCAATCTATGAATACTTTTGGCTAATTGATGATCGAGTAGACTCGATTCTTACTCATTATTCTGTTGCAGTAGCAATTTTAATTGGGCTTGTTTTATTTTCACAAGATCAAATAGGGAAATTAGAAGGTACATTAAAAGGACTTCTAATGTTTATTTTACTCGCAAGTTACGGCTACTTTGGTTATTTGCACGATATAGTAATCTCGCAAAAGAAATATGATTCTGTTGTTAAGATAGAGAAAGATATTTCAGAGCCATTTACTGAAAATGATCAGCCGTTTACAGTGCCGCCAAAGACAGCGGAGAATAAGATGAAAAAAGTATTTGGTGATATTCCGAAAGTAGCTTATTTTGAGCTAGGAGAATTAACGCCACAAATGGTAAACGGCGAAGCTTTATATGTAGCGCCGATTGAAGTTTCAGGATTTTTTAAAGCGCGTAAAGCTGAGACAATTCCAGGGTATGTAACGATGTCAGGTACGAATCCTGATGCGGAAGCGAAACTGCACCTCGGTTATAAAATGAAATATGTGCCAAGCATGTTTTTTGGTAATAATTTAGAGCGTGTGGTAAGGCAAGCAGAACCAAATTTAATCTTTAAAGGAAAACCTAAATTTGAGGTTGATGATAAAGGAAAACCATATTATACAATGACGTATGGTGAATTTATTTCAGGAAGATCTGGATTTGAGGTAGAAGGTGTTGTCGTAGTAGATGCACAAACAGGTGAAGTGAAAAGATATGATAAAGGAAAGGCACCTAAATTTGTTGATGGTGTATTAAATCATGAGACTGCATCTACGTTAAATACGTACTTTGGTAAATATATTCACGGATTTTGGAATACGAAATTCTCACAAACAGATATGAAAATTCCGACTGAGTGGGGAACGAAAGAAGGCGTGACCCCGATCTTTGGTAAAGATGGAACACTGTATTATTTTACAGACTTTACTTCTCCAAAAGAAGGAGTAGATTCAGCCCTAGGCTATTCATTAGTAGATGCACGCACAGGCAAGCTATATTACTATAATGGAAAAGAAGTGAAGGGGATTATGGATGGTTCAGCAGCTACAGAAGTAGTGGATAATTCCTTTAAGAGAGAGAAATGGCATGGGACAATGCCTGTCATTTATAACGTATACGGAAAACCAGCTTGGATTATTCCGGTTGTTGATGACGGAGGCCTAGTACGTGCACATACAGTTGTATATGCTGCTAATGCAAAAATATTTGCGACAGGTTCGACGCAGAAAGAAGCGCTTGAGAATTATAAAAACGTAATGAGCGGTAATGGTGATACCTTTAGACCAACCTCAACAGGAAAAGAAGCGCAAAAAGAAGGTATTGTACAACGTGTATATAAAGAGAAATCAGGTGAAAATACAATCGTGTACGTACTTTTAGAGAATGAACAAAAGGTATTTATGATACCAGTGAAGAAATTCCCGTATGCTATGTTTACAGAAGTAGGAGACCCAATTCAAATTACATATTTAGATACAGGAGAGACGATGGCCTCGGTATCTAAATTTACGAATAGCAATGTGAAAAAGTAAAGCGATAGAATTTCTATCGCTTTTTTTTACATTATGAAAGAGGAAAATGCGCTGTACTTGACGTATGTTTATGATGTAACTATAATTGTTACGATTCCGTGTGTATAGGAAAGGGTGAATTGAAAAAGTGAATGAAGTTAATCACGAAATATACAAACCTGTAAAGGCAAACAGGTTATGGATGATTCTTGTATTAGGAACACTTACGGCGATTGGGCCATTATCTATTGATATGTATTTGCCTTCATTACCGAAGTTAACGGATGATTTGCAAACAGGTGCATCCCTAGCGCAGCTTACATTAACAGCTTGTTTGCTTGGGCTGTCAGTAGGACAATTATTTGTTGGCTCAATTAGCGATATTTACGGAAGACGCAAACCACTTATTATTGCTCTTATTATTTATGTTGCTTCTTCTTTACTTTGTGCTGTTGCGCCATCTATTTGGACATTAGTATTATTGCGCTTCCTACAAGGAGCTTCAGGATCAGCCGGGATTGTTATATCACGTGCAATGGTACGTGATATGTACTCAGGTTCTGAAATGACGAAGTTTTTCTCACTGCTTATGTTAGTAAACGGAGCAGCACCTATTTTGGCACCGATTATTGGGGGGCAATTATTACAGTTCACAACGTGGCGCGGTGTTTTCATCGTTCTTGGAGCAATTAGCGTATTCATGTTAATCTCAGCTACTTTTGTATTGCGTGAAACATTACCTCCTGAAGAAAGAGAAACGGGTGGTTTGTCAGGGACTTTGGCGACGTACGGAAAATTGTTAAAGGACCGTCTGTTTATGGGATATGCATTGTCACAAGGATTAGTAACAGCGGCAATGTTTGCATACATTTCGGGCTCACCATTTGTGTTGCAGAACATATACGGAGCATCACCACAGCAATTTAGTTTATTCTTTGCGATTAACGGCATCGGTATTATTATTGCTAGTCAGGTAACGGGTCGTTTAGCGGGGAAAGTGAATGAGAAGACATTATTTGTTGCTGGTATTATTATCGCAGCTGTTGGTGGCCTATCTTTACTACTGACAATCGTACTAGGAATAGGTTTAATCGGTGTTTTATGTTCGTTATTCCTTGTTGTATCAAGTGTCGGGGTTGTATCAACAACTGGGTTCTCATTAGCGATGAGAAATCAGAAGCAAGCTGCAGGAACAGCGTCAGCTTTATTAGGCTTATTACAGTTCATTTCAGGAGCGCTTGTCGCTCCGCTAGTAGGTATTGGTGGGAGTAATACAGCGTTACCGATGGGTGTTGTTATTGCGCTTTGTGAAGTAGGAGCAGTATTATGTTATCTATTTATGGCCAGAAGAAGTGAGAAGCAGTTTGAACTGCAACAAAGACAAAATTTAGAGGCTTAACAAAAAAGAACTGATTCAAAGGGAATGTTTGAATCAGTTCTTTTTTTCATTTCTTTGAAATACCTCATACATATTATTCATGATCGTATCATATAAAACAGCAAGTTTATCCCACACCCAGCGATTACTATCGACTTCTTTTTCCCCACAGTCGATAATATCGGTATGGTCAGTAATTTTATACGCTTTTTTAACGATAATAGGAGCAATCTTCGGTATACGTGGGATTTCCTTTAAGGTATCTGCAAAGTTTCCAATGTAGACATGACCGATGATTTCGATTGTTAATGATTTATCCGATATATTTAGCACGGTATGAAATTGATTTGTATGTTGTTGTTTTAAATATTGAGCTAACTTAAATGGAGCATGCTTCTTCTTTAATACGCGGCGAAGGCTCTCTGTATTTTCGATATGAAGTGATTTTTCGCGAATAAGGACACGAATATCTTCTCCCATAAAAGGCATTGTGTTGTACATAGATGATTCTCCTTAAAACCTTACATATGTTTGCGTTATGCATATGTAAGTCTAGCATGGTTTGTTCTTTATGTGTGCTTACAGTTTTGTAAGGTGATGTAGTAAAGCATTGCAAAAGTTATTTGTATAAAGTGACGATACTGTGACAAACATGTTGGTATATATATTACGATGTCGTCTTAAGTGTAAAAAGTAGGGAGTTCTCGGTATAATAACAAGTGGAGATAAAAGAAACTATAACGAGTAATAGCTGTAGATAAAAGGAGAAGAAGAGATGAAGAAGGTTTTGGGTATTGCTGTAATGGGAAGTATGATCCTTCTAGCAGGATGTAATGGAAATAAAGATACGAAAGAACCGAAAGAAAAGGTAGAGCAATCTACTGAACAAACAGAAGAGATGAAAGAATACCTTGCAGTACATGAAAAATACGATATAAAAATGAATAAAGAAATTAATAAAGCACTCCAGTTATTTGAAGTGGCAAAAGAAAAGGGCGGTAAGGAAATAACGAATGCTACATATAAAGAAGACGTGCAAAAGGTAACAACGAGCATGTTAGAAGATATTGATCATATACGTAAAGAAATTCGTGTTCCGAAGTCGAAAGAGCAAGAACATGAGGTATATGTTGGTTTCTTGAATGAATCAGAACAAGCGATGAAAAAATTACAGAAGTTAGCTAAAGAAGAAGATTCATCGTTGATTCGTGATATAGAAATTAATTTTGCAACAGCATCGACATACTATAAACGTTTTCAAGCAGAAACGAAAAAATAACCTTGCCTGTGCAAGGTTATTTTTTCTTCTTACCATCTCCGTCTTCATCCTCAGATACTAATATTTTCTGTTCTTCGTGAAATTCGGAAATAGTTTGCCCGGTAATATTATCGAAAGGGGTATAAGAAAGAAGTGATACGTTTCTTTTTAATAAAGAGTTTATAGAAGCCGATGATGACAAGTATAACGATAGTTAAGGATAATCCTATAGTAGCAAGAAGTAAGGGATCCATCTTATAACTCCTTTAACATCATTTCTTGTTATGATAAGCAGAAAACTGTAATTTCGATAAAAGAATTAAAAACTGATTTTTCTAAATTTATCCAATTCGATTGACTTTTCAATTTTTCAGAATTATAATTCGAAATATACAATTTGAACCAAATAATAATATAGCAATTTACTTATCCAGAGAGGTAGAGGGACTGGCCCTATGACACCTCAGCAGCGGGTTCTGTAATAGGAACACCGTGCTAATTCCAGCAAGCAAGTCTTGAAAGATAAGTGATGGGCCTTTGTTTGTTAAGCCTTGATCTTATTTTTAAAGATCAAGGCTTTTTGTATTCTAAAAAGAGAAAAGGAAGTAATGGAAAAAGTACATCCATAAAACAAAGTAAATTCATGTGTTTAGGGGGTTATTGAAGTGTATGTAATTAAAAAATTATCGGTTATGGTGTTTACACTATGGGTTATTACGACAGTGACATTTCTAATTATGCATATTATTCCGGGAGATCCATTTTCATCAGATGCAAAAATCTTTCCTGAAGAAGTGATCCAAAACATGAGAGCGAAGTATCACCTTGATGAACCGTTATGGAATCAATATGTTGCTTATTTAGACGGTGTAGTTCATTTTGATTTTGGTGAATCTGTTCAATCAACCGGGCAAGGTGTATCAGAAATTATAACAACTGGCTTTGGTCCATCAGCAATTATTGGTCTACAAGCACTTGTTATTTCATTGTTAGTAGGAATTGCGGCAGGGACATTTGCTGCTCTCTATCATGGGAGAGTAATTGACTATAGTGTGAGTTTGCTCGCAATTTTAGGTATTTCTATTCCAAGTTTTATTTTAGCGCCACTATTTATACAAGTATTCGCTATCCAATTTGAGTTTTTACCAGTAGCCTCTTGGGGAACATTCGAACATACGGTATTGCCATCCTTTGCATTAGCGTTAGGGCCAATCGCAGTTATTACAAGGTTTGTTCGTTCTAATATGATCGAAGTACTGCAGAGTGATTATATTAAGCTAGCAAGAGCAAAAGGTATACCAATTAAGAAGATTATTATAAGACACGCTCTTCGAAATGCGATTGTTCCAGTACTTACATTTGTTGGACCGTTAATGGCTGGACTCTTAACAGGGACTTTCGTTATTGAAAAAATCTTTTCAATTCCTGGCCTAGGAAAATATTTTGTAGATAGTATTTTTAACCGAGACTATCCGGTGATTATGGGAACAACGATTTTCTATAGTGCATTATTAATTGCTTGTATTTTCATTACAGATATTATTCATCGCATTGTTGATCCGCGTATTCGTTCTATTACATAAGGAGGGGGGATATTTAAATGGGTGCTTATGAGATTAATGAACAGTTATTAACGAAAGAAGAGAAAAAAGAATTAACGATAAATAAAGATCAGCAAAAAATTAGCAGAAAGAAAGAAGTGTTTCGTAAGTTTATATCGAATCCAATCGCAGTTTTAGGAACAGTGACGTTATTGCTAATTATTGTTTTCTCGCTTATTGGCGAAAGTTTAACTTCATTTACTGCGAGTGAACAAGTAAAAGAGGCAACAAATTTACCGCCGAGTAGTGAACATTGGTTTGGAACAGATGATCTAGGGAGAGATATTTGGGCACGTACTTGGGCTGGTGGGAAGATTTCACTAACAGTTGGATTAGTAGCAGCTGCCCTCGATATAGGTCTTGGTGTACTGATTGGTGGATTTAGTGGATATGTGAGAGGACGTAATCGCCTTGGAACGTTAATTGATGAGTGGATTATAAGAGGAATTGAAGTATTATACGGCATCCCATATTTATTAATTGTTATTTTACTATTAATTGTTATGAAACCAGGTCTTTTCACCATTATTATCGCTCTTGCATTAACGGGATGGATTGGAATGGCTCGCCTCATTCGAGCACAAGTATTGTCTTTAAAACAACGAGAGTTTGTTATTGCAGCAGAGCGATTAGGTACATCACATATGAAAATTATATATGGGCATTTAATTCCGAATTTAACAGGGATTATTATCGTGAATTTATCATTTACAATTCCAGCAGCTATTTTTTCAGAATCATTTTTAAGCTTTATAGGACTTGGAGTACAATCACCAGCGGCAAGTTGGGGGACGATGACGAATGATGCACTCGGGACATTATTGAGCGGAGAATGGTGGCAGCTATTTTTCCCGGCAATCATGATTGCACTCATTATGTTCGCATTTAATGCAATTGGTGATGGTTTGCAAGATGCGATTGATCCAAAAATCGTCAAACGGAATCGAAAGGAGAAAAAACATGGCACAAATCTTATCTTTAGAAAACGTAACGCTAGCCGTTGAAAAAGAGAATAGTAAGCAAGCGATTGTGAAACATGTTTCCTTTTCTATTAACGAAGGTGAAATAGTTGCACTTGTAGGAGAAAGTGGTTCGGGAAAAAGTGTCACAGCACAATCCATTATCGGCTTGAATCAAGAATCAATTCATATCGATGATGGGAATATAGCTTTCCAAGCAAAGGAATTAACGAATTTACAAGAGTCAGAATGGAATCAAATTCGCGGAAAAGATATTTCCTTTATATTTCAAGATCCGCTTTCATCTTTAAACCCAACGATGAAGGTAGGCAAACAAATTACAGAAGTAGTTTTGCAACATGAGAAAAAATCGAAAAGAGAAGCAAAGGAAATTGCGATTAACTTGTTAACAGATTTAGGGATACATGAAGCAGAGAAACGCTTTGAACAGTACCCACATCAATTAAGCGGAGGTATGAGGCAGCGTATTTGTTTAGCAATTGCGTTTGCTTGTCATCCAAAGCTTGTAATTGCAGACGAGCCGACAACAGCGTTAGATGTAACGATTCAGAAACAAATTATGGGGCTATTAAAAGAAAGAAAAGAAAAACAAAATACGAGTATTTTATTAATTACACATGATTTGGCACTTGTACGTGAAGTAGCTGATCGAGTAGTTGTTATGTACGGGGGACGTGTCGTTGAAAAAGGAACGATACAGGAGGTAATAGGTTCTCCTAAACATCCATATACGAAAAGTTTATTACAAGCAATTCCGAATATGGATGATTCCGAAAAGGTATTACGTGCTATAGAAGGAACGACACCTTCCATTGAAACATTAAATAGCTTTGGTTGTCCTTTTGTAAATCGTTGTCCAGTAGCGATAAAAGAATGTATTCATCGTTTTCCAGAGAGAACCACATATTCTAAGGAGCATAGTTCACATTGTTGGCAACATGTTCTAGAGCATAATAAAGCGAAATCAAAAGAGAAGGTGAATGCCTCATGACGACAGATTTAATTACTATAAAGCAAGTAACGAAAACGTATGGAAGTAAAAGTAAAGAAATCACAGCGTTAAAAGACATATCACTTTCTATTCCGAAAGGAACAACACTTGGCATTATTGGTGAAAGTGGTTCAGGAAAAACAACACTTGGTAAGCTCATAGCTGGGATTGAGAGCCCAACGTCTGGTGAAATTGATTATAACGGTCAAGTCGTTCACAAGTTGAAGGCAGCTCATAAACGTGATTTCTTACAGAAAGTACAGTTTATTTTTCAAGATTCCACAGCAGCATTAAATCCGCGCTGGAAAGTACACGATAGCGTAACGGAAGGTTATATTTCATTCGGTTTAGGTGATAAAGGATTAAAGGATAAAGTAGCAGGTGATGCGCTAGAACGTGTGGGATTAGATAGACGATATATTGATCGCTATCCGCACGAATTTAGCGGAGGACAACGTCAACGAATTGCTATTGCAAGAGCGTTATTGTGTGAGCCAGAAGTATTAATTCTTGATGAACCAATTTCAGCATTAGATGTTTCATTGCAAATTCAAATTGTACATCTGCTGCAAAAAATCCAAAAAGAACAAGGTTATACATATTTATTCATCGCGCACGATTTACCGATGGTTCACTATTTATGTGAAAAAGTAGCTGTCTTATACAAAGGAGAACTTGTTGAATTTGGAAATACGGACGAAGTCTTCCGTAATCCACAACATTCTTATACAAAAACATTGTTAGCATCAACACCAAAAATTTCGGGTTAAAGGAGAATGTAGGATGAAGAAGTTTTTACTGTTTGTCATTATGACTGTTTTAGCAATTACTTCTGTCGCTTGCGGTAAGAAAGAGACGCAAAAGGCGAGTGCTGGTAAGGGAGAAGGAGATCGATTAGTAACGAATATTGGTAGCGATCCATATACACTTGATTCCGCTATTGCGACAGATAGTACTTCAGGTTATGTAATTGGACATTTATTCTCAAGCTTATATACGCAAGATAGTGATGGGAAATATCAAAATGAATTAGCAGAGAAAGAAGAAGTAAATGCTGATGGAACTGAGTATACAATTCATTTAAAGAAAGATATTAAATGGTCAGATGGTTCTGCTATTACAGCAAATGATTTTGAATTTGCATGGAAGCGATTATTAAATCCGAAAACGGGTTCTATGAATGCAACAGAAATGTATTTTATTAAAGGGGCAGAGGCATACAATACTGGAAAAGGTGAAGAAGGACAAGTTGGCATTCAAGTCATTGATCCTCAAACATTAAAGGTAACACTTGAGCACCCAGTGTCTTCTATTAAACAAAAATTGGCAAGTTCATTATTCATTCCATTATCTAAAAAATCAATTGATGATAATAATAAATTAAAAACAGATCCAAAAGAGTTAATTACGAACGGACCATTCACATTAAAAGAATGGAAGCATAACCAGGCTATTACAGTACAAAAAAATAAAGAATACTACGATAAAAAGGTAACATTAAAAGAAATTGAGTTTCGTATTATTCCAGACTCTAAAACAGCGTATCAATTATTTAAATCAAAAGAATTAGATTTACTAAGTGGTTTACCACAAGAGATGATTGAAAAAGAAAAAGGAAATAAAGAATATAAGCGTGTTGCAGGATTCTCATCTTATATTTATTCGTTTAACGTAGAAAAAGAGCCGTTTACAAATGCGAAAGTACGTAAAGCATTTTCATTAGCGGTTGATCGTAAATTTATCGTTGAAAAACTGTATAAAAATAATGCGCAAGAAGCATATGCATTCGTTCCAGAAGGAGCAAAAACACAAAGTGGTCGTGATTTCCGTAAAGAAAAAGGTGATTACGTTAAATTTGATCCATCAGAAGCGAAAAAATTATTAGAAGAAGGTATGAAAGAACAAGGGTGGTCTACATTACCTGAAGTAACATTAAAATTCACTACAGATACACAACATAAAAAAGTAGCAGAAGCAATGCAAGAAATGTTTAAGAAAAATCTTGGCGTAGATATTAAATTAGAAAATAAAGAGTGGAAGAGTTACATCGACACATACAAGCAAAGTGATTTCCAATTAGCTTATATGGGATGGGGCGGCTCTTTATTAGATCCAATTACTAAACTAGATTTATATGCAGGTGATGGTCCGAATAACTATGCAAAATGGCATAATAAAGAATTTGACGCTTTAGTAAAAGAAGCAAAAGTTGAACAAAACGAAGATAAGCGTTTTGACTTATTGCATAAAGCGGAAGATATTATGTTTACAGATTCACCATTAATCCCAATTATTTTCCCAAGTGCTTCATATTTACAAAAACCATCAGTATCTGGTGTTCAGTTCATTATCGGTTCTAGTCCAGAACTAAGATACGCAAAAATTAAAAAATAAAGAAGTAGGCAATTGCCTACTTCTTTATTTTATTTCTCTTTTATATTCTTTTTTCGTTCCATCAGAGAAGATAACTTCTAAATCGAATTTTTGGTAGTCTTTATCAAGTTTGAACACGTTCACTACTTGATCGATTACTTCTTGGTCAGCAGTATCTTTATCAAATTTTAATTCTTGTAGAAGTGGGCTTAATTTTGTAATAGCCTCGTCACCTGTAAACTTTGCATTTGTTTTATGGTCTTCAAGCTTTGCTTCCATTTTCTTATCAGCGGCTACATTTTTATAATCAGCTTCGTAGTCTTTCTTCGTATCTTGATAGTCTGCATCTAAACTAAATTCATTAAAGTTTAGTTTTAAATCTGCAGGAGCCTCATTTTTTGCTTCTTCAGTCGTCTTTTTATTAGAAGTTGTGTCTTCTTTTGCAGGCGCTTTACATCCTGTTAATGCAGGTACTAGCATAAGAGCTAATAAAACTGATAGTAGAATTCTCATTATAAATTCCTCCTTATGTAAATTCGTTCTATACAAGTTTTTCCCAAAAACATGTAATTATGTATGTGTTGAAAATAAATTATTATCCTGCAGTCACAAGGGCTCATCCGCAATTTAAATCAAAAATGATTTGTATGTATATGGTAAATTGAAGTTGTGAGGGAGGTACTGAAATGCTTTCTAAAACGTATCAAACCATTTCAAGTAACATATGCAGCAAATGGCTATTATACAATAATATTCGGAGGAGTTAGTTTAGAGAGAAATATTATTTCATTATTAGTTATTGTATTGGTTACACAATTAGTAGCAGTGAAGACTTTAGCTATAAAAGGAATGATAAAGGGAAGAAGAAGCTCTGTAGTTAAAGTTGTATAAAAGTAAAAAGGTATCCTTCGTAGGATACCTTTTTACTTTTGTTATTTTGCAACTTCTGTCCACTTGTAGTTAAATTCACCGCCGAAGTCAGTCGTTACAAGTCCTTTAATGAAAGAGCGTTGTAAGTAAGAACGACCTTGTTGGTATAAAGGAGCGACAGCGCCGTCTTGTAATAGAATTTTTTCAGCTTGCTTCATTGCTTCAAAGCGTGCTTTTTCATCGCCAGCTAAATCTGTTTTCACTTTATGAATTAGCTCATCGTACTCTTTGTTAGAGTATTTATCGAAGTTATAAGCACTATCTGTTGTAAATAAATCTAAGAATGTAATTGGATCAGCGAAGTCAGGGCCCCAGCCGTCAATACCAATTTCATAGTCACCACTTAATAGTAGTTTCAACTGTTGTTTACGTGGTTGTGGTTTTAAATTCACTGTTAATCCATCTAGGTTTTTTTCTAATTCACCTTTTAAATATTCACCAGTCTTTTTAGCTAAAGCATTGTCACTTGTTAATAGTTCGATTGTTACTTTGTCAGTACCAAGTTCTTGTTTTGCTTTTTTCCAGTTTTCTTTCGCTGTTTTCACATCATCCTTGACTAGATTTCCATTTTCTTTACGGAAGTCATTGCCTTCTGGACTCTTTGCAAATTTCGCAGGAACCATTCCTTCAGCTGGAATAGCACCGTTATTTAAAATTGTTTCTACGTAAGCCTTTTTATTCATTGCGCCGTTAATAGCAAGGCGTGCATGTTGATTTTTTAATGTTTCATTTTTCTGATTTAGTCGTAAGAATTGAATGCCGACTTCAGCGCGTTCCTTGAAGTTTGGATCGCTCTTATATTTATCAACAAACTCTGCAGTTAAAGCAACGCGATCAATTTGTCCTGAATCATATAAGTTCACTTCTGTAGACTTATCTTTAACGACATTGAAGTTGATTTCTTCTAATTTTACCGTTTTAGCATCCCAATAGTTAGGGTTTTTCTTCAATTGGAAACTTTGTTCGTGTTTCCAGTTATCTAATGTGAAAGCACCGTTGTAAATTAAATGATTTGTTTCTAAACCGTATTTATCGCCCTGAGACTTTAAGTACTCTTCATTAATTGGCAAGAATGTTGAGAATGTCGTTAAGCTTAAGAAGTAAGGAACAGGACGGTCTAGTTGTACTTCTAACGTTTTGTCATCAACAGCTTTGACCCCTAGTTGATCAATTGGTAATTGTTTTTGGTTTATTTGTTTCGCATTCTGTACATCGAAGAATAAGAATGCGTATTCAGCTGCTGTATCAGGATTTACGGCACGTTGCCAAGCAAAGACGAAGTCCTTTGCTGTAACAGGAGTACCGTTTGACCATTTTGAATCACGCAGATGGAATGTATATTTTGTTTTATCGGGACTAATGTCAACCGACTCAGCAACACCAGGAATCGGTTTATTATCTTCTCCCATTGCATATAAGCCTTCAAAAACATTGCGCATTACATTCATGGATTCCCCATCCGTTGCTTTTGCAACATCCATTGTTGGAATTTCTGAAGCGAATGATAAGTTAATCGCTTGTTTATCAGGTACTTTATCGTTTGCTTTCGCTCCGCCGGCATTATCTTTATTTCCCCCGCAAGCAGTTAGTAATAGACTTGCCCCTAAAACAGATGCAACAACAGGTACAACTTTTTTCTTCATTGTTCATTCCTCCCTAAATGTGTTGTTCGTAACGTCATAATGTCCATGTCTTGAAGTAGCTATAGAAGGAGATAGAACCTATTATAAATATTTGTTTATAGGTAATCAGGTGTTCTATATGTATATACATGTTGAGCTATAATCTATCGTTATATGTTTCAACTTAGTAGACATTATATTTTGATGGTGAAATATTTTGTTTCTTTGATTATTTAGAATATTAACACTGGAAAGAACTATATGTCAATAATAAAAATAGAATGTTAATTTCTTAGAATAATATATTAAAAAAGTAGATTCTTTTGTGTGAGAGAACCTACTTTTAATATATTTTGCTAAAAAAACAATTGGTGTGGGCTAATAATAAGTGGGGATGAAGAACCCCCACTTATTACGGTTTTACTTTATTTTTCAATTTTTGCCCACTTGAAGTTTAATTGACCCGCAAAGTCTACTTGCACAATTCCTTTCACATAAGAACGTTCTAAATAAGATTCGCCTTTTTGGTAAAGAGGAGCGATAACAGAGTCTTTAAATAATATTTTCTCGGATTCTAGTAATGCTTCCCAGCGAGCTTTTTCATCACCAGCTAAAGTTGTTTTCACTTTTGCTATTGTTTCATCGAATTCCTTATTAGAGTAATGATCTAAGTTATAAGGGTTATTCGTTGTAAATAGCTCAAGGAATGTAATTGGATCCGCAAAGTCAGGGCTCCAGCCGTCAATTCCGATTTCGTAGTCACCTTTTAATAAAAGCGAAACTTGTTGCTTACGCGGTTGCGGTTTTATATTTACTGTTAATCCATCTAGATTCTTTTCTAGTTGCCCTTTTAAGAATTCACCAGTTTTCTTATCAAGGTCAGCATCACTCGTTAATAATTCTAATGTTATCTTTTCAGAACCAAGCTCTTGTTTAGCATTTTTCCATAATTCTTGTGCAGATTTTGTATCAACTTTTGTTAAATCGCCGTTTGCAGTACGGAAGTCTTTTCCTTCAGGTCCTTTTGCAAAGTTTTTTGGAACGAGACCAAATGTTGGTGTAGAGCCATCATTTAATAACGTATTTACAAAGGATTTTCTATCAATTGTTTGATCGATTGCTTGGCGTGCAGAAACGTTTTGAAGTACTTTGTTTTGTTGATTCATGCGTAAAAATTGTACGCCTACATTTGGACGTTCTTTAAAGTTAGCATCTTTTTTATATTTATCAACGAAGTCAGATGTTAGTTTTATACGATCTAATTGTTTTGACTCGAATAAATTTACTTCTGTTGATTTTTCTTTTACGACGTTAAAATTGATTTCTTCTAGTTTGACAGTATCTTTATCCCAATAAGTAGGGTTCTTCTTAAATTTAAAGCTTTGTTCGTGCTTCCAATCGCTTAGTGTAAAAGCTCCATTGTACAAGATTGTATTATCTTCTAAAGCGTACTTATCACCTTGTGCTTTAAAGAATTCCTCGTTAATTGGTAGAAATGTTGGGAACGCTGTTAAGCTAATAAAATACGGAACAGGACGCTCCAATTCTACCTCAAACGTATGGTCATCAACTGCTTTTACACCAAGTTGGTCGGCTGGAAGTTCTTTGTTGTTAATTTTTGTTGCATTTTTAATATCAAAGAATAGAAATGCATATTCAGAGGCTGTTGCTGGATCTACGGCACGTTGCCAAGCGAACACAAAATCTTTCGCTGTAACAGGAGTGCCGTTTGACCATTTTGAATCTCGCAAATGGAATGTGTATTTCGTTTTATCGCCACTTACTTCATGAGATTTTGCAACACCAGGAACAGGTTTGTTACCTTCACCAAGATTATACAAACCTTCAAATACGTTTCTCATTACTTGACCAGAATCAGTATCTGTAGCACGAGCCGTATCCATTGTTCGTATTTCAGTAGGTGAAGATAAGTTTAAAACCTGTTTACTAGGTGCCTCGTCTTTTGCATTTGCTCCGCTTGCTTCGTTTTTATAACTACCGCAACCAGTTAATAAAATACTTACTCCTACAACTGATGCAATACCGGGTACAAACTTCTTTTTCATTTGATTTTCCTCCTAAATAATTAAGTTTGGATGATGATGAGGGAAATGAAAAATAAAAAATCCCTCTTTTCATATTGAGAAAGAGGGATTTTTACGTACAAGTTATGCACCCGTATATAAACGAAGTCCCTCATTCTATCTTTCAAGCATAAAGCTTGCAGGAAGTGGCACAGTATTCAAAATGAACCTGCTGCCGAGGTTTCAAAGGGCCAGTCCCTCCACCTCTCTTGATACAATGAGTAAACGAATAAATTTTATTAATTTTTGTGTTTCTTTGATAATTCAAAATCTTACACCTTGAATAATGAAGTGTCAACCAAATGGAATATAGTTTAAATTTTCAGTTTTCTTAAACAGAAAAACCACTGCATATGGCAGTGGTTTTTCTACTAGAAGTTAAAGTTATCTGGATCTGGACCAACGCGACGATCTTCATTTAAAGCTTGAATTGCTTTCATATCATCAGCACTTAATTCAAAGTCGAAGATGTTTGTATTTTCAATAATGCGATGTTCTTTAATTGATTTAGGGATTGTTACAACTTCGTTTTGTAAATCCCAGCGTAAAATAATTTGCGCAGTTGATTTATTATATTTTGTCGCAATTTCTTGTAACGTTGGATTATCTAGTAGTTGTCCTTGCATTAATGGTGACCAAGCTTCAAGCTGGATATTATGTTCTTTACAGAATGCATGTAGCTCTTCTTGTGCTAAACGTGGGTGATATTCCACTTGGTTGACCATTGGCTTAATTTCAGCAATTTCAAATACGTCTTGTAAGTGGTGAATGTGGAAATTACTCACACCGATAGCGCGAACACGGCCATCTTTATAAAGTTTTTCTAATGCTTTCCATGATTCAGTATATTTCCCTTTTACAGGCCAATGTACTAAATATAAATCTAAATATTCTAGACCTAATTTCTCTAATGTAGTTTCAAATGCTTGAAGTGTTGTTTCATATCCTTGATCACTATTCCATACTTTTGAGGTAATAAATAATTCTTCACGTGAAACACCGGATTCACGAATCGCTTGTCCAACGCCTTCTTCATTTTGATAGATTGCTGCAGTATCGATGCTGCGGTAGCCATTTTTAATTGCTGCTTTTACAGAATCAATTACTTCTGAACCATCTTCTACTTTAAAAACACCTAAACCAAACCAAGGCATTTTTACACCGTTATGTAATGTTGTATAATCTTTTAAACTTGTTAAAATCATATTATTTCCCCCTAGCTTTTTTGTTTGTTGCTTCTACTGCTTTTTGAATTGCCTCTGAAAAATTATATTCGTATAAAGTTTTGAGACCCTCAGCTGTAGAACCACCTGGCGTTGTTACTTGTTCGCGGAGGTTAGCTGGATTTTGCGTTTGCTCGAGCATAGAAGCAGAGCCAGAAATCATTTGAATGACAAGATGTTTTGCGGTTTCTTCATCGACTCCATAACTTTTTGTTGCTTCAATTAAGCTTTCAGCAAAGTAATAAAGGAAGGCTGGTGCACTTCCAGTAACTGCAGTAAGCTGATGAACTTCTTCCTCAGTACAAAGTTGCGAAGTACCAATACCTCTTAAAAGCAGTTGCAGGGTTTCTTGATGCATCTCGGTTACTGATTGTCCTATTGTATATAAGGAGATAGACTTTCCAATTTCAGCAGCTGTATTAGGCATAATCCAAGCAACAGGTGTGCCTTTTGGGAGTCTAGCTTCTAAATAAGATGATCCAATGCCAGCTGCTACTGTTACGACAAGTTGATTTGATATTAACGGAGATAGCTCAGCTAATAATTCTTCATGAGCAGAAGGTGGCATTGCTAAAACAACCGTATCGACAGATGTAATATGCTGCTTCCAATCCGTTGTAATAGACACATTATATCGCCTTTGTAATTGTTCTAACTTTTCTACGTTGCTTCGGTTAGAGATGATAATTTCTTCGATGTATTCTTTGCTTGTTTTAAGTAATCCGGAAAATATAGCTTCTGCCATACGACCAGCACCAATAAATAAAATTCGATGTTTGTTAGGCATATCCTTTATTCCTTTCTAGTAGAGATATGTTATAAAAACGATATCATCTTTAAGAGAATTTTGTAAAAAGAAAAGACTTACCGTAGATGGAATGGATAATGAGAAGGAGGAAATTCATGGTAAAGGAAAGGGCTATTCCTTATACTGGTGATAGGGAATTTATTACACATCTAGGGAGAGATAAATATGGTTAGAAGTCCACTTTTTTTACTTGTTTCTAGTATTATTTGTGTATTAGTTGGATTGTATATTCAATCGAGTTATATTGAAATTTTCGCATCAATTATGGGAATCATTAATGTTTGGTTATTAGCGAGAGAAAAAGTATCCAACTTTTTATTTGGCATGATTACTGTTGCGGTATTTCTATACATTTTTATTACACAAGGTTTATATGCAATGGCAGTATTAGCCGCTTTTCAATTTATATTTAATGTATATGGTTGGTATTATTGGATTGCACAAAGTGGGGAGGGAGAAGTAAAAGCAACAGTTCGTTTAGATTTGAAAGGGTGGACTTTTTATATAAGTTTTATTTTAGTTGCTTGGATTGGTTGGGGTTATTATCAAGTCCGTTATTTAGATTCAACAAGTCCATATTTAGACGCTTTAAATGCCGTATTGGGACTAGTGGCTCAATTTATGTTAAGTCGAAAAATATTAGAAAACTGGCATTTATGGATTTTATATAACGTAGTTAGCATTGTAATTTATATTTCTACTGGTTTATACGTCATGCTAATATTAGCTATTATTAATCTCTTTATATGTGTAGCTGGTTTGCTAGAGTGGAAGAGCAATTATAAGGGGCAAGAACATACAAATAATTATATCTAGAAAATAATTAGAATTAAAAAACCCCTGAAGCATATATGCTTCAGGGGTTTACTAATAGAATATAAGATTAAGCTTTTGTCATACCAAGTAATACAGCGCCGCCGATAATTAAAACACTACCTAGTGCAATAAAGATCAATTGACGTTTTGTTTTCTTTTCACCTAAGAATACAATCGCACCGAATGTTGAGATAACGATTCCAGTTTGAGATAATGGGAAGCTTGTTGCTACTCCAACACGTGGTAATGAAAGAAGTAAGAATAAGTTTCCAGTTCCCCATAGTAAACCAGATAAAGCATTACGGATTGCATATTTGTTAAATGGTTTATGTTTAGATGTCAGTACAACCGCACCAACAAACATACCAACTGCTTGTGGTAAAATAGCAGACCAACCATCGATATTATACCAACGAATAATAATTACATATACAAGATAGCCGAAAGTAGAAACAATTAAAGTAAGAAGTCCTTTTTTCAATTGTCCTGGTGGCTGAGCATTTTCTTTATCATCTAGTGATGTGAATACAACACCAACTACGATTAATAGGATTGCAATCGTTCCCAGAATAATCGTTGTAGTAGTAGTCCACTCACGGAAAGCGATAACCCCAAAGATAGAAGTTGCAACAAGTTGCATACCAGTAGAAATTGTTACGGTAGTTGAAACACCTAGTTTTTCAACTGTTTTTAATTGGTTTACTTGTCCTAAAGCCCAGAATAAACCTGAAATAAATCCAACAATTAAGACTGTCATTGTTAAAGCTGGTTGAGTAAATACATACATAATTGTTGCGAAGAATAGAGCACCGATTGTCATACCTACCGTTTGGCTATATGCACCACCGCCCATTTTTACGCTTACTAATAAGATGTTTCCCCATGCAATTGCAGGAAGAAGCGCTAAT
Source organism: Bacillus sp. FSL L8-0152 (assembly GCF_038006365.1). NCBI lineage: Bacteria > Bacillati > Bacillota > Bacilli > Caryophanales > Bacillaceae > Bacillus > Bacillus sp. FSL L8-0152. The sequence continues at coordinate 196,611 of NZ_JBBOVB010000001.1, forward strand.
AAAATGTCCATTACAAGACTCCCTTCGGTTTGCTATACCAATATAGTTACATATCGTTCTAACGATCGGTAATGCCCCACTAATAGAGTAGAAGATTACCGATCGCTAAAACAGGATGAAGAATTCATGATATAAATGCGTTTTCATTTCTTCATTTTTTGAAACACCTCCATATAATAACAGGAAATTGCCTATTTTAGAAAGTGAATTCAAATAAAATGTATATTTAAATAAGAGGTAAAATTCAGTTATTTCCCGGTGGTATATTTTATTTCCTAAGAAATAAAGAAGCAGCTTCCAAAAAAGCTGCTTTAAGGGTTAGTAATTCTTTTGTTAATAAGCTGAATACATAGCAGAAATAGGAGTGACATACTAATAGTGATAACCACAAGTGTCCAGGCGAGTTGCATATTACTTGCGTCAATGGCCATGTAAATTGCAGTCGGGATTGTCTGTGTTTTACCAGGGATATTCCCGGCAAACATGAGTGTAGCACCAAACTCACCGAGCGCGCGGACAAAGCTCAAAATCATCCCGCTTAGTAATGCAGGAAATGCGAGCGGAAGTGTAACGTGCAGAAAAACTTGATATTCACTTGCGCCAAGGTCACGAGCACTTTCTTCAATTTGTACATTTGCGATAGAAAATCCCGTTTTCGCTGATTGGTACATAAGTGGAAATGCAACAACTGTAGAAGCGATGATCGCAGCGGTAGATGTGAACATAATAGACTGCTGAAATAATGATTCAACCCACCTTCCGATCGGGCTGTTGTTTCCAAAGATGATAATGAGAAAGAAGCCGATAACAGTTGGTGGAAGTACCATTGGTAATAAAAATATGGTTTCTAATAGTACTTTATATCGCCATGAGGAGCGAGCTAGTGCTCGTCCGACAATCGTCCCTAAAATTGTAACGAGAATAGTGGCACACGCAGCTACTCTTAAAGATAGAAAGACAGGCGATATAATAGCATCAATGCTCATAGTAATTACGACAGGACTGTAAATCCATATTTCTTAAAGATAGATTGGGCATCTTTTGACTGCAAATACTCATAAAATGAATTCGCCTCTTTCTTATGTTTAGATTCTTTTATAACACCTAAAGGATAGTGGATTGGCTCATGAGAAGTAGCTGCTGCTGTCTCACCAATCTTTACTTTATCTGAAATGAGAGCATCTGTTTTGTATACGATACCAGCATCGACATTCCCTGTTTCTACATATGTTAACACTTGGCGAACATCTTTTGTAAATACGACTTTATTTTGAACATCATTCCAAAGGTTTTCGTGTGTTAGAGAGGCCTTTGCATATTTGCCAGCAGGTACAGATTCAGGTGTACCAAGTGCGATTTTTTTGATTTTCTCATCTTTTAAATCTTGAAATTTTGTAAGAGAACTATCTTTAGGGATGACTAGAACTAGTTCATTTCCAAGAAGATTTTTCCCTTCTTTTTCATTAATGAATCCTTTTTTTACAAGGATTTGGAATTTATCTTCTGCAGCAGAGAAGAATAAATCAGCAGGTGCACCTTGTTCAATTTGTTGTTGAAGTGCTCCAGAAGCACCGAAGTTAAAAGAAAGTTTAATATTTGGTTCTTTTTCTTTATATTGTTTTTCAATTTCTTTTAATGCATCTTGTAAGCTTGCAGCAGCTGAGATAGTCAGTTCAACTGTTTTATCCTCTTTAGCAGCTGACTTTGTATGCTTTTCTCCACTTGTACAAGCAGCGCTAAATATAAGAAGGAAAGAAAGTATAAGTGCCCCAATCGAACGTAATGTAAATTTATTCATAAAAAAATCCCCTTTCGTTTTGACACATCTAATTATAACTAAATATAACTAAATATAACTAGTTATAATTGAATATAATTTGAACATATATCTATTTTTAAAAAATAGGAGAAATATTCTTTTCTTTGTTACAATGAAAGAAGAAAGTGAGGAATCGTCTATGGATCATCATTCCTACACAACGGAAGAAGTAGCAAAGCGATTAAAAGTATCAAAATTAACTGTATACGACTTAATTAAAAAAGGAGAACTTCCTTCTTATAGAGTTGGTAGACAGATGCGCATTGATGCAGCAGATTTAGATCAATATATAAAACAAATGAAAACAGGAAAGGTACAAGTTACTCCTGTAAAAAACGATGGTAGTAGTATCTTGAACACGTGTATTATTAGTGGTCAAGAACTAACGTTAGATATGTTAGCTAAACGTATAGAAAATCGTTTGCCAAGTTCTAATGTTTTAAGGGCGTATCAAGGTAGCTTAACAAGTTTAGTGAAAATGTATCAAGGAGAAGGAAGTATCGTTAGTTTGCATTTGTTTGATGGTGAAACGGGTACATATAATGTTCCTTATGTAAAACGCATTTTAGTAGGCCAGCCATGTATTATGATTAATTTATTGTCCAGAAATGTAGGATTTTATGTCCAAAAAGGAAATCCGAAGAAAATAAAGACATGGGCCGACATATCTGGATCCGCTATAAAGTTTGTAAATCGAGAAAAGGGTTCTGGTATTAGAGTGTTAGTGGATGAACAATTACGAATCCAAAAATTAAATAAAGCTGATATTAGTGGATATGAATGGGAAGAATCGAATCATCTGGGTGTTGCCACGCGAGTTGCAAATGGAAAAGCTGATGTAGGAGTAGGTTCAGAAAAGTTTTCGCAAATTGTAAATGTGGACTTTATTCCAATCATGAAAGAACAGTATGATTTAGTAATTTTGAAGAATAAAGAAAATGAAGAGCTGATTGAAGTCGTGAAAGACATTCTGCAATCGGAAGAATTTCATAATGAATTAAATGCAATTGGCGGATATGATATTACGAAAACAGGTCAAATAATATATGAAACAAACTAAAAAGCTGCTTGTCTATAAGACGAGCAGCTTTTTCTATATATAAAGGGGTTCGGGGAAACAAAGTGTTAAACAAGACCTTGAGCAAGTGTATAAATGAAAGCCGTAAGAAGAGTAGCTCCACTTGCAAGTCCGATAAAGTCTGATTTGTTGAAAGTAATGTTGTTCATTATAATCTCTCCTTATTTGTTTAATGTAGTTGCAACAGCTTTTGCATCGACAAGTGCGGATAGCACCATGCCCATTGTATTTAAAAATTTATTTGATTTCATATTGTTCATCATGCGTATCCGCTCCTTTTCGAATTGTAGTTGCCCTGCTTATGTCTTAATTATAGGAAATATGTCCACTTGCAACTATCGAATTAGCTTACGAAAGACTTACACTTTTGTAAGAAAAAAAGACATTCATGTAAGAATGTCTTTCACAGCATATTGATATGATGATGTTCTTCAATTGTTTTTAAAAAACTACGCATTGAATTCGTCATATAGCTATCTTTGCGGCGTATGAAAACCGTTGAAATACTGCCGTATTTTTCAGGAATTGCATGACAATGCACCTTACCTGCTTTAGAAAGATGATGGACAGCAGACTGTGGTACGAGTGTAATTCCGAGGCCGAGTGCAACGCTGTTTAATATTGTCTCTAATATATTGAATTCCATAATTCTTTTTGGTAGCAAACCTTCGTCTTTCAGCCATCGTTCTAGTTTGGAACGGTATCCGCATCCTTGGTTAAAAACGAGTAGAGGCGTTGTTGTAAATTCTTCTATATGAAAAGCTTTATTTTGTGTTACAAGCATTAATTTTTCTGTACTAACATCGTATTGTTCGATTAGTGGATGTTTAATAGGACCTGATATAAAGGCACCATCTAATTGATGATCAAGTACTTCTCTAATTAATTCTTCTGTTAGACCCGCTTGTAATGATAAATCGACATTCGGATAGCTTTTATAGTAAGAAGATAAAATGGTAGGCAGTGTACTTACTGTTTCGACTGTACCGATTTTTAATATACCGGAGGGTGTTTCGCTATCTAAAAATACTTGTTTTAGTTCGTCGACATCTTGCAAAATTTTACTAACATAAACGAGCATTTTTCTTCCTTCAGCTGTTAAAGTCATTCCTCGTTTATGGCGGTAGAAGAGTGGGGTTTTTAATTCGTTTTCTAGTTGTTTAATACGTGCAGTTACATTTGATTGTACATAATTTAATTCCTTTGCTGCGCTACTTACACTACCCTGGTCGGCAACGCTTTTAAAGATTTGTAAGTCTCGTAATTCCATTTTGTAATCCCCCTTGATGTTAACTATCATTATAAATGATAGTTAACATCATTTTGAATCATTTTACGTGATATATTTTTTCTTTTACAATTCTCTTTGTGCAAATAGAAAGAAACGGGGGATTGCGGTGAGAAGAGGTCAAATGATATTAGGGGCTTTAGCGTGTTTAATTGCGAGTATGTCATGGGGAGCGATGTTTCCAGTTGCTGATCATGCGCTAGAATACATAGATCCATTTTATTTTTCGCTTATTCGTTATGGAGCAGTGGCGATAATGCTGATTGTATTGTTGTTAATGAAAGAAGGAAAACAGGCATTTCGTTTAGAGGGAAGAGGAAAGTTACTCGTCTTTTTTGGAACGATGGCATTTACAGTATATAATGTCCTCATATTTTTAGGGCAAATGTTAATGGGTAAGTCGGGTGTAATGGTAGCTTCCATTATGGAATCACTTATGCCGATGATTTCTATTTGTATTTTATGGGGATATAAGCATATAAAACCGAAGAAGTATATGATAACGAGTATGGTTATTGCTTTTGTAGGAGCTGTGTTTGTTATTACAAAAGGTGACATGAGTTTCTTTGTAACATTGAAAGATAATATGTTCTCATTAGCATTTATATTTATTGGTGTTGTAGGCTGGGTTATTTATACGATGGGTGGTCAAACGTGTAGTGATTGGTCAACATTACGTTATTCTACGTTGACGTGTGTATTCGGTACGACTGTTACAGGAATTATAACGGTAATTATTACGTCGCTTGGATATGTTTCAGTTCCTGGTATGGGAACGATTTCTATTGTGAAGTACGATTTGTTATTTATGATGACATTGCCAGGTATTGTAGCGCTACTTGCTTGGAACTATGGTGTGAAAATTTTATCATCCATTAATGGGATTTTATTTATTAATTTTGTACCAATTACGACTTTAGTTATTATGATGATGCAAGGGTATCAGATCACAATGTTTGATATTATAGGGACTGTACTTGTTATTGCAGCGCTTATTCGCAATAACGTTTGTCAGAGAAAAGAAGAAAATATAAATAAGAGAGTTTTACAAGAAGAGCAATTACGTCAAGCTGTTTAATAGGCAAATGGAGGATTTCACATGTTAGAAAGTTTATTGTTTTTCTTCGCCGTCGGAGTTGCCTGTGAGCTTGCAGCAATTAATCGAAATGGTCGTAAAAAGATAAAACAACAAGCTGAGCTGATACAGCTTTTAAAAGAATTGAAAGAAAGAAAAAATTAAAAAGACGACCGGGCATAGACGGTCGTCTTTTTCTATATAAAGGGGAAAGGGGACACAAAGTTATACAAGCGTAGCAGCGTAAATGAAAGCAGTAAGAAGAAGAGAGCCGCTAGCTAATCCTAAAAAATCTAATTTGTTAAAAGCAATGTTATTCATAATACATTCTCCTTACTTGTTTAATGTAGAAGCAACAGCTTTTGCATCGAAAAGAGCCGATAATACCATGCCCATTGTATTTAAGAAATTGTTCGTTTTCATTTTGTTCATCATATTGATCCACTCCTTTTCGAATAATTGTTGCCCTGTTTCTGACTTAATTGTATGAAATATAGTAAGAAGTAACTATCGAATTAGCTTACAAGAAAATTACACTTTTGTAAGAATTGAAATTTAACAATTCATCCTTAATTTTATTACCAACTCCTAAAACTTAGTGTTATAATTATTATAAGAATATGATTATACTTCGGATGTTTAGAAAGGAACGAAATAAATGTATAAACCAATTACATTTTTGTTGAAATATATATTTAAAACAGCTGGGAAAGTAGAAGTGCAAGGAAGAGAAAAGCTACCAGAAGGTGGACCGTATGTTGTTGCATGTACACATACAAGTTTTATGGATGTATTAATGTTAGCTACAGGGATGTATCCAACTCAAATTCATTACATGGCCAAAAAAGAATTATTTGAAGGGAAATTCAAAAATTGGTTCTTTAAAAATGTAAATGCATTCCCTGTAGATCGTGCGAATCCAGGACCAAGTACACTTAAAATTCCATCACGTTTATTAAAAGAAGGAAAGGTAGTAGGGATTTTTCCGAGTGGAACAAGATCAGCGGAAGATGTTTCATTAAAAGCGGGTGCTGTGACAATTGCGATGCGTTCTAATGTTCCGTTAGTACCAGCAGCTTATGTTGGTCCATCAAGTGTAAAAGAATTAATAAAGGGGAAAAAGGCACAATTGATTTTTGGAGATCCAATTCAAATTGAGGCTGGGAAACAAATAGATCGAAAAACCGCTATGAAAATGATGACAGATCAATTAAATGAGAAGTTTGAGGAGTTAAAAGAAGCTTTGCAATCAAATCAAAAATAAGAAAAGACGACCGGGCATAGACGGTCGTCTTTTCTATTACTATTTATAATAAAGGGGAAAGGGGACACAAAGTTATACAAGCGTAGCGGCGTAAATAAAAGCAGTAAGAAGAAGCGAGCCACTAGCTAGTCCTAAAAAATCTAATTTGTTAAAAGTGATGTTATTCATAATATATTTTCCTTACTTGTTTAATGTAGAAGCAACAGCTTTTGCGTCGATAAGAGCGGAAAATACCATGCCCATTGTATTTAAGAAATTGTTCGTTTTCATTTTGTTCAGCATATTAATCCGCTCCTTTTCGAATAGTTGTTACCCTGTTTCTGACTCCATTGTATGAAATGTTGCGGAAAGTAACTATCGAATTAGCTTACAGAAAAATTACACTTTTGTAAGAGAAACGAATGAAGGTGTAATGATAAGAAGATTTGACATATGTTCATGAGATTCATTAAGTTAAAGGTAGAGGTGAGTGTATGGCTAATATTAAAGATATTGCAAAGATGGCGGGAGTTTCAGTTACGACTGTTTCGAGAGTGTTGAATGATCACCCATATGTAAGTGAAGAAAAAAGGAAAGCGGTTATAGAGATAGTTGAGAAATTGAATTACTCGCAAAACGCAAATGCTGTTCATTTATCAAAAGGAAAAACGAATATTGTTGGTGTGATTTTACCGTATATTAATCATCCGTGTTTTGATGCGATGGTGAGCGGAATGATGGAGACTGCGTTAGCGCATAATTACAGGGTGCTACTTTGCCAAACGAATTATAATAAAAAAGAAGAAATGAAAAGTTTACATATGTTAAAAACAAAACAATTGGATGGTCTTATTATTTGTTCACGTGCAAATGATTGGGAAACGATAGAACCGTATGCTTCTTACGGCGCAATAATTGCTTGTGAAGACAATGATATTTCAAACATCTCAAGTGTATATACGAATCATTCAGCGGCCTTTCAATTAGGAATGGATTATTTGATTGAGAAAGGTTATAAAAAAATTGGTTATTGCACGGGAAGGAAATTAGGGCCAAGTAGCCAAAAACGTTTTGATGTTTATAAACAGCAATTGCAATCTATAGACGAAGAGGTTAATGAAGAATGGATTTTTACAGAATGTTTTACACTAGAAGATGGTGTAAAAGTGGCTCATAAGTTAAAAGAGATGCAGGATCTTCCTGAAGCATTAATAGTAGCAGGTGATGAAGTTGCGATTGGGGTTATGACAGAGGTTGAAAAATTAGGGATTCAAGTTCCTGAGGATTTAGCGATTATTGGCTTTGATAATCAACCTATCTCGCAAGTGTTACAATTGACAACTATTGATCAAAATTTAAAGGAGATAGGGAAAACTGCTTTTGAAATGTTGCATAGAAAAGTGAATGACGAGAGTTCTGAACAAGAAAAGCTGGAAATTCCATACGAACTTGTGGAACGCTCTACAGTTTAATCGTAATCCGTTATGTGTATAATCGCATAACGGATTATTTTTTTTGAAATATCTTTGACAGGAAACGCGTTTCATACTTTATAAAGAAGTTAAACCGGTCTGTAATAATCCATGGATTCTTTTCAAGTGTTAATGCAGTGAATAGAATTTGGAGGAATATGCATGAATGAACTTTTATCGAGTATGAAAAAGTATGTAGATGATGATGAAAAGATTCTGGCTTTTGTGGTAGGGATATTTGAGAAGGATAATTTTATATTATCGTATCAACATGGGGTTTTTGTTGCCACTACTAGACGTCTCCTTTTTTACGGGAAATTTCCGTACTATTCTTCAACATTTAAAGAGTATTCATATTTGCATATAGATAGCATAGATTTTTATCCGTATTTTGAATTTACTTGTAGTCATGAAACCATTCGCGCTAAGTATATTCAGAAAGGGAATGTGGAGCGATTTGTCCGTGCAGTTAGAGCAAATATGAATAATTAATCAACCCTCTGTTTAAACATAATATTTCAATTTTTAAGAGGGAAAATGCGGAATAAAAACCACTTCTAAACCTCTAGGAGATAGTGATACAATGTCAAATGGGGGGAGGGTATGAACTATGGTTAATCAACGTATAAAGGAAATAACACTAATTACAATTGGTTCATTATTATTCGCAATTGGTATTAATTACTTTGCAATTCCAAACCGTTTATCGGAAGGTGGAATTATTGGTTTAACGGTTGTTACGTACTACTTATTTGATTGGTCACCAGGAATTGTGAACTTTGCTATAAATGCAATTTTACTAGCTGTTGGTTATAAATTTTTTGATAAGAAAACAATGATTTATACAATTTTAGGGATTGTAGAAACATCTTTGTTTTTATACGTTACAGAACATATTGAGTATCATGTAAATAGTGATACATTATTAGCAGCTTTATTTGCTGGTTTATTTGTGGGCATTGGATTAGGCTGTATGTTCAAAGCCGGAGGTACATCGGGAGGATCAGCAATCTTAGCTCAGTTAGCAAATCAATATTTAGGTTGGAGTGTAGGGAAAGGCGTACTAATTATTGATATTGTTGTAATTGCTGGTTCTGTATTTATAATAGGGCAAGAAAAGGCGATGTATACACTTGTGGCTGTGTTCATTGGAGCGAAGGTGATTGATTTCATTGTAGAAGGAATGGACACAAAAACGGCTGTTACGATTATTTCGAATCAACCAGATTTAATTCGTGAAGCTATTACGAAAAATATGACACGCGGTGTTACTGTATTAGAAGGGCGCGGCGGATATACTGGTAAAAATAAAGAAGTTTTATATGTTGTTATTAATAAACAAGAGCTTGTTAAGTTAAAACAAGTTATTAGCCGGGTAGATGAAGATGCTTTCGTTGTTATACATGATGTACGTGATGTACTTGGCGGTGGCTTTAAAGCAAGCTAAAAGGTGAACGAGTAAATTCGTTCACCTTTTTTAATTCTTACAAAAATGTAAGTGTAATGTAATGAGATTCAATAGTAGATTTTATTCCCCCTTTTTAAAATGGATGTATATATATCCTGCAGAGGAGGAATGTTTATTATGAAGAAAAAAATGATCACTACTATAATAGCGATGATAGTGATAGTAGTAATGTTACTGCCTACGAAACTTGGACCGGTTATCGATAAATATAATCCATTTTATAAGACGAAAGAATACTATACGGTTGTGAATACAATTGGTCAGCATATCGGTGATGAGTGGTATGAATATGAATTTATTGCATTCGATGAACGTGGTAGAGAGCAGAAAATAAAGAAAACGGTTAAGCATATGTTAAAGAGAGATGAAGCATTAAAGGTTTTTGCAAAAGGGCGTTACGGTGAGTCCATTGAAGAGATTGAGGTTGCAAATATTCCTATAAATGCGAAGAGTAAACTTTTAACGGTGAGATAGCGAAATATACCCCCAGCTATTTTTTTGTCGAAAATAAAAATACTGGGTAAGGGTATTTTTAAGGTTAATAAAAAAGCCTTAGTCCATATAGACTAAGGCTTTTTTGTTATATAAAGGGGAAGGGGGTACATTGTAGTAGCATGGGTGAAAGGTATAAGAAGAGTAGCTACTAGCAATGTAATTTGGTTATGTGATTGTTCTTCTTATTTGGCTTACTTTCTAACTTTATTGTACGAAATATAAGTAAGGAGAACTATCGAATTACATTACACATAACTTACAAACATGTAAGCCTTCTGTAATGTAATTCGATAGTTAAAAGATAGTAATTTTCATATAGTGTAACTAGAAAGTATCAATGTATTACTTTCTGTTTGTAATGAAGAATGAAAAACCAACTAATTTTTAATAATCCTCATCTGAATAAAGATGGGGATCTTTTTTAAACCTTACAACATTGTAAGGTTTACGTAAGTTAATTCGATAGTAAATTTGTCATATTTTTTGCATAATAGATACAGATAGAAAAATAATTAGGGATCTAGTAAGAAGGGAGAAAAATGGGATGCGTAAAGAAGAAGTAGTGAAGTTACCAATTAAAGATTTCTGTAGCTACTTTACTGTTGCCGTAGTGTGTATTGGATTATTTGATATCATAACAAACTTAATTGTTAAATAATATAGATGCTAAAACAAGAAAGGAAGTCCTTTCTTGTTTTTTTTATGGGGGCATAAAGATGAAATGGATTGATAGTCATATACATGTTGATCAATATAAGGATGAAGAGAAGAGCAGATTACTAAAAGAGGTGGAAAATAGTAAAGAAATAAAGGGGCTTATTGCGGTATCTATGAATTATCAATCTTGTAAGGAAACGTTATCTTTAGCGAAGAAGTATCCCTTTATATATCCAGCGATAGGGTTTCATCCAGAGCAACAGATTCATAAAGAAGAGTGTGAACAGATTTATCAACTTATTGAACAGAACGCAGAGGAAATTGTTGCGATTGGTGAAGTAGGTTTGCCCTATTATTTGAGAAAAGAAGATGAAAGAATTGCTGCAGATCCATACATAGCTGTATTGAAAAAATTTATAGAACTAGCTAGTAAGTATAATTTGCCGATTGTATTACACGCAGTTTATGAAGATGCTGACATTGTATGTGATTTGCTAGAGAAATATAAAGTTTCACGTGCACACTTCCATTGGTTTAAAGGAAGCGATGAAACAATGAAACGGATGATGAGAAATGGTTATTATATTTCGATTACACCGGATGTTTTACATAAGGAGAAGATTAGAAAAATCGTTTCGTATTATCCGCTTGAATATATGATGGTAGAAACAGATGGTCCGTGGGAATTTCAAGAGGATGTTATAACGCACCCAAGAATGATTCGAGAGGTATTAAAGGAAATTAGTTCTATAAAAAACATATCCATTGATAAGGTCGCAAAAACAATATATGAAAATACAAGTCAATTTTATTTGAAAGGATAGGGGAATTATAGTTTTAATCATGTAACGGAAAAAGTAAAAGTTGAATTTATTTAGTAAAATGCCACGGTTTGATATATGACAAAAAACCACCAAGCGTTCCGCTCGGTGGTTTTGTATTAGGATTCTAATTTTTTCGCACGTTTTAATAATAAAAGAAAGACAATGATAACGAATCCTAGTATAAGGAAGAAGCCATATTGCTTTATATAATCAATTATGTCATTTGCACTTGTTGGTTTTTTAACGTGAATGCCGTCTTTATTCGTAGTAATATGAATATCTTTCATTTTTACTTCATTCTTTTCCTTTTGTAAATCAATCCATTCTATATTTGGAATACTCTCTAGATCCTTTAACACTTCTTTTAATGGTTTCACACCTAAGTAAGGATGATAGAATGCTCCAATAATCCCATCGGATAATTTAGCAACAGATAAAGCATTTGCTTTCATTTTAGCAATAGCTTGTGGCTTATCTTCTTCAATAAAACCGACTGTTTCAGGCATTAATTTCATTCCATGTAGAAATGATGGTGTACTTCTATATGCTGGAGAGTGCATGGATTTCCAAGTTGTATCACTTAACTGTAGTTGTCCTACATAAGTTGAAAAGTATCTTGATAATATTTCATACCCTTTTTGAGACATTGTGTAATGAGGTGCTTCAAAGGCGACAGGATATAGTTTAGCATCTACAAGTTCTTGAATCCCCTTTTCGATATGATCTGTCGTATATTTTTCCTCAAACTCTTCCCCTTTTTTTACATATTGGTTATATGACTCTATATTTGGAAATTCATCTTTTCTCTTCGGTTTTTCATGTTTCGATTGGCGAATTGGTTGATCCGTCTTTACGTCCCAAAATTCAAAACCTTCCCCAGTTTCACTATCATAAAATTGGTGAGTGTAACCATGCATAATAATCGCTGCGCCATCATCTTGCATAGAGCGTAAAAGATCGACTAGTTCGGGTTTATCTTTTAAATGTAGTGTTTTACCTGTATCTGGATCTGTATATACAGGAATAACAGTGATCATGTAAGGGATCTTCTTCTCTTTTAGTAATTCAGCAATTTCTTTCAATTGATTTATATCTGCTGCTGGGTGAACATCCTCAAGACGTAAATAAGCTAATTTTTTATTGGTTTCGGGTTTTTGCTGAAAATAAGAAAATAGGCTTTCGCCAATATAATAAGATATCCAATCAAAGAGGTTAGAAGTAGCTACATAATAAGAATTATTTTGCTGTACAATTAATGGATAAGTATTATTTCCTCTTAAAGCATGTGCGAGAATTGTTCCGTTTGTATCAAGTTGTTTAATTGATCTTTCTTCTTCTAATATATTCTTTAGTTTACGTGTTGGATATTCAATTGTATCAGAGTTTATATCTTCATTTTTAAGTGTGATAAATGAAAAACGAGTAGATAACTGTTCTATATTTTGACCTAAAACTAGTAATGGTCCTGGGAAGCCTTCTAGAAATTCCTTTGCTTCAGTAGAAAGTTCTTCTTGTTTTTCACCCATGTAAATAACATGTGTATACGAAGATTTATCAGTTATTTCAGCTAACTGTTTTATGTTTTTAATTGTTATATTATTAGTGAAATGCCCTACTTGTGTATTAAGTATTTGGATATCGCTTGTAATTTGATCATCGTTTGAACTATATAAAATAAGGGTTTTTGGTTGTTCAGTTTTTTGTGCGGAAATAGGGACAGGAATTAATAGTAGTAAACTAAATAAGAGTAACAGCCATTTTTTCATATTATTATTCTCCTAGTTTATATTTAGAATTCAATTTACAATTATATACAATAAATGCGTTATAGTCTATGAAAGTTACATTTTTGCACGTATTTACCAGCTGTTTTTTCACAAAATCGGTCTAAAGCATGATGATAATATGTATAGTTATTTGCTATGATAAAAGAGTAATAGAATGTAGGTAATTGTAAAGGGAAGGCTGAAAGGGGAAAAATTTCAGCGGAGAAAGAGGTAGAGGTAGTGAAGAAATTCTTTGTAGGATTTTTAGTTGTTCTTGGAGTATATTTATATTTCCAAGGAAAGTCTGAAGGAATGGATAAGCTAGTGAATGGAACAAGCTATGTTGATTCAGAAGAAGCAAAACAGGTGAAACAAATCATTATAGAGGAAGCGAAGAAAGTAAATCTTCCGGAATGGATACCTCTTGCAATTGCTGAGCATGAAAGTCGATTAAATCCAAGGAGTGTTGGAGATAATGGAACTTCATTCGGATTGTTTCAACTGCACCGCGGCGGCGGGCTTGCACCAGAACATTTAACTGATGATGAGCTAAAAGATCCACGTACAAATGCACAAATTGCAATGCCGCATTTACTGAAAGGATATAAGCGCGGGGTGCAAAAAGGTTTGACTGATTTTGCATTACTGAAATATATAGCGAATACATCTGGATGGCCAGGGAATTTAGGGCCAGAGTGGACGGATAATAACATGAAGTATAACATCGGATTAGAAGATGTGTACTATCGAAATAAAGGTGTAATAAAAGAGTAGGTTTTAACCTACTCTATTTTTTTGATAATCGTGTCATTTTGTGAAATACTCCGCTAGTTGTATTTTTACGTCTTCTAGTTTTGTAGAAACTTGAGGTATTTTATATCCTACATACAGCGGTGAAACGACAAACCTAGGAACAACTTTACAAATAATTTTTCCATTTAAGTAATAGAAGAATAAGTTATAACTACTGCATCCTTTATGGAAATCTGTCAGTATGTAACGTACAGTTTGCTGAATGTAATTTGCCATATCATCTATATATGAAATATTATCAATGATTATATTGAATTCAGTGAAGCCAATAATGGGACGCTCTGAAATGTTAAGCTCAATGCGTTCGTTTTTTTGAACAATTACCCCTTGGAAATTTTCTTCTTCAATATTTTCAAGATAATCTACATGTTTCATTCCGATAATTTGCATGTGTGCATGATGCAAACTTCCACCTGAAAATGGACCGTGATTTTTGTATAAAATCACAGACACGAACTCTTCTTTCTTCTGTAAGTGTAACCAATGTTGAATAGAAAATTGCATTAATTTCCGCATATGTTCTTCTGTATATGTTGCGATATGATCTTCGCAATTATCGGTTTCAATTAACACTGTTTGAAATGTATCTTGTAATGTAGGAAATTTATTTTTTAACCAAATAATAGAACCATCAGTTGTTAAAATATCCGTTAAATGTTCTTTATCGCAAAATGGACATGCAGCGCTTCTATTCCGAATACTTTCTGGTTTTTGTTTACCGATATCGTTAAAAAAATATAGTTGTTGTGTATCCATTTATATATATGCCCCTTTAAAATATGTGTGAAAATCCCGCTTAATACATTCGGGAAAAGGAGAAGGAAATCCTCTAAAGGCAATAGAGAAAAAATAAAAGACAAGATATCCTCATTACGATAGGGTACCTTGTCTTTTATTTTTTCTCTAATAGTGTGTATGGATAATATAGAACATTTTCATTATTTCTCTTTTTTCTATTTTTTATTGTGTATAAAGTAATTGCTGTGCTTGCAATTATAATAATGGCTTTCTTCATATTCATATACCCCTTTTTATTGTTGGTTTAATTCTTGGCTAACTGCTTTTGCATCGACTAAAGCGTGTAAAATCATTTTCACCATGTTTATCATATTTCTTCACTCCTTTTTATAGTTCATTTAGTTCTTTTACAACTGCTTGTCCGTTCACTAATACCTCAAAGATTGCTTTTACGATTTCTTTCATCATGTTTGTTTCCTCCTTTTGTTTGTCTCTCTTGTTTACATCTTTATTGTATAGGGAGGCATCTTTTCGTACTATCGCTTTCCATTACGTGAACATAACAGTTTTGTAAGATTTGATGTCACTTATTGAAATGTTTAGTCTATCTTCATTATTTTCAGAAAAATGACTATTCAAACATGAAATTGGAAAGTATAATAAAGAAGTAAGTATTAAATTCCGTACGAAAGGGGTGAATGAGATGAAACGTTCTTTAGCTGCACGTGCCAAATTTTTAGATTTTATCTATTTTTGTCGTGCGATTTTTCATGATGTAGTTGTTAACGGGATACGTATGCCCTTTTTTAACAATTGCATAGTGACTATTGAACGATAGAAATCTCTTCACCCATTTTTAATAAACGTGTGAAAAGGGAGCTATTTGGCTTCCTTTTTCTATGCCGAAAACCATGGGGAATGTTTCTTTCTCATGGTTTTTTATATTGAAAGGAGTACGGAAAATGACTATTTGTAGTGTAAATAATGTAACGAAATCTTTTGGTGGAAACACTATATTTGAAAATATATCGCTTGAAATAAAGAATGGTGAACGTGTTGGATTAGTTGGTCGTAACGGTAGTGGGAAGACAACAATCTTTGGGCTTCTAACGGGAATGGAGAGTTTGGATGCAGGAGCCATTCATATGAAGAAAGGTACACGTATTGGTCATGTCGCACAAATTCCGAAGTTTGATGAGGCTATGACTGTATATGATGTATTGAGTTCTGCTTTTAAAGTAGAAAAGGAATTAGAAAAAGAAATGCATGCTTTAGAAAAAAATATGGCGGTGGAACAGGAACAATCTGCTTTGGAAAAGCTAATGGAGAGGTACGGAGTCATTCAAGAAAAATTTGCGTTTCTCGGTGGTTATGAAATCGAGGCAAATATAATGAAGGTAGCAAATGGCTTACAAGTGACAGACTTATTTTCAAGAGTATTTACGGAATTAAGTGGAGGAGAACAGACGAAAGTAAGCCTTGCATATATGCTATTGCAGAAACCAGATTTACTTCTATTAGATGAACCAACAAATCATTTAGATTTATTTGCAGTTGAATGGTTAGAGCAATTTTTAAAAGAATACACTGGAACAGTTATGGTTATTTCACATGATCGCTATTTCCTTGATGAAGTTGTAACGAAAATTTTTGATTTGGAAGATGGAGAGATTCACGTGTACCATACGAATTATTCTCAGTTCGTTGAGGAGAAGGAAGAAAGATTACTTCAAGAGTTTCAAGCTTATCAGGAGCAACAAAAGAAAATAAAGAAAATGAAAGAAGCAATTAAGCGTCTACGTGAATGGGCAAATCAAGCGAACCCTCCGAATGAAGGATTGCATAAAAGAGCGAGAAATATGGAACGTGCGTTAGAACGTATAGAGAAATTAAAGAGGCCAATTTTAGAACGAAAACAGATGGGTCTTCAGTTTGAAGGGCAAGAGAGAAGCGGGAAAGATGTTGTTGTAATGAAAGAAGTGAGTAAAGGTTTTGCTGGCCGACCTTTATTTGAACAAGCGAATTTACATGTTCGTTTTCAAGAGCGTGCGGCTATCGTTGGTCGTAATGGTACAGGAAAGACTACATTATTAAAACTACTATTAGAAGAAATAAATCCAGACGTTGGTGAAATTCGAATTGGTAGTAGTGTCAAAATTGGTTATTTATCACAGCATACGTATGGAAATGTGAAGAGTAATGTATTAGAAGCGTTTAGAGAGTATGTAGCTGTAACTGAAGGAGAAGCAAGGCATATATTGGCTAAGTTTTTATTTTATGGTCCAGCAGTATTTAAGAAAGTAACGCAACTGAGCGGTGGAGAAAAAATGAGGTTAAGACTTGCGCAACTTATGTATCAAGACATCAATTTTCTAATTTTAGATGAGCCGACAAACCATCTTGATATTGAATCAAGGGAAGTTTTAGAGGAAGCCCTTGAGCAATATAATGGAACAATCCTAGCTGTTTCACATGATCGTTATTTTTTAAATAAGTTATTTGAAAAGACGTACTGGATTGATGAATGTAAATTATTTGAGTTTGCAGGAAACTATGCATGGGCTCGTCAAAAATGGGAAGAAAAGCTTGAGAAGCAAGTAATAAAGCAAAAACGCCAAGGGAGAAAGAGTGTTGAAATGGTTCCAGTAAAAGAGAAAAAAGCTAGGAATCTTGAAGAGATTGAAAATGAGTTAATGCATGTAGAAGAAGATATATATGCAATAGAATGTGAAATGGAACATGTAGCTGATGTTGAAAGACTTGAAAAATTATATGAGGAAAAAACGATGAAAGAGTTGTTACGAGCGAAGTTATATAGTGAGTTAGAGAATATTGTGGAGTAAAGAGTAGAAAGCCACTTCCTTTCAGTTTTGCTGGAGGAAGTGGCTTTTTCATAATGATATTTTGCTTTAAAGATTAAATGAAGCGATGTGTTTCACGTGAAACAGTAACTTAGATAAATCCGTGTTTCTCAATTTGCATAGCTTGTGAAGCGTATGAAATGATAAGGTGAAAAATAAATGCCATTAGTGGCTTTTCAATAGGAGTAATCACAAAAACAAAGGCTAATTATTTCCCGAGAGATAAAGTGAAACTTTAATCAGTGGGGGGGGTACTGCCCGGCAAATAGCGGGATAAATATGTGTAACAGAGACTAGTGATTGAAAACGAAAAGAGAGCAAAGTTACAGCTTTACGCGCTGAACTCTGCTCTCTTTCTGCGTGGCATCTTCTCTTGTTGAAATTATAATAGCGATCCCGAGCATGATAAAAAAAGCTAAAAAGAGGACGAACTTTGGGAAGAACGGGAATAGTAATAGCGCCCCGACTATCATAATTGTTAATAATACGTAGTGCAGGACGTATTGGAATAGGTTGTCCATATTTTCGCCCCCTTTTTGGTAATTGGTTATTAGTATTCTATGTTGCATGCTGAAGAAATAGAAGTAGATTTTTAAGTTTTTAATACGAATTATAGCTGAGTTTTCTTAAAGTATAAGGATAGAGTGATAATTTTGGGAAAATTCTCAAAATATTTATTTAGAAAGAATTGACAAAATATAATGAACGATATAAGCTAATAACCATAAAGTCTACCGGAAAGGTCGGAATAAGATTGTTACCCCTCAAAAACATCTATTTTTTTCTGATTAAAACCGACTTTTCCGATTGGCTATAAATGTGCTGTGGGAGGCATACATAAGCTAATAAGTTCAAAGGGTATAACTATTAAACAGTTAGGGTGGGGACAATGAAGAAAAAGACAAAAAAATGGGCTGGTGTATTTTCAGTATTACTTAGTAGTTCGCTTGTGTTATCTGCTTGTGGGGGACAGGAGGATACGGCTTCTACAGAACCAGTAAAAAAGCAGGATTTAAAAGATTCTAAGATTGAATCAATTCCAGCTACAGATAAAAAGAAAAGTCCAGAGAAAGCAAATCAACGAAAAGATACTTTCATTACAGCCATTTCTAAGCCAGGGGGAGTTTTCCTTCCGTATTTCCAAGATAATGGTTGGGATGGAAATGTAACGTCGGTTATTTTTGCTTCATTAGTAACAACAGACAAACAAAGTAAACCTGTTCCGGATCTTGCAGAAAAATGGGATATTTCTGCTGACCAGTTAACATATACATTCCATTTACGTAAAAATTTAAAATTTAGTGATGGGTCGCCTCTAACAGCGGATGATGTAGCATTTACATTAACACTACTTCATGATAAAGCGTATGAAGGTGGATTGGATATTGCTCAGTATGCTGTTAAAGGTGGGAAAGAATATAAAGAAGGAAAAGCAACTTCTATTGAAGGAATCCAAGTTGTTGATCCACAGACAATTAAAATTACAACTGAAAAAGTTAATTCACAGGCGCTAACGAATTTAGGTGGCCCAGTGCTATCAAAAGCTTATTATGGAAAAGATTATAAACAAAATACAAGTTTAGACTATTTAAAAGCATTATATGGGCAACCAATTGCAGCGGGTCCATATAAATTTGAAAAATATGTTCCAGGTCAAGAAGTCCGCTTTGTTGCTAACGAAAATTATTATGCAGGTAAACCAAAAATTAAAAACTTTATTTACAAAATCACATCAGGTGATACTGGATTCCAATTATTCCAAACAGGTGAACTGGACTATAGTGGATTTAGAGCGAACCCTGAAAATATAGACCAATTAAAAGGATTGGAGTTTGCAAATATTAATCTTGAATCATCAAGTGATATTGCTTATATCTATGTAAATAATAAGAAGTCGTATTTGAAAGATAAAAAGGTACGCCAAGCACTTACTTATGGATTAGACCGTAAGAAGTATGTGGATACAGCTTTACAAGGCTATGGCTCTGTCGCTAACGTACCAATTGCTCCAGTTTCATGGGCATATACAGAAGAAGGTATTAATAAATATCCGCACGACGTAGAAAAGGCTAAAAAATTATTGGATGAGGCTGGTTGGAAAGTAGGTTCTGACGGGGTTCGTGAAAAAGATGGTCAAAAATTAAAATTAACATACTACGCATCAAATACAGGTAAAACAAATGATATCTTTATTCCAATTGCAAAAGAAAGTTACAAAGAAATTGGTGTTGAATTAAATCCAGAGTTGATGGACTTTAATACGATGCTTTCAAAAGTAGGAAAAGGTGACTACGATTTAGCGGCAGTTTCAACACCAGGAATTAGTGATCCAAGTGAAGTTGTAAGTGAGTACTTATCAACTAATCCAAAAAGTGATACGGGTTATAATAATCCGAAAGTAGATGATTTGATTGTAAAAGGTATAGGAACGACAGATATTGAAAAACGTAAAGCGATTTATAAAGAGCTGTATAAAGAGTTAAGTGATGATCCACCAGTTATTTTATTAAACTATCGTAAACTACTTTATGCTCATAATGCACGTATAAAAGGAATTGATCCAGAAAAGTACGATAGCATCAGTTCCAACTTACCAGTGTTATCTATTGAACAATAAGGGTTGACCTAAATAATAGAAGACGTTTTTTCACACAGCAATGGAATGGTAGCTGTTTTGAAAAAATGTTCTTCTATTTTTAAGTAAATAGGATTGGGGAGACAAAAGGTGAAAACATATATCATTCGTAGGTTTCTACAAATGATTCCTACATTGTTTGGTACGTCTATTATTATCTTTTTCTTATTTGCACTCTTACCGGGTGATTATATCGATTCAAATCCAAAATTAACACCAGAGAGAGCTCAAGAATTAAGAGAGTTGTACGGTTTAAATAAACCGATTATTGAAAGGTATTTTCATTGGCTAGTGAATGCTTTGCATGGTGATTTTGGATTTTCTTTACAGTACCAAGAACCGGTAACTTCATTACTTAATAAATTCATTTGGAATACATTTATTGTTGCTGCTGCAGCTTTATTTTTCACTTGGATTATTGCTCTTATTATTGGGGTTATTTCTGCAACAAAGCAGCATTCTTGGTTTGATAGATTGGTAACAATCGGTGTCTTTGCAGCAATGTCATTTCCATCATTCTTTATCGGACTATTTTTAATTAAATTATTAGCAGTTGATTTAAAGTTATTACCTATTGGTGGCAGGATTGATATTGGGAGTAACTCAACAGGGATAGCATACATATTAGAAGTATTACGTCATATGATTCTACCTGTATTTATTTTAACGCTTCTTGGTGTAGGATCGTTAACACGCTATTTTAGAACGGGCATGTTGGATGTTATTAGGCAAGATTATATTCGTACTGCTCGTGCAAAAGGTTTAAAAGAAAGAACCGTTATTTATAAACATGCATTGAAAAATGCAATTTTGCCAGCAATTACATTACTCGCTTTTGAATTACCGGGTTTATTTTCAGGAGCCATTATTATTGAACAGATTTTTAATTGGCCAGGGATTGGGAGTATTCAATTAGAAGCATTAAACTTTCGTGATTATACGGTATTAATGGCCTTTACAATGTTTCTTTCTTGTTTAACAATTATGGCTAATTTCTTAGCTGATATTGTCTATGCGTTTGTTGATCCAAGAATTCGATTGAAGTAAGGGGGGAAAGATATGGAGACTATTACACCTATAATAGAGAAAAAGAAAGAACGGAAAAAGAGAAATGAATCATCACCATGGCGCCAAGCGTATAAAAAAATCAAGAAAAATAAGATGGCACTGTGTGGCTTATACGTTTTAATATTTATGTTTTTATTTAGTTTTATCGGTCCAATCTTTTCACCGTATGCTGATGGGAAAGTACAAGTAACACAAATTAATAAACCACCCAGCCTGTCACATTGGCTTGGGACAGACCAGTTGGGAAGGGATATTTTAACTAGACTTATGCAAGCAGGGCGTATTTCATTAACAATCGGTTTAGCGTCGATGCTACTATCCGTTATACTAGGAGCTCTATTAGGAGCAATTGCTGGTTTTTATCGAGGAGTTGTAGATCATTTAATTATGCGTGTTGCAGATGTGTTAATGTCCATTCCAGGATTACCACTACTTATTATAATGGGAGCAATTTTATCAGAATGGAAATTACCATCGGAGTACCGTTTATATGTTGTAATGATTATTTTAAGTTTAGTAGGATGGCCAGGACTTGCCCGTCTTGTGAGGGGACAAATTTTAACATTGCGGGAGCAAGCCTTTATGCAAGCGGCAGATGTATTAGGATTAAAAGATTCTCGGAAAATCATTCATCATCTAATTCCTAACGTCTTTCCGTTACTTATTGTTGTAGCAACTCTAGGTGTGGCTGGATCTATTTTAAGTGAATCCGCACTAAGTTACTTAGGTCTCGGCGTCGTCCCACCTACGCCATCATGGGGGAACATGATTAGCGCAGCTAACTCATTAATTGATTTCCAAAAGCGTCCGTGGTTATGGATTCCGCCTGGTTTTGCAATCTTTATAACAGTTGTATCAATTAATTTACTTGGTGATGCACTTCGTGATGCGTTAGATCCAAAGATGAGACGGTAGGTGAGAAGGTATGAGTAGAGCGGTAGTAGAGCTAAAAGACTTACAAACACACTTTCAAACGGAGGAAGGGACAGTGAAGGCTGTAAACCATGTTAGCTTTGCTGTTCGAGAAGGTGAAACGGTTTGTGTAGTAGGAGAATCAGGTTGCGGGAAGAGTGTAACGGCTTTATCTATTATGGGGCTTATTGCTGAATCTGGCAGTGTAGTAGGTGGAGACATTTTATATGAAGGAAAAAGTCTTTTAGGAATGAAAGAGAAAGAACTTCGTAGTTTACGAGGCAATGATATTGCGATGATTTTCCAAGAACCGATGACATCGCTAAATCCGGTCTTCACTGTAGGTGAGCAAATTGTAGAAACGCTAAGGGAGCATGAATTACTTAGTAAAAATGAAGCGTATAAGAAAGCAATTGAGTTAATTCGTAAAGTTGGCATAGCCCGTGCTAATGAAATTGTTCATTCTTATCCGCATGAACTGAGCGGCGGGATGTTACAACGTATTATGATTGCTGTTGCGCTTAGTTGTAATCCTAAGTTATTAATTGCAGATGAACCAACAACAGCTCTTGATGTTACGATTCAAGCTCAAATATTGGATTTACTAAGACAAGTGAAAGAAGAATTTAAAACGTCAATCTTATTAATTACACATGATTTAGGTGTCGTAGCAGAAATGGCTGATTACGTTGTCGTTATGTATGGCGGGAAAGTTATTGAAGAAGCTCCAGTACTAGAGATATTCCAAAATCCAAAACACCCTTATACGAAAGGATTGTTGAAATCAAAACCAGTAATGGGAAAACGAATAGATAAACTATATTCTATTCCAGGGCAAGTTCCGAATTTAGTTGGTTTAGGTGAGTTTTGCTACTTTAGTGGGCGTTGTGAGCATTGTATGGAAATATGTGAAAAAGAAGCCCCAAATCTAAATGTAAATGATGAAAATCATAAAGTAGCTTGCTGGTTATATGAGGAGCGTGCGGAACAATGAGTGAACCATTATTAGAGGTGAAAAACCTAAAGACATATTTTCCAATTAAAGGTGGCATATTTAGTAGAACGATCGGGCATGTAAAAGCAGTTGATGGAGTAAGTTTTACTATTAATAAAGGTGAAGTGTTTGGTCTCGTTGGCGAATCAGGGAGCGGAAAAACAACGATAGGAAAAACAATTTTACGTCTCGTTCAAAAAACGGAGGGGGAAGTGAAGTTTAAAGGGAAAGATGTTCATTCTTTATCCAAGGATGAATTGAGAAAACATCGCCCTAATATGCAGCTCGTTTTCCAAGATCCATTTAGCTCATTAAATCCGAGAATGAGAATTGGTGAAGCGCTTGGAGAGCCGATGTTGGCCCACGGATTAGCGACGAAAGAAAATGTTCGTGAAAAGGTAATTGAAGTATTGGAGTTATGTGGCTTAGCTCCTTATCATATTGACCGGTATCCCCATGAGTTTTCTGGTGGACAACGTCAGCGTATCGTAATAGCAAGGGCTATGGTATTAAATCCAGAATTCATTGTAGCTGATGAACCTGTGGCGGCACTAGATGTATCTATCCAAGCACAAATTATTAATTTATTTAGTGAGTTACAGGAGAAAAAGGGATTATCTTATTTATTCATTTCACATGATTTGAGTGTAGTAGAACATTTATGTACGAAAATCGGAATTATGTATTTAGGTACAATTGTGGAGACGGCGCCGCGTGATGAGTTATTTACCAATCCGCTACATCCGTATACAAAAGCATTGTTATCAGCTGTTCCAATACCAGATCCAACAGTGAAGCGAGAGCGAATTATACTAGAAGGGGATATTCCAAGTCCAGCAAGTCCACCTTCGGGTTGTCGTTTTCATACACGTTGCCCGTTTGCAACAGATGTTTGTAAAAAAACAATACCAGAATTTCGTAATGTTGGTGATAATCATTTTGTTTCTTGTCATCATGTATAAAAAAAGGACTCTTTCAAATTGAAAGAGTCCTTTTTTATTTACTAGATGAAGTTTGTTTCAATACAAATTGCTCGATTGCGTGAGCAACACCATGTTCATTGTTTGTTAGTGTTACAACATCACATAGTTTTTTTACATCTTCTTCAGCGTTGCCCATTGCAACAGATAAGCCTGCTACTTCTAGCATTGGTACATCATTAAAATTATCACCAATAGCAACTGTATCTTCAATAGGGATATTAAAATGAGCTGCCATCTGCTGTAGCCCGTTTCCTTTATGTCCATTCTTATCCATAATTTCTAAGTTAGTAGGAGCTGATGCTGTAACCATAATATCAGCGTCTTCTTGTAACACGCTTAATAGCTGTGCGCGATGCGCTGCATTAAATGTTGAAATGAAGAATTTAGATATTTCTAGTTCTTGGTTATTTACAACATCTTCTATTTTTTTGAAATCAGTAATTAGGTTTGATTTCTTTTGCTTTTCTGTAATTCGTTCAAGCTCCTCTAATGTAACATCGAGCGCATGCTTATTTTCTTCGAACGCTTGCATCACTTGATCTTGCCATGTATATGGAGAATAAACTCCTTTATTCGTATATAGCTTATATGGGAAACCTTCAGATTCTAGTAATTTTGCAAGTTTGTACACTTTGTCGTTTTGTATACAACGAGAGTTAATTACTTTTCCATCCACATAAACAATAGCCCCATTGCTTGCTCCGACTGGAAGAGATAATTTATATTCTTCCAATAGCTTTAAAGCATCCTCTTTCGCACGACCAGAACAAATCATTACAATATGACCAGCTTCTTGTGCAGTTTGGATTGCTTGTAGGTTTTCTTTGGAGATTTCAAGATTAGATGATAGTAGTGTACCATCCATATCTAATGCGATTAATTTCAAAATGACCACCTCTTTGTTTTTATTATACATAGTTATATAGAGGAAACATATAAACTTATCTTGGAAAGACGGTATTTTATCTTATATTAAAAGTAAGTAAAGATTAGATAGGTTTAGTGTCACTAAATAAACTGTTTGTAACAAAAATAGAGAGAAGGATGACTACATTTCACTTTATGACTTTAATATTACAAAAATGTTACAAGTGTGAGCTTAGTGAAAAGTGCATTAAATAAGGGTTTTTGGGGAGTGTTATAAAAAAACGTAAAAAAAGTGTAATAAATTTCACGTTATTATATTGCAACGTAACAATAGTTATGTTACATTAATGTTACAAACGTTACGTTATCGAATTTAATGTAACGTTAACATAAAAACTATGAAATAAACATTTCTTAGAAATTACATATAGATAACTTATGAAAAGGGAGGATAAATGATATGAAAGAGCAAGTATTACAAGTAACAAAAGGTGACTTCGTAGGATCAGCAAGTGGGGCGGTAGTATTAACAGCATTAATCGTATTTCTATCAAGCGTATTAGTATAATAGAAGTTTTGTAACAAAAGAAAAAGAAGGGAGAATGAAAGATATGAAAGAGCAAGTATTACAAGTAACAAAAGGTGACTTCGTAGGATCAGCAAGTGGAGCGGTGGTATTAACAGCATTAATCGTATTTCTATCAAGCGTATTAGTATAATAGAAACTTTGTAATAAAAGAAAAAGAAGGGAGAATGAAAGATATGAAAGAGCAAGTATTACAAGTAACAAAAGGTGACTTCGTAGGATCAGCAAGTGGAGCGGTAGTATTAACAGCATTAATCGTATTTCTATCAAGCGTATTAGTATAATAGAAGTTTTTTAACAAAAGAAAAAGAAGGGAGAATGAAAGATATGAAAGAGCAAGTATTACAAGTAACAAAAGGTGACTTCGTAGGATCAGCAAGTGGAGCAGTAGTATTAACAGCATTAATCGTATTTCTATCAAGTGTATTAGTATAATAGAAGTTTTAAATCAAACAAAAATGGAAGGAGAATGAGGGATATGAACAGTGAACAAGTGTTTCAAGTAACAAAAACAGATTTATTAGGATCCTTAGGTGGAGCGGTAATATTAACATCATTTATTCTATTCCTTGCAAGTGTATTAGTATGATATATGTAAATACAACCATTCAAAAAAAATAAAGACTCTAACGTATTAGTAAGTAGTTAATATGTTGGAGTCTTTTTTATTTTCTTCTTATATACCTTCAAGTATTAAAGTTACCTCATTATTTAGCATCCATGGCTAATTAGACGCTGCGGTTGCAACTTGATTCAACGAGTAATCAAAAATCCACTGAGTAAAAGCCTGATTGGTGAGGGCTGATTAAAGTTTCACTTTATTTCAAAGAGAAAAAAGTCGAATTTTATATGTAAGAAAAAAAGAGGAATTTGACAGAAAAGATAGAAAATTTTAAAGGTCAGAATTTGTTAGCTTGCTAACTAATTTCTATTTATTTATGTTGGAAGCGTTTTCGGTTGGTTTTAAGTATGGACCATTTAATCTATTTACAGGGGGATGAAGATATTATGAAACAAAAATCTATGGATACGCTAGCTGCACAAATGGAGGACTTTTTTCCAGTACGTGATGTAGATCATTTAGAATTTTACGTAGGGAATGCAAAGCAATCGAGTTATTATCTTGCGAGAGCATTCGGATTCAAAATTGTGGCTTACTCTGGATTAGAAACTGGAAACCGTGAAAAGGTATCTTATGTTCTTGTGCAAAAAAATATGCGTTTTGTTGTGTCTGGAGCTTTAAGTAGTGAAAATCGTATTGCAGAGTTTGTAAAGACTCATGGTGATGGCGTGAAGGATGTGGCACTACTTGTTGATGATGTTGATAAAGCATACTCAGAAGCAGTGAAACGTGGTGCCGTCGCAATTGCTCCACCAGAGGAATTAACAGATGAGGACGGTACATTGAAAAAAGCAGTTATTGGTACGTATGGTGATACAATTCATACGCTTGTAGAGCGTAAAAATTATAAAGGGGCATTTATGCCAGGATTCCAAAAGGTAGAGTTTAATATTCCATTTGAAGAGTCTGGCTTAATTGCTGTCGATCATGTAGTTGGTAATGTTGAAAAAATGGAAGAGTGGGTTAGTTATTACGAGAATGTCATGGGCTTTAAACAAATGATTCATTTTGATGATGATGATATTAGTACAGAGTATTCGGCTTTAATGTCGAAAGTTATGACAAATGGAAGCCGTATTAAGTTTCCTATTAACGAACCAGCAGACGGAAAGAGAAAGTCACAAATTCAAGAGTATCTAGAATTCTATAATGGAGCTGGTGTACAGCATCTTGCTTTATTAACAAGTGATATTGTTAAAACGGTTGAAGCGCTTCGTGCAAATGGGGTGGAGTTTTTAGATACACCTGATACTTATTATGATGAGTTAACTGCACGAGTTGGAAAAATCGATGAAGAAATTGATAAATTAAAAGAATTAAAGATCTTAGTAGATCGTGATGATGAAGGTTACTTACTACAAATCTTTACGAAACCAATTGTAGATCGCCCGACTTTATTTATTGAAATCATTCAACGTAAAGGTTCTCGTGGATTTGGTGAAGGAAACTTTAAAGCGTTATTCGAATCAATTGAAAGAGAACAAGAGCGTCGCGGAAACTTATAAGATTTATATCCACCAGCAAAAGTCCCTTTGCTGGTGGAAATTTCATTTTTATAAGGAGGAATCAGGATGAAATTTGTTACATTTCGTCTTCCTTCAAAAGAAATACGGGCTGGATGGCTTGAAGGTGACAAAGTAATAGATATGAATCTTGCTAGTGAAGGGAAAATCCCTTCTTCTATAATGGCTTTTTTAGAGAAAACGGATGAGTATGTAGAAGTAGTGCGGAATATTAAGAATCCAAATAAGGGTATATATGCTTTAGAAGAAGTACAATTGACA
This sequence comes from Bacillus sp. FSL L8-0152, assembly GCF_038006365.1. Classification (NCBI taxonomy): domain Bacteria; kingdom Bacillati; phylum Bacillota; class Bacilli; order Caryophanales; family Bacillaceae; genus Bacillus; species Bacillus sp. FSL L8-0152. The sequence goes on from NZ_JBBOVB010000001.1 coordinate 224,659, forward strand.
GCTGCTCTTCCTAATCCGAGTAGTATTCGAGATTTTTACGCATTTGAACAACATGTAAAAACAGCTCGTGGACGAAGAGGACTAGATGTTGTGCCTGAATGGTATGATATTCCGGTTTTTTATTTTACTAATCATCGTGCTGTAATTGGTTCCGGTGATTTTGTAATTGGTCCGAAAAAGTCTAAAAAGCTTGATTACGAGTTGGAGATTGCTTGCGTAATAGGAAGAGAAGGGCGAAATATTTCTCGTGAGCAAGCAGAGGAATATATTTTTGGTTATTGTATTATGAACGACTGGAGTGCGAGAGACTTACAAGCAACAGAAATGAAAGTAGGTCTCGGTCCTGCGAAAGGAAAGGACTTTGCAACTTCGTTAGGAGCACATCTTGTTACGAAAGAGGAATTAAATGTTTATCGTAATGGTGATCGATATGATTTAGAAATGACTGCTCATGTAAATGGAAAACTATTATCAAAGGGAAACTTCCAAGATATTTACTATACATTTGCTGAAATGATTGAACGTGCTTCAGAGGACGTGACGTTATATCCAGGAGATGTGATTGGTTCTGGGACAGTAGGAACAGGCTGTATTTTAGAACTTGGTACAGAAGAGTGGCTACAAGATGGAGATGTTGTAGAGCTGTCGATTACTGGTTTAGGTACACTACGTAATACGATCAAAAAAGAAAAGGAAGCGGGTGATGGGCATGTTTTATCGTCACATGGGAGAACTACCTCATAAACGACATGTACAATTTCGTAAAAAAGATGGATCGCTTTATCGTGAACAGGTAATGGGAACGAAAGGATTTTCTGGTACGCAGTCTATTTTGTATCATCACTATATGCCAACAGAAGTAGGTCATTCTGCATTATCGCATTCTTGTCAGTTGCAGTATGAAGAGGATGTTGCTCTTTCTCATCGCCACTTCCGAACGAAAGAAAATAAAAAAAGTGGTGATGCAATAAGTGGACGAAATTTCATACTTGGAAATGAAGATTTGTTAATTGGAGTAGTGAGCCCAACAGAAAAAATGGATTATTTCTATCGTAATGGTGATGGCGACGAAATGTTATTTGTTCATTATGGAACAGGGAAAATTGAAACGATGTTTGGAACGATTCACTATAGAAAAGGCGACTATGTAACGATCCCAATTGGAACGATTTATCGTGTTATTCCAGATGAAGGAGAGACTAAGTTTCTTGTTGTAGAGGCGAATAGCCAAATTACAACGCCGCGTCGTTATCGAAATGAATACGGACAATTGTTAGAGCATAGTCCGTTTTGTGAAAGAGATCTTCGTGGTCCAGAAAAATTAGAGACCTATGATGAAAAAGGCGAGTTTGTCGTAATGACAAAATCAAGAGGCTATATGCATAAACATGTTTTAGGACACCACCCGTTAGATGTTGTTGGATGGGATGGCTATTTATATCCGTGGGTATTTAATGTAGAGGATTTTGAACCAATTACAGGGCGCATTCATCAGCCACCGCCAGTACATCAAACATTTGAAGGGCATAATTTTGTTATTTGCTCTTTCGTACCACGTTTATACGATTATCATCCAGAGTCAATTCCGGCACCATATTATCATAGTAATGTTAATAGTGATGAAGTTCTTTACTATGTAGAAGGAAACTTTATGAGTCGCAAAGGTGTGGAAGAAGGTTCTATTACACTTCATCCGAGCGGGATTCCCCATGGGCCGCATCCGGGGAAAACAGAGGCAAGTATAGGGAAGAAAGAGACACTTGAATTAGCTGTTATGATAGACACATTCCGTCCGCTTCGTATTGTAAAACAAGCACATGAAACAGAAGATGAAAAGTATATGTATAGCTGGATTGAACAAGGTTCATATACTGTGAAATAAGTAAAAAAAGGCATGCTCTCAATAAGGGAGCATGCCTTTTTTGTGGAATCGACATGTATAATAATACCAAAAAGAGTTGTCGAAAGATATATAGAAAGAATGATAAGGATAGTGCATATTCAGAAGAATTTCTACTTGTTTCGACAAAAGTATTGACTAGGAAAAGCGTAATGAGTAAAATAAAAAAGCGAATTAAAAATTTTCAGAAAATTTAAAACTTGGAGGAGTGAAAGATGAAGCAAATTTTTCAAAAGAAGCCAATTGCAAAGTTAATGCAAGAAAGTAAGCAAAAAACGTTAGCGAGAACATTGGGCGCGCTAGATCTAACTATGCTTGGAATCGGAGCAATTGTTGGAACTGGTATTTTTGTTCTAACGGGTGTTGTGGCAGCGAAACATTCTGGGCCAGCTATTATATTATCATTTGCGATTGCCGCGCTAGCTTGTGCCTTTGCTGCATTTTGTTATGCTGAATTTGCTTCTTCAGTTCCTGTCTCGGGCAGTGTGTATACGTATACATACGCGACGATGGGGGAAGTATTCGCATTTTTAATTGGCTGGGACTTAATGCTTGAATATTTACTTGCTACATCTGCTGTAGCAAACGGTTGGTCTGCATATTTTCAATCTTTATTAAAGGGGTTTGGAATCCACATTCCGACTATTCTCTCCTCGGCTCCTGGTACAGGAAAGGGTGGAATAATTGATCTACCTGCAGTTCTAATTATTTTAGTGATGACAGTTCTTTTATCTAGAGGTGTTCGTGAAAGTGCACGAGTAAATAACATTATGGTATTTATTAAAATAGCAGTTGTTCTTATTTTTATTTTTGCTGGTTTTAATTATGTGAAACCTGAAAACTGGACGCCTTTTATGCCATTTGGTTTAGATGGTGTAATGGCTGGAGCGGCCACAGTATTCTTTGCATTTATAGGATTTGATGCAGTTTCAACAGCGGCAGAAGAAGTGAAACGTCCGCAACGTGATTTACCAATTGGTATTATTGCATCGTTATTAATTTGTACAGTTCTTTATATCGTTGTTTCGCTTATTTTGACAGGAATTGTTCCATACGGCCAGCTAAATATATCAGATCCAGTTGCTTTTGCACTGCAATTTATTGGACAAGATGGCTTAGCGGGGGTAATTTCAGTAGGAGCAATTACAGGGATTACAACAGTAATGCTAGTTATGATGTATGGGCAAGTTCGTGTTTCTTATGCGATGAGCCGAGATGGTTTATTACCGAAGCGTCTTGCTAAAGTTCATCCGAAATTTAAAACGCCATTTTTAAATACATGGACAACGGGAATTATTGCGGCACTGATTTCAGGATTAATAGATTTAAATGTTTTAGCACATCTTGTAAACATGGGGACATTGTCAGCATTTGCACTCGTAGCTGTTGCGGTAATTGTAATGAGAAGAACCCATCCAGACTTACCAAGGGCATTTAAGGCTCCGCTTGTACCATTTTTACCAGCGTTAACAGTGATTTTCTGTTTATACTTAATGCTTCAATTATCGGGGACAGCATGGATTAGTTTTGGGATATGGATGGTTATTGGTATAGCGGTTTACTTCTTATATAGCCGAAAACATAGTGCTTTAAATAATAGTAAAAAAGAAGAAGATGTTGCGAATTTATAAGCGAAAAAAATCCATTCTAATTCTATTAGAATGGATTTTTTTATTTGAAAATTTACATTTTTCTGAACTTGTTATAAGATAATTGTTGGCTAACTAAAGGAGTGAAATGATGAAAAATACGTGGCGTGAGTTAAGGGAGATGGACCGTAACGTATGGATTCGATTTATTGGAGAGACGTTAAATGGAATTGCAATGATGATGTTAATGCCTTTTTTTGCATTATATTTAAAAGATAAGGTAGATTCGTTGTTGGAAGTTGGGGTTATTATGGCGCTTTCTCCAATTGCTGCAAGCTTTGGTTCACTTATAGGAGGGAGAATTGCTGACATATATGGAAGAAAGCCGATTATGATATTTTCTATGGCAAGTAATGCATTATTAATGCTCGGTTTTCTATTTATAGAAGGATTTATTCCATATGCAATTTTATCTATTTTTTTAGGATTGAGTAATTCTTTATTTCATCCAGCTGCATCAGCTATGGTCGCAGATGTAACGGCACCAGAAAAAAGAACAGAGGCATATGGTTTATTACGAATGGGTCACAATATAGGTGCTGCGATTGGTCCGATAATGGGAGCATCAGTAGTTGTGTTGTCAAAGAATCTTGTGTTTATTATTGCCTCTTCTACAATGCTATTTTATGCGTTACTTGTATTGCTTCTTATTCAAGAGACGATGCCAAAGAGGACAGATAAGGAAGAACATAAAGAAAAGGAATCTGGGGCAGTTTGGAAAATTGTCATGCGAGATAAGGCATTAATGATTTACTTATTAGCAGGTATTATCATTTCGATGGGGTTTTCTCAAACAGAAGGCATGTTGCCACTACATTTTGATAACGAAATGAAGCGTATTTTTGGAGCGAATAATCCATATCCATATTTAATGGCGTTAAACGGACTATTAGTTGTTTTATTCCAATTTCAAATTTCAAAATGGGCTACGGATAAACCAGTCGGGAAGACGATGTTATATGGTGCATGTTTGTTCGGGATTGGATTGTTTTTTATAGGGTGGTTACCGAAGTGGTTTGGAGAGTTTAATACAAATGCTACAGTTATTTTAATAACACTACTGTTCGTTTATGCTATATATACGTTAGGTGAGATGATTATGTCGCCTGTACAGATGACATTTGTAGCAAACTTGGCCCCTGAGCATTTGAGAGGGACTTATATGGGCGCTGCAAGTTTGCAGTGGATTACAGGAAGCGCATTTGGTCCACTTTTGGGAGGTTTTTTATTAGATCGATTACTTGGCCACTTGCTATTTACAATTTTAGCTGTAGGATGTGTAGTTGCAGGTATTGTATATATTTCTTTAGATCGCCTTGTTGAGCAAAGGCAAAAAGATACACTAACCAAACAATCTTCTTAGTAAATAGGTGACATACACAAAAAAGGGGATTTCTACATATTTTAGGTACATAACTAGATAGGATTACCATTTCATTTTAAAATTCACCTTTGTATAGTAGTGGAATAGAAAAAGTGTAGAAAACCAATAAGTATTGTCATTTAATTATTTGTGGAAGTTACATTTTATTTCAAATAGGAACTACCTATTTTTATAAAAAGTGCTAAAATAGAAAAATGAAAACAATTGGTTAGGGTGATTTCAGTGACAAAAATTAAATTAGGTTTATTATATGGTGGAAAATCAGCTGAGCATCAAGTTTCGTTACAGACGGCTCTTGCTGCTATTAAAGCGTTAAATCAAGATAAATTCGAGATTCATCCAATTTATATTACAGAACAAGGTCAATGGGTACGTGGTGAGCGTATTGAAGGTGAAGTAACAGATGTTGAAGCTTTAAAAATGAGTAGTGCAGAAAATGCGATTTCTCCGTTATCATTAAGTACAGAGATTATTCCATCTGCAGCTTCTGAGGAAAACGCTATTGACGTTATTTTCCCATTACTACATGGACCAAACGGTGAAGATGGAACGGTTCAAGGATTATTAGAATTGATGAATATTCCTTATGTAGGAAATGGTGTTCTAGCATCATCTGCTGGTATGGATAAAGTTGTTATGAAAAACATCTTTGCAGAGGCTGGTTTAAAACAAGCAAAATATGCGTCTTTCATTCGCAGTGCATGGGAAAAAGATCGTCAGGAAGCTTATTCTAAAGTAGAAGATAAGTTAGGATATCCTTGTTTCGTAAAACCAGCAAACCTTGGTTCAAGTGTTGGTATTAATAAGTGTAAAAATCGTGAAGAACTTGAGAATGCATTTGTAGAGGCATTCCAATTTGATCGCAAAATTATTGTAGAAGAAAATATTGTAGGTCGTGAAGTAGAAGTTGGGGTACTAGGTAATGATGAGCCGAAATGTTCAGTTGTAGGTGAAATCGTTCCGAAAAAGGACTTCTATGATTATAAGTCGAAATATATCGATGGTGATACGGCGTTAATTATTCCAGCTGAAATGACAGAAGAAGAATCTGATGTGATTAAGCGTGATGCAATTATTGCGTTCCAATCATTAGATGGTGCAGGCTTAACGCGAGCTGATTTCTTCTTAACGAAAGACGGAGAAGTGTATATTAACGAAGTAAACACTATGCCAGGATTTACACCGTTTAGTATGTTCCCTCTATTATGGCAACATACTGGGTTACCGTATCCAGAGTTAATCGAAGAGTTAATTCGTTTAGCGATTGAACGTCACGAAGAAAAACAAAAAATTAAATATACAATCTAACAAAAAAAGGAGGAAGCACTATTCGTAGGAATAGTGCTTCCTCTATGTAAGGAGCGTTTCTATATGATAAAGCGAATGTTAAAGCAAGTAGAACAGATGGTAAATGGTACTGGATTAGCAGAGCAATATGAGGGAACTATTATTCAAGGCGTGTCTATTGATACGAGAAAAATTGAAAAAGGAAACTTATATGTTCCGATTCAAGGGGAGCGTTTCGATGGACATGCTTTTGTAGATAAAGCAGTTGAAAATGGAGCTGTAGCTACATTGTGGATGAAAGATGTAGCAAATCCACCCGAGAATCTTCCGGTTATTTTTGTAGAAGATACGCTATCTGCACTGCAAATGTTAGCGAAAAACTATCGCGATCAATTGGATGTTAAAGTTGTTGGTGTGACAGGTAGTAACGGTAAAACATCCACGAAAGATATTGTGACAAGTATTCTCGCGACTAAGTTCAAAGTTCAAAAAACAGAAGGAAATTTCAATAACCATATTGGGTTACCTCTCACTATTTTAAACTTAGAAGAAAATACAGAAGTAGCTGTATTAGAAATGGGTATGTCAAGCCGAGGAGAGATTGAATTTTTATCTAAGTTAGCTCGTCCTAATGCAGCTATCATTACGAATATTGGTGAAGCACATTTAATGGATTTAGGATCTCGTGAGGCCATTGCTGAAGCGAAATTAGAAATTGTTACAGGGTTACAAGAAGGTGGCGTGTTCGTATATAATGGAGATGAGCCGTTATTAACGAATCGTGTTCCTGAAATGAATTTAGCAGCGGAAACAGTTACGTTTGGTGATGCAAGAGCCAACGATTACTATCCAACAACTGTAACATTACAGGCAACTGGGACACATTTTAAAATGAATAGAGATGAAAATATTTCATTCTACCTACCGGTGTTAGGAAAACATAATGTGTACAATACACTTGCTTCAATGGCAATTGCGACACATTTTGGTGTGACGTGGGAAGAAATGAAACAAGGTTTAGTAACACTTCAAATGACGGGCATGCGTATGGAGATTGTAAAAACGGATAGTGGATTAACAATTATCAACGATGCTTATAATGCAAGTCCGACGGCTATGGAGGCAGCATTCCATTTAATGAATGGTTTAGATGGGTTTACTAAAAAAATCGTTGTGCTTGGTGATATGTTAGAACTTGGAAATCAAGAAGTGCAGTTCCATTATGAGGTAGGTAAATTAATCGATCCAGCAAAAATCTCACATGTATTCACATACGGTAGATTAGGAGCTCAAATTGCTGAAGGAGCAAAAATTAATTTCCCTAATGAACGTGTAAAGGCGTATGATAATAAAGAAGAGTTAGTAAGAGATTTACAAGCAGTAGTCGATGCGAAAGATGTTGTATTAATAAAAGCATCTCGCGGTATGAAATTAGAAGAAGTAATTACGATGTTGAAATAATTGGTGTATATAAATAGGGATGATAGTCACGAAAATAGAAGAAACTTATAATAAGCGCTTACAGTAAATGATAAAAAAATAAAAGTAAAGAAAAAGGCCCTGAATATAAAATAAGGTAACAGTTGGGTTTGCTTTTTACACATACAAAACTTATAATTGATAAAGTGTAATAACGTTTAGAAGTATTTTCGTGAAGAATATACGCCCGGTTATATACGTGAGCATTCAGGAAAAGGGCTTTTCCGCAAATTCGGAAAACGCCTTTTTTTAAATGATAAGTATAGGATAGAAAAGGAGAAGTAACATTGACAACATTTCGAGAATTAGGATTAAGTGAGTCTTTACTGCAATCGGTTGAAAGTATGGGCTTTGAAGAGGCTACGCCGATTCAAGCTGAAACAATTCCACATGCATTGCAAGGTAAGGATATTATTGGGCAAGCGCAAACAGGTACAGGGAAAACAGCAGCATTCGGATTACCACTATTAGATAAAGTGGATACAAATAAAGAAGCAGTTCAAGGTATTGTTATCGCGCCAACGCGTGAATTAGCAATTCAAGTTGGAGAAGAGCTATACAAAATTGGTAAACATAAACGTGTTCGTATTCTACCAATTTATGGTGGTCAAGATATTAACCGCCAAATTCGTGCTCTAAAAAAACACCCACACATTATTGTTGGTACGCCGGGTCGTATTTTAGATCATATTAACCGTAAAACACTTCGCTTACAAAACGTAGAGACTGTTGTTCTTGATGAAGCGGATGAAATGTTAAACATGGGCTTCATTGAAGATATTGAAGCGATTTTAACAGATGTGCCAGAAACACATCAAACATTATTATTCTCAGCGACAATGCCAGATCCAATCCGTCGTATTGCTGAGCGTTTCATGACTGAGCCTCAACACATTAAAGTAAAAGCAAAAGAAGTAACAATGCCAAACATTCAGCAGTTCTATTTAGAAGTGCAAGAAAAGAAAAAGTTTGACGTGTTAACACGCTTACTAGATATTCAATCTCCAGAGCTTGCGATCGTATTCGGTCGTACAAAGCGTCGTGTTGATGAATTATCAGAAGCATTAAACTTACGTGGTTATGCAGCAGAAGGTATTCATGGTGACTTAACACAGGCGAAACGTATGTCTGTATTACGTAAATTTAAAGAAGGTGCTATTGAAGTTCTTGTTGCAACAGACGTTGCTGCACGTGGTCTTGATATTTCAGGCGTAACACACGTATACAACTTCGATATCCCACAAGATCCAGAATCATACGTTCACCGTATCGGTCGTACTGGCCGTGCAGGTAAAAAAGGTATTGCAATGTTATTTGTAACACCACGTGAATCAGGACAATTAAAAAATATCGAGCGTACAACAAAGCGTAAAGTTGATCGTATGGAAGCACCGACACTTGATGAGGCATTAGAAGGTCAACAACGTTTAATCGCTGAAAAACTTCAAAGCACAATCCAAAATGAGAACTTATCATACTACAAGCGTATTGCAGAAGAAATGTTAGAAGAGAATGACTCTGTAACAGTAGTAGCTGCTGCTTTAAAAATGATGACTAAAGAGCCGGATACAACTCCGATCGCTTTAACATCAGAACCACCAGTTGTTTCAAGAGGTGGCGGTTCTAAAAAACGTGGCGGTAACGGAGGCGGATACCGTGATGGTAACCGTAATCGTAGTCGTGACGGACGTGGCGGTGGCGATGGTCGTAACCGTGATGGACGTAATCGTGACGGAAACCGTGATCGCAATCGTGATGGAAACCGTGATCGTAATCGTGATGGTGGCAGTCGTGGTCGTAGAGGTGAAGGTCAAGGTCGCCCAGGATCTTCAAATGGACGCGGCGAAAGAAAACATCATAGCCGTCCACAAGCTTAATAAAAAAGAGAATGCCCTTTGTTGGCATTCTCTTTTTTTATTTCTGTAATTGTGCATACTACATAGTAGTTATGATAGAAAAGGGGCTGTTATATGCTTGTAAGGCTTGGTTACGTTGCGATGAGTGTGCATTTGAAGAATGCATCCCCATCTCAAACGATGACGTACGCACAGTTTCAGAAAATAGATGATCGTGATGCTGCAATTCGTAAACTTGAAAGAATTGCTAATTCCAATTTGGAAAATTGTTTACGTTTATTAAAGCATAATAAGGGACATGACATATCTTTCTTTCGGCTTAGTTCTAAGCTCATTCCTTTAGCGAATCATGAGGAATTGCTAGAGTGGAACTATATTCGTCCTTTAAAAGAAAAATTGAAAGAATTAGGTGAATATGCAATTCATATGAATATGCGAATTGATTTCCATCCAGATCATTTTGTTGTACTAAATTCACCTGAGGAGAGTGTTTTTAAACAATCTGTAAAGACATTGCAGATGCACAAAAAATTATTAAAAGGCATGGGGATTGAACATAAGCAACGATGTGTACTACATGTTGGAGGAGGGTATAAAGATAAAGAACTTGCATTAGAGCGTTTTATAGAGAATTGGTCTAATGTCCCAAGGGGTATTCAAGAAATGATTATATTAGAAAATGATGATACAACTTTTACGTTAGAGGAAACATTATATTTAGGAGAAAAATTAGATATTCCCGTCGTGTTTGATTTGCATCACCATATGATGAATAATGAGCAAGAAGATTGGTATGAAGATTGGGCACGTGTTGTTCATACGTGGGAAACATCTTTGTTACCGGTTAAAATGCATATCTCTAGCCCTAGAGAGGGAAAAGATCCAAGAGCTCATGCAGATTATATTAATGTAGACGCATTTTTATCTTTTTTAAGAAGGATAAAGGGAAGTGTTCCGCAAATTGATTGTATGATTGAGGCGAAGATGAAGGATGAGTCTTTATTTCAATTAATGAGGGATTTAAACGAACAGGTAGATGTAGAAATTATCGATGGTGCAAGCTTTTATATTAAATAAGCTTTGCACCATCGTTTTTTTTTGTTAGAAAGGGAGTTAAAATGCCGCCGGTTATTAAACCTGTTAAATGACTGATCGGATTGGCGGAAGGATTAAAGAAAGTAAATAGCAGTAATAGAAGTATCACAATTGAGAAAATGGCAATTTCTTTTGGTTTTGAAGAGCGGTATCGATTGTACAATAAAAATAATTGTGCGCCTAATAGTCCGAAAATACCACCTGATGCACCTGCGTGAATATATTCAGGAGGCATAATAATATAAGAAGAAATATTTCCGGAAATTCCAGAAAGAAAAAATAGAATAAAAAAAGAAAAGTGTCCGAGTTGCTTTTCGATAGAAGAACCAAGTGCAAACAAAAAAATACTATTAGAAAGAAAATGTTGTAAGTCTACGTGTACCAGAAGGGAAGTTATGACACGCCACCATTCTCCTTTAGCGATATATTCATTAGAGGCTGCCAGTGGGAAGAGGAAAAAGTCGCCTAATATCATCATGACTAAGTGAATAAAAAGTAAGGTGAGAATAGTCGGTTGTAAAGAAATCTGAGTAGATCTTATTAGCATACGGTTACTATCACCCCTTTTGCATCAGAAAGATTCTCTGTTATTCTTATCAATATGAAAGAAGAAAGTTAAATAGAAGAAGGGGATTTTGAAATGATTATAGGGATTGGAATCGATATTATTGAATTAAATCGTATTGAAAAAATGCTAGATGGAAAGCTTAAATTTATGGAACGTATTTTAACAGAAAATGAACGTAATGTTGCTATGGAGCTGAAAGGAAGTCGTCTTACAGAGTTTGTAGCTGGAAGGTTTGCAGCGAAAGAGGCGTATTCAAAAGCTGTAGGTACTGGTATCGGGAAAGAAGTGAGCTTTTTAGATATTGAAGTGAAAAATGATGAAAGAGGTAAGCCGATTCTGATTACAAGTACAGAGTATGTTGTTCATTTATCAATTAGTCATAGTAAGGAATTTGCTGTTGCTCAAGTTGTTTTAGAAAGCTCGTCACGCTAGTCTGCATATTTTATATCTTTGTCTCATATATTTGAGGTAGCGATAAGGAAGGTACATCTTCCATTCATTTATAGGGGCAAAGGGGCTGAAGTGATGAAAAGGCGTCTGTTTTTAGTTCTTGTCGGTTTATTGACCGTTTTTGTGTTGGCGGGTTGTGTGGAAAAGAAACAAGATGATGTCGTGAGAGATTTAGAAGCGAAAGTAAAAGGGATGAAAAGTTATCAAGCTGAAGCAAAATTATCTATTAAAACAGGAAATGAGCCTCAGGAGTATAATGTAGAGATTTGGCATAAGGAACCGTCTTTTTATCGTGTGAATTTAAAGAATTCAAAAAAAGATCAGAGCCAAATCATTTTAAGAAATGAAGAAGGTGTATTTGTATTAACGCCAGCACTTAATAAGAGCTTCCGTTTTCAAAGTGATTGGCCGCAAAATAGCAGCCAGGCTTATTTATATGAATCACTTGTAAGAGATATTTTGCAGGATAAGAAAAACCTTACTTTCGAGAAAACAGATAAGTATTATATTTTTAAAACAAAAACAAACTATCAACATCAAAATATGTTGCCGAAACAAGAGATTACGCTGAAGAAGAGCGATTTGACTCCAGTTTCAGTGAAGTTAATGGATAATGATCAAAATGTTCTTGTAAAAGTAGATTTCTCTAAGGTGAAATTCGATGCGAAATTTGATAAAGGTGCATTTGATACGAAACAAAATATGTCTAGAGCGCAGGTAGATGTTCAAACAACAGCGAAAGAAGACAAACCGTTTGCTATTTTGTATCCACTTGATACACCGCAAGGTATGACTCTGCAAGATGAAAAAGAGTTGAAGACAGACAGTGGCAAGCGTGCGATACTCACATACACTGGAAATAAGAAATCCTTTACTTTAATACAAGAAAAGGCAAAAGTTGCAGAGGCTTCATCAGCGGTAAGTGTAAGTGGAGAACCAGTTGATCTTGGGTTTACGATTGGTGCATTGACGAAAGACTCTGTAACGTGGTCGCATAACGGAGTAGAATATATGCTCGTGTCTAAAGGTTTAGAGCCGAAGGAGCTACTAATGGTTGCTCGTTCAGTTACAGCGAAGCAGGTGAAGTAGACTTCTTAGACGTGGTGATATATGTGCACCACGTCTTTTCTTAGTTTGAAGGTGGATTTCATAAAAGAAGCATATAAAAGAATAAGCTTCGCATATCGTGTATAAGGAAGTGTATTTATGGAAGAAGCACCATTTTACCGTGACACTTGGGTGGAAGTGGATTTAGATGCCATTTATAACAACGTTACACATATTAAAGAGTTCATCCCAAGTGATGTAGAGATTTTTGCTGTAGTTAAAGCAAACGCGTATGGGCACGATTATGTACCGGTGGCTAAAACGGCATTAGAAGCGGGTGCAACAAGGTTAGCTGTGGCTTTTTTAGATGAAGCTTTAGTGCTTCGGAGGGCTGGTATTACTGTGCCGATTTTAGTGTTAGGTCCCTCGCCGCCGCGTGATGTAAATGTAGCTGCTGAAAATGATGTAGCGCTAACTGTTTTTCAAAAAGAATGGGTGGACGAAGCAATTAAACTTTGGGATGGTTCATCTGTGATGAAATTCCATATTAACTTTGATAGTGGTATGGGGAGAATTGGAATACGTGAAAGAAAAGAACTGAAAGCATTTTTAAAGAGTTTAGAAGGTGCACCGTTTTTAGAGTTAGAAGGAGTATACACGCATTTTGCAACGGCAGATGAGGTAGAGACTTCGTATTTTGATAAGCAATATAACACGTTCTTAGAGCAGTTAAGTTGGTTGAAAGAATTCGGAGTGGATCCTAAGTTTGTCCATACAGCTAATAGTGCTGCCACGTTACGTTTTCAAGGGATTACATTTAATGCAGTGCGAATTGGGATTGCAATGTATGGATTATCTCCTTCTGTAGAAATACGTCCTTTTTTACCATTTGAATTAGAACCGGCGCTATCACTGCATACGAAAGTAGCTCATATTAAACAGGTGATTAAAGGTGATGGAATTAGTTATAACGTCACTTATCGAACGAAAACTGAAGAATGGATCGCGACTGTAGCGATTGGTTATGCAGATGGATGGCTTAGAAGATTACAAGGATTTGAAGTGCTTATAAATGGTAAAAGGGTACCGATTGTAGGGCGAGTAACAATGGATCAGTTCATGATTCATCTTCCTTGTGAAGTGCCGCTTGGTACGAAAGTTACGCTTATTGGAAGGCAGGGAGATGAGTATATTAGCGCTACAGAGGTTGCGGAATATTCAGGGACTATTAATTATGAAATTATTGCAACGATCAGTTTCCGTGTGCCAAGAATATTTATACGGAATGGTAAGGTTGTAGAGATAATTAATTACTTGAACAATATATAGAAGGTAGTATGATTGCTTCTTGTCATTGGAGTGACTGTTCATTGCTGGATAATAAGCTCTTTTTGATGAGAAGCTTTTTACTTATAATCATTTTTTATATAAGTTACACGTAAGTTTTGAAGAGGAGTTCTATTGTTTTTAGTTAGTTATGAGATAAAAAATTTAAGAAGATGAATGTTTTGTTTATGAATTGGAAAACATAAGCAAGGAATAAGGAAGTCTTTGCAACAGGCTCCATACAATGGTATTATTACAATAGGTGTCATATATATATTTGGGTGTGTAGTTGACGGTGGAGGTGTATTTTTGTGTCCGAATCAAGTGTAACTACTGAAATCGTGGTTCGGTTGCCAAAGCAAATGGTAACGGAATTGGACGGAATTGGAAAACAAGAGAATAAGAATCGCCATGAACTAATTTGCCAGGCAACACAATTGTTATTGCGTCAACATAAGACGAAGAAACGCTACCAACATGAATCAATGCGACGTGGGTATATTGAAATGGGAAAAATTAATCTTGGTATTGCATCTGAAGCTTTCTTAGCGGAGTATGAAGCAGCTCATACAGTAGAACGCTTAGTTAGCGGGGGGTAATATTTTGATTGTAAAACGCGGCGACGTGTATTTTGCAGACCTTTCCCCAGTTGTTGGTTCTGAGCAAGGAGGCGTTCGTCCGGTTCTTGTCATTCAAAATGACATCGGAAATCGTTTTAGTCCAACGGTGATTGTAGCGGCTATTACTGCACAGATTCAAAAAGCAAAATTACCCACTCATGTGGAAATTGATGCGAAAAAGTATGGTTTTGAGAGAGATTCTGTTATTTTACTTGAGCAGATTCGAACAATCGATAAGCAACGCTTAACGGACAAAATCACTCATTTAGATGAAGTGATGATGAGTCGTGTAGATGAAGCGTTACAAATTAGTTTAGGACTAATAGATTTTTAAATCGGCAGTTTAAGTTGCTCTCTTTGAAGGGCAACTTTTTTTATTATAGAGGAGGTTACGGTTGTATATGGAAATGGTAGATAATCGACAAGCGTTAATGAAAATGTTAGTGAAAGAATTAGGCTTTAGCGAAAAGCAAGTTCGTCATGTTATTCAATTAACAGAAGAAGGTAACACAGTTCCATTTATTGCTCGTTACCGAAAAGAATGGACAGGCTCTTTAGATGAGGTGCAAATTCGTGCGATTTTAGAGAGATGGCAATATATGATGCAACTTGAAGATAGGAAGGAAGAAGTTATTCGTCTTATTGATGAGAAGGGAAAACTGACAGGAGAGCTGAGACAGCAAATTGTTAAAGCTACAAAGTTGCAGGAAGTAGAAGATTTATATCGTCCATATAAAGAGAAAAGAAGAACGAAAGCAACGATTGCAAAAGAAAAAGGGTTAGAACCGTTAGCTGAATGGTTGTTGTTATATAAGAAAGAAGATCCGGCTAAAAAGGCAGTGGAATTTATTAATGCAGAGAAAGAAGTGCAATCTGCAGAAGAAGCTTTACAAGGTGCACAAGACATTATTGCAGAAATGATTTCAGATGAAGCTACGTATCGTAGTTGGATTCGAAATATTACTTTTAGAAAAGGTATTATGTCTTCGTCTGTAAAAGGTGAAGAAAAAGATGAAAAGAATATATATGAAATGTATTACAGTTATGAAGAACCATTGCAAAAAGTAGTACCACATCGTGTATTAGCAATGAATCGCGGTGAGAAAGAAGATATATTGAGAGTTTCTGTTGTCCCACCAGTAGATGAGATATTAAATTTCTTATATAAGAAAGTAATTCGTGATAACGATTCTAAAAGTGCGCATTATGTACAATTAGCGATTGAAGATGGTTATAAACGATTAATTCAATCTTCAATCGAAAGAGAAATTCGTAAAGAATTAACAGAAATAGCTGAAGAACAAGCGATACATATTTTCTCTGAGAACTTACGTAACTTATTATTACAACCTCCGATGAAAGGGAAAGTCGTGCTAGCGGTAGACCCGGCATATAGAACTGGTTGTAAATTATCTGTAGTAGATGATACGGGGAAAGTACTACATATTGATGTTATTTATCCGCATCCGCCTGTTCGTAAATATGATGACGCAAAAACGAAAGTTCTTTCTATTATAGATAAATATCAAGTTGAAATGATTGCAATTGGTAATGGGACAGCATCTAGAGAAACAGAGGAATTTATAGTAGATGTATTACAAAGTGTGAAACAGGAAGTCTTTTATATTATTGTAAATGAAGCGGGTGCTAGTGTATATTCAGCTTCTGATTTAGCTCGTGAAGAATTCCCGAATTTACAGGTTGAAGAGAGAAGTGCCGTTTCTATTGGAAGACGTCTGCAAGATCCACTGGCTGAACTTGTGAAAATTGATCCTAAATCAGTTGGGGTTGGACAATACCAACATGATGTATCTCAAAAGAGATTGAATGAGTCATTAACATTTGTAGTAGAGACAGCTGTTAACCAAGTTGGGGTTAATGTAAATACGGCTTCGGTTGCATTGTTACAATATGTTTCAGGTTTATCGAAAACTGTTGCGAAAAATATTGTGGCAAAGAGAGAAGAGGATGGGAAATTCACAAAGCGCACGGAATTAAAGAAAATCCCACGTTTAGGTGCAAAGACGTACGAACAATGTATAGGTTTCTTGCGTATATTAGAAGGAGCGAATCCATTAGATCGAACAGGTATTCATCCCGAACAATATAAAAATGTTGAATTGTTATTGAAGAGTTTAGGGTTATCGATAGATGACGTAGGACAACCGCAATTACAAAAGAGATTGGAAGAAGTAGAGATTTCTAAGTTGTCTCAAGAAACGGGGGTTGGGGAGCCGACGTTAGTTGATATTATAGATGCGCTCATTAGCCCAGAACGAGATATGAGGGATGAGTTGCCTAAACCACTTCTGAAAAAAGGGATTTTGAAATTAGAAGATTTAAAACGTGGTATGGAACTAGAAGGAACAGTGCGTAACGTTGTTGATTTTGGTGCTTTTGTTGATGTAGGCGTAAAGCAAGATGGTTTAGTGCATATTTCTAAGCTTAGTAAACAGTTTGTAAAGCATCCGTTAGATGTTGTATCAGTAGGACAAATTGTAAAAGTATGGGTAGATGATATTGATACAAAAAAAGGACGCGTTGCACTATCTATGTTGCCGATTGAATAGTAAGAGAAGAGAGCAGATGAAACTGCTCTTTTTTTATAGAATAAAAAGTGTAATGGATTATGAGTTTTGATGTATTTTGCTATAATAAAACCAGCATTCATTTAGCAATTTAATTTGATACCGGTTTTTTTCGAAATATGCACGTTGCATCTGTTTTTTTAGCCACGTAGGCATAGGAATCCCTCCTTGTTTAATCCTACTCTCAAAAATCTAAAGTGCTATTGATGAGAGGTTGGTGAGTGGATTTCTATTCATGTTGTGTTTTTAGAAACCACGCGTCTTGAATGAGGATGGGTATATGTACTATTTAATATATGTATAAGAAGCGTGAAAAGTGTAAAAATATTTTTTTGTTTAGGAGGAATGAGAATGGGCGAGGGAGAAATTCAACGGCTAGTGGAAGAAGTATCGCTACAATACTTCGGAATGCCGTTTTTACATAAAGCAACGTTCAATAGTAGGCTGCGTACAACTGGTGGGCGTTATTTGTTGAAGAGTCACAATGTTGAACTGAATTATCGATATTACGAAATGTATGGTAAGGAGGAGTTAATCGGAATTATCAAACATGAACTGTGTCATTATCACTTGCATATTACAGGAAGAGGGTA
>NZ_JBBOVB010000001.1:247500-265000 GCF_038006365.1 Bacillus sp. FSL L8-0152
AACTCGGCAAAATGACCCCGTAACTTCGGGAGAAGGGGTGCTTTCTTAACGGAAAGCCGCAGTGAATAGGCCCAAGCGACTGTTTAGCAAAAACACAGCTCTCTGCGAAGCCGTAAGGCGAAGTATAGGGGGTGACACCTGCCCGGTGCTGGAAGGTTAAGGAGAGGGGTTAGCGTAAGCGAAGCTCTGAACTGAAGCCCCAGTAAACGGCGGCCGTAACTATAACGGTCCTAAGGTAGCGAAATTCCTTGTCGGGTAAGTTCCGACCCGCACGAAAGGTGTAACGATTTGGGCACTGTCTCAACCAGAGACTCGGTGAAATTATAGTACCTGTGAAGATGCAGGTTACCCGCGACAGGACGGAAAGACCCCGTGGAGCTTTACTGTAGCCTGATATTGAATTTTGGTACAGTTTGTACAGGATAGGCGGGAGCCATTGAAACCGGAGCGCTAGCTTCGGTGGAGGCGCTGGTGGGATACCGCCCTGACTGTATTGAAATTCTAACCTACGGGTCTTATCGACCCGGGAGACAGTGTCAGGTGGGCAGTTTGACTGGGGCGGTCGCCTCCTAAAGTGTAACGGAGGCGCCCAAAGGTTCCCTCAGAATGGTTGGAAATCATTCGTAGAGTGCAAAGGCATAAGGGAGCTTGACTGCGAGACCTACAAGTCGAGCAGGGACGAAAGTCGGGCTTAGTGATCCGGTGGTTCCGCATGGAAGGGCCATCGCTCAACGGATAAAAGCTACCCCGGGGATAACAGGCTTATCTCCCCCAAGAGTCCACATCGACGGGGAGGTTTGGCACCTCGATGTCGGCTCATCGCATCCTGGGGCTGTAGTCGGTCCCAAGGGTTGGGCTGTTCGCCCATTAAAGCGGTACGCGAGCTGGGTTCAGAACGTCGTGAGACAGTTCGGTCCCTATCCGTCGTGGGCGTAGGAAATTTGAGAGGAGCTGTCCTTAGTACGAGAGGACCGGGATGGACGCACCGCTGGTGTACCAGTTGTTCTGCCAAGGGCATAGCTGGGTAGCTATGTGCGGAAGGGATAAGTGCTGAAAGCATCTAAGCATGAAGCCCCCCTCAAGATGAGATTTCCCATAGCGTAAGCTAGTAAGATCCCTGAAAGATGATCAGGTTGATAGGTTCGAGGTGGAAGCATGGTGACATGTGGAGCTGACGAATACTAATAGATCGAGGACTTAACCATATAATATGTAGCAATGTTATCTAGTTTTGAAGGAATATGCCTTCATAGTTTGGTGATGATGGCAGAGAGGTCACACCCGTTCCCATACCGAACACGGAAGTTAAGCTCTCTAGCGCCGATGGTAGTTGGGACCTTGTCCCTGTGAGAGTAGGACGTCGCCAAGCTATTTATATCATCGCGGGGTGGAGCAGTACGGTAGCTCGTCGGGCTCATAACCCGAAGGTCGCAGGTTCAAATCCTGTCCCCGCAACCAAATGGTCCCGTGGTGTAGTGGTTAACATGCCTGCCTGTCACGCAGGAGATCGCCGGTTCGACCCCGGTCGGGACCGCCATTTTATATAAAGAAAAGAACGAAACAAATTGTTTCGTATTTTTTTATTTGTTTTAACAAAAAACTAATAAAGACAGTCAAACTATCCTTAGGACAACTCCTAAGGACTTTTTTATATATTCAAAACCTGTATAATAAAGAGCAGAGAACATTGTGAGTAAAGTAGGTGAAGTCTGTGAGCAAATATGAAGTAACAACAAAATCTTCTGCGGAAACACAAAGGTTATCAGAAAAACTAGGTGAACTCGTAGAGGCACAAGATGTAATTATTTTAGAAGGAGATCTTGGAGCTGGGAAGACGACTTTTACAAAGGGGCTAGCAAAAGGTCTTGGAGTGAAAAGAGTTGTAAATAGTCCTACCTTTAATATTATTAAAGAATATAAAGGAAGATTACCACTATATCATATGGATGTGTATCGCTTAGCAGAAAGCGAAGAGGACTTAGGCTTTGATGAGTATTTCTACGGTGAAGGAATTACGGTAGTGGAATGGGCTCATTTAATAGAAGCATATTTACCGAATGAAAAGTTACAAATTAGTTTATTCCATGCGGGAGATGACACAAGAAAAATTATACTCGAGCCAATTGGAGATCGCTATATTAGATTATGTGAGGAGCTATTACAAGATGAAAGTACTAGCAATTGATACTTCAAATTACGTAATGGGTGTATCCCTTATTGAGGAAGGAAACGTGATTGGGGAAATCATTACAAATTTGACGAAAAACCATTCTGTACGTCTTATGCCAGCTGTAGAGCAACTGTTAAAAGAATGTGGTGTAAAACCGAAGGAATTAACTAAAATCGTAGTAGCTGCTGGACCTGGATCATATACAGGTGTTCGCATAGGCGTGACAGCGGCAAAAACATTAGCTTGGTCACTTCAAATACCAATTGTAGGTGTATCAAGTTTAGAGGTAGTAGCTGCAAACGGTGCTAACTTTAATGGATTAATTTGTCCTTTATTTGATGGAAGACGTGGGCAAATCTATACTGGATTATATAAATATGAAGGAGAGCAGTTAACTTCAATAGAAGAAGACCGAATTATTCTTATTGTGGACTGGTTGCAAATGTTAAAAGATAAAGGACAGCCTGTTTTATTTATCGGTAATGATGTTAAATTGCATAAAGAAATAATTATAGAACATTTAGGTGATCAAGCTGTATTCGCTCCGTTTACTAAAAATAATCCAAGACCAAGTGAGCTAGCATTCTTAGGGTTACAAAAAGAAGAACAAGATGTGCATACGTTTGTTCCGAGCTATCTTCGTTTAGCTGAAGCTGAAACAAAGTGGTTAGAAAGTCAAAACAAGTAGGGGCCTTGCAGAAGATGGATATGATATTTAGAAAGATGGAACTTGATGATATTGCTCAAATTGTAGCTATTGAAGAAGTGTCTTTTTCAACTCCTTGGACTGCAGATGCCTTTCACCGTGAATTAACGATGAATGAACATGCACATTATATTGTGTTAGAAAAAGATGGTCGTGTAATCGGATATTGTGGATTGTGGATAATTATTGATGAATCACATATAACAAATATAGCTATTTTGCCAGAATACCGAGGTCAAAAATTAGGAGATGCCTTATTGAAAGCAGTTATTTCAGAAGCGAAAGAACTAGGGGTAAAAACAATGACGCTTGAAGTACGTGTATCAAATGAAGTAGCAAAGCAGTTGTACAAAAAATATGGATTTCAAAATGGTGGAATTCGTAAACGATACTATGCAGACAATCAGGAAGATGGTCTTGTAATGTGGGTGAATATATAATGGAAAAAAATACGATTATACTTGGGATTGAAACAAGCTGTGATGAAACAGCGGTGGCGGTTGTTAAAAATGGAACGGAAATTATTGCGAATGTCGTTGCATCACAAATCGAAAGTCATAAACGTTTTGGCGGGGTTGTACCAGAGATTGCATCCCGTCATCATGTAGAAGAAATTACAGTTGTGTTAGAAGAAGCTTTAAAAGAAGCAAATATCACATTTGATGATATTGATGCAATTGCTGTAACAGAAGGGCCTGGTTTAGTAGGAGCACTTTTAATTGGGGTAAATGCAGCGAAGGCAGTAGCTTTTGCACATGATATTCCGTTAGTCGGTGTTCATCATATTGCTGGCCATATTTATGCGAACCGTTTAGTAAAAGAAGTTCAATTCCCGCTATTATCACTTGTTGTATCTGGTGGGCATACAGAACTTGTTTATATGAAAGAACATGGTTCATTTGAAGTAATTGGTGAAACGCGAGATGATGCAGCTGGAGAAGCATATGATAAAGTAGCTCGTACGTTATCTATGCCATATCCAGGTGGTCCTCATATTGATCGTCTTGCACATGAAGGAGAACCAACAATTGATTTGCCTCGTGCATGGCTAGAACCGAATTCATATGATTTTAGCTTTAGTGGATTGAAATCAGCAGTTATCAACACTGTGCATAACGCGAAACAACGTGGTATAGAAATTAAACCAGAAGATTTAGCGGCAAGTTTCCAAGAAAGTGTAATAGATGTACTTGTAACGAAAGCAGCTCGTGCAGCAGAGGCTTATAATGTAAAGCAATTACTTCTTGCTGGTGGAGTAGCTGCTAATAAAGGACTTCGTGCGCGATTAGAAGAAGAATTTGCACAAAAAGAAAACATTGAACTAATTATTCCACCGCTATCTTTATGCACAGATAATGCAGCAATGATTGCAGCGGCAGGGACAATTGCGTATGAACAAGGCAAGCGTGCAACATTAGCCTTAAATGCGAATCCAGGATTAGATATTGAAGCATAGTTATGCACATAATTAACCACAGCTTGTGGATAAAACCCATATTATCTGTTGATAATGTGGGTTTTGTTGTGTATATAAAGTGTTGATATCTTTTTTGATAGTTGTGGATAATGTGGAAAAGTTGTTTTGATAGCTATTTTATAAAGGTGGATATGTGTATAAGTTTGTGGATAAACTAGATGAAGTCTGACCTTTGAATATATTGTTTTTCGGGAAATAAAAAGTAAGAAGATATCCCTGAAAAACATTTTGAAATATCCTTCTATTATAGAGGGTGCTGATATTGTCAATCCTTGTCGGTAAATCGATATTTCGTGTCGAATCGTTTATATATATAGGGTTACGATAGATGTATTTGAAAATTGGTTGATATATTCCGAGTTACCATTGATATATTCAAAAAATTATTTATGTACTTAAAGAAAAAAGATGTCACATAGTCAAAAATCATGACTGATGAGACATCTTCCTTATTTAAATACTCTTATACATGCAGCTCTTCCCACTCTGCCATACAAGTTTCAAGTTGTACTTGTAGCGTTTGTTTTTTAGTTGTAATTTCACTCGCTTTTTCATAATCTGCATATATTTCTGGTAAGCAAAGTTGATCTTCTAACGTAGCAATTTCTTCTTCTAAGTTTACGATGTTTTGTTCTAGTTCTTCAATTTTTCGAGTGCGTTGACGTTCTAATTGTTTACGCTCTTTTTCTTCGAGATAATTTAATTTTTCTTGAGCTACAGTTTTTTGAACAGGTGCCTGATTTTCTTGCTGTTCAAGTTGTTCAAATGCTGCGCGTTCAATCATTTCATTTTTCTTCTCCACATAGTAATCGTAATCCCCTAAATATTCCTGTGCACCTTCTGTTGATAACTCAATCACAGTCGTTGTTACACGGTTAATGAAGTAGCGGTCATGTGAGACAAATAGAAGAGTCCCTGGATAATCAATTAAAGCATTCTCTAAAATCTCTTTGCTATTTAAATCAAGGTGGTTCGTAGGCTCATCCAGAATTAATAAATTTGACTTTTGCATCATAAGCTTCGCAAGAGCTAATCGAGCTTTTTGTCCACCACTAAGGGAAGATACTGGTTTCAGTACATCATCTCCTGTAAATAAAAAGTTCCCGAGTATAGTACGGATTTCTTTTTCAGGTTGCAGTGGATATTCATCCCATAGTTCATTTAAAACCCGTTTAGAAGATGTTAAGTTTGCTTGTTCTTGATCATAATAACCAACAGATACATTTGATCCGAAAGAAACATCACCATTTAATAGTGGTAACTTATTCACAATAGATTTTAATAATGTGGATTTCCCAATTCCGTTTGGACCAACTAAAGCAACACTATCTCCGCGAGTTAAGCGCATAGTTACGTTTTCAATTATAGGGTCCTCATCATAGCCAATGGTTGCATCCTTTACTTGTAAAACATCATTTCCACTTTGCTTTTCAATATCGAAGTGGAATGATGCTGACTTAGAATCCCCTAATGGTCTCGTTAATAATTCCATTCTGTCTAGTTGTTTACGGCGACTTTGAGCACGTTTCGTTGTAGAGGCGCGAGCTATATTCTTTTGAACGAAGTCCTCAAGTTTTGCGATTTCATCTTGTTGTTTTTCGTAACGTTTCATTTCTTGCTCATATAATGCTGATTTTAAGTCTAAATATTTACTGTAGTTACCAACAAATCGTCTGCTTTCTTTATTCGAAATTTCATATACTTGTGTAACAAGTTTGTCTAAGAAATAACGGTCATGTGAAACGATTAATATTGCGCCAGGATAACCTTGTAAATATTGCTCAAGCCATGTTAATGTTTCGATGTCTAAATGGTTTGTAGGCTCGTCCAAAATAAGTAAGTCTGGTTTTGTTAATAATAATTTTCCGAGAGCTAATCTTGTTTTTTGCCCACCGCTTAAAGTAGAAATCGTCGTCTGGTGCGTTTCAACTGGGAAGCCAAGGCCGCTTAAAATGGAGCGAATATCCGCTTCATATTGATATCCACCTTGATCTTTATAATTGAGTTGCAATTGGTCATAATCAGCTAACAATCTTTCATATATAGCTTCGTTTGAAAAGTTTTCTTCTTTTCCCATTTCTTGCTCAAGCCTTCGAAGTTTTGTCTCCATTTGCTGTAAGTGGGTAAAGACGGTTAGCATTTCATCCCAAATTGTTAAAGACGTTTCTAGGCCGGTATTTTGAGCTAAATACCCGATTGAGACATCTTTCGGTTTTATAATTTCGCCACCATCATGTGATAACTCACCAGCGATAATTTTTAATAATGTAGATTTTCCAGCTCCATTCCTTCCGACTAATGCGATACGATCTTTTGTTTGTACTTCCAATTTTATGTTTGCAAGAATTGTTTCTGCACCGTATAATTTCGAAAGTCCATTTACTTGTAATAAAATCAATGTTTTCACCTCAAATAATTTCTTAACTTTGCCATGTTTATATTTCTCAATCATACTAAAAATAGTGTATAGTTTAAAATAAGAGAGAATACTTCTTCTCTTTATTATACAAGGAATTTAATGAGTGCTAAACTTCTGTATTTGATTAAAGTATATGAATAAAGATAGGAAGAGAGGAGAGGTCATATGGATCAGCAAAAGATTCCACAAGCCACTGCTAAAAGATTGCCTCTATACTATCGATTTATCCAAAACTTATCTCTTTCTGGTAAGCAGCGTGTTTCATCGGCCGAATTGAGTGAAGCGGTAAAAGTAGATTCCGCAACAATACGAAGAGATTTTTCGTATTTTGGAGCGTTAGGGAAAAAGGGATATGGATATAACGTAAATTATTTATTATCATTTTTCCGCGAAACACTTGATCAAGATGATATAACGCGTGTAGCACTTATTGGAGTAGGTAATTTAGGGACCGCTTTCTTACATTATAATTTCACGAAAAACAATAATACAAAAATTGAAATGGCATTTGATGTTAGTGAAGAGAAAGTTGGAACAGAAATCGGGGGCATTCCTGTATACCATTTAGATGAATTAGAAGAGAGATTATCAAATGATATACAAGTGGCAATATTAACAGTACCGGCTACAGTAGCACAAGCTGTAGCAGATAGATTAGCTGAAACGAGCGTGCATGGTATTTTGAATTTCACACCAGCACGATTAAACGTATCAGAGAATATTAGAATTCATCATATTGATTTAGCTGTAGAGTTACAAACATTAGTTTACTTTTTGAAAAACTATCCACAATAAAACGCAGAGGAAGCGACCTCTGCGTTTTATTATTGTTTCTTCTTTGTGAATTTAACTAATATAAGGCGAAGTGCCAAATTAAAATCAATTGTTGCCATAACTGCAAATAGTATTGTCCACACATTCCAGATTGTATCTGTCACGTTCGTAATGGCGAAGCGTGTAAAGATACATCCAAGAAGGAAGTATAGTGCAGCCATGAACAATGGTGAGTTTCTCATACAAAAAATCCTCCGATAAAGCCTTGCATTTTTTCAGCTTCTTTAATCATTTCTTGAATTTGCTCATTGCTCATAAAAATTTGCCCAATAGCGACTAATGTATTCATCGCAACATGAGCTGCAATCGGAACGATAATACGCTTCGTCTTCACATATAAGAAGGCGAATACGAGCCCCATAGCAGTGTATACCAATAAATGAGTAAAATCAAAATGAATTGCTGCGAATACAAGCGAACTAATGATAGCTGCGATAAAGAAGTTAAACTTCTTATAAAGTGCACCAAATAAAATTTTTCTAAATACGATTTCTTCTAAGATAGGTCCAATTATAGATACAACAATAAGGAACCAAGGTGTGGTTCTTGCAATCTCCATCAGTTTCATTGTATTTTCTGAACCTTGTTTAATTCCTAGCAGCTGCATCTCGATCATACCAGCAACTATTTGTGAAAAGAAAGCCAAGAAGAACCCGATGAAAATCCATCCAATAGTAGCTGGAGCAGAAGAGCGCTTTGGATCTAAATGCCTGTCACGAATATCCGTTCTAAGTAACCAAAGTACGATACATAATGCAACAAAGAAGCTAATAATTGCCCAGTGTCCCGTTATGATTTGTCCTTTTTCCTCAATGGTAAATCCTCTGTTATCATAGAGTCCTGTTTTTAGGAGAAGTGGCAATCCAACAACGCCAGATAACTGCATTAAAATGTATGTAACGATAATCCACCAGTATTGTTTCTTCAAATGGTTTAACCATCCTTTCTAACTATAGTGTATGAGATAAGTTAGGATAACATGTAAATATGCTACCTACGATATAAACCTCACTTGAATTATGTTTTTTTCGTAAATCCTTATTTGAAATTATAATAGAAGACAGGAGAAAGTTGTGTGTGTAGCGAAAACAACTTAGGGTGTCCTTTCATATTGTAACATACGAGCAGTGGAAACAACGATTCATATAGTAAAGGCAGTATTCTATATAGAAAGTTTATATAGTGATTTGCGAAAAAATTATGATTTTTTTACTTGCAAAAGAAATTGAGATTATTTATTATTATAAGTGTGTTAGCACTCGGATGACTTGAGTGCTAATAAAAGAAATTTACATAACAAAATGAGGAGGTTATTGTTCATGCTAAAGCCATTAGGTGATCGCGTTGTAATTGAGCTTGTTCAAGCAGAAGAAAAAACAGCAAGTGGTATCGTATTACCAGATACTGCAAAAGAAAAACCACAAGAGGGTAAAGTTGTTGCAGTAGGTACTGGTCGAGTGCTTGAGAATGGTGAGCGTGTTGCTTTAGAGGTAGCAGCAGGTGATCTTATCATCTTCTCAAAATATGCAGGTACTGAAGTGAAATATGAAGGTACAGACTACTTGATTTTACGTGAAAGTGACATTTTAGCAGTTATCGGTTAATTATATAAATCTTAAAAAATCCAAGGGGGTCAATTATTATGGCAAAAGATATTAAATTTAGTGAAGAAGCACGTCGTTCGATGCTTCGCGGTGTCGACACTCTTGCAAACGCAGTAAAAGTTACGCTTGGACCAAAAGGTCGTAACGTTGTACTTGAGAAAAAATTTGGTTCACCACTTATTACAAATGATGGTGTAACAATCGCAAAAGAAATCGAATTAGAAGATGCATTCGAAAACATGGGTGCGAAATTAGTAGCAGAAGTTGCTAGCAAAACAAATGACGTAGCTGGTGACGGAACAACAACTGCAACTGTATTAGCGCAAGCTATGATTCGTGAAGGTCTTAAAAACGTAACAGCTGGTGCTAACCCAATGGGTCTTCGTAAAGGTATCGAAAAAGCTGTTACTGCTGCAATTGAAGAATTAAAAACGATTTCTAAACCAATCGAAGGCAAATCTTCTATCGCACAAGTAGCTGCTATTTCTGCAGCTGACGAAGAAGTAGGTCAATTAATCGCTGAAGCAATGGAGCGCGTTGGTAACGATGGCGTTATTACTTTAGAAGAGTCTAAAGGATTCACAACAGAATTAGACGTAGTAGAAGGTATGCAATTTGATCGTGGATATGCATCTCCTTACATGATTACTGATTCTGACAAAATGGAAGCAGTTCTTGATAACCCATATATCTTAATTACTGACAAAAAGATTTCTAACATTCAAGAAATCTTACCGGTATTAGAGCAAGTGGTACAACAAGGTAAACCACTTCTTATCATTGCTGAAGATGTAGAAGGCGAGGCTTTAGCTACATTAGTAGTGAACAAACTTCGTGGTACATTCAATGTAGTAGCTGTTAAAGCTCCTGGATTTGGTGACCGTCGTAAAGCAATGCTAGAAGATATCGCAATCTTAACTGGTGGCGAAGTAATCACTGAAGAATTAGGTCGTGACTTAAAATCTGCTACAGTTGAATCTTTAGGACGCGCTGGTAAAGTTGTTGTTACAAAAGAAAACACAACTGTAGTTGAAGGTATTGGAAATACAGAGCAAATCGCAGCTCGCATCGGTCAAATTCGTGCGCAATTAGAAGAAACAACTTCTGAATTCGATCGTGAAAAATTACAAGAGCGACTTGCTAAACTAGCAGGTGGCGTAGCAGTAATTAAAGTCGGTGCAGCAACTGAAACTGAGTTAAAAGAGCGCAAACTTCGCATTGAAGATGCACTTAACTCAACTCGTGCAGCAGTAGAAGAAGGTATCGTTGCAGGTGGTGGTACTTCACTTATGAACGTATACACGAAAGTAGCTTCTATCGTAGCTGAAGGCGACGAAGCAACAGGTATCAACATCGTACTTCGTGCACTAGAAGAGCCAGTTCGTCAAATCGCAATCAACGCTGGTCTAGAAGGATCTGTAGTTGTAGAGCGTCTAAAAGGCGAAAAAGTAGGCGTTGGTTTCAACGCAGCTACTGGCGAATGGGTTAACATGCTTGAGTCTGGTATCGTAGATCCAGCTAAAGTAACTCGTTCTGCACTTCAAAACGCAGCATCTGTTGCAGCTATGTTCTTAACAACTGAAGCTGTAGTAGCTGACAAGCCAGAACCAAATGCACCAGCAATGCCTGACATGGGCGGCATGGGCATGGGCGGTATGGGCGGAATGATGTAATTCCGTTTGCCCTAAAAAACATCCATTTCTATATAGAAATGGATGTTTTTTTATGTTTTTTAGAAAAGGAAATGAATTTCTGTAGAATTTTGTCGCTTTCTCTCTTGACCATATAGATACTTCATTGTTAGAATCTAGGAAGATAATATAAAACGATCCTTCATATATCCTCAATGATATGGTTTGAGAGTCTCTACCGGGTTACCGTAAACAACCTGACTATGAAGGCAGTGTGTCTTATATTTATAAAGAGCGGAGACTATCTTTCTTTATAAAGTCAGACCCCTGCCTTTTCTTTGTTATGAGACTAGAGGCGGAGGACTGGCTTTTTTTATTATATTAGTAATGCTTTTCGCCAAATTGGTGAAAATATTTATATACGAGAACTAACGTTGGGGTGATTATTTTGAAGAAGCAACACGATACAATTATCGTTTTAGATTTTGGAAGTCAATACAATCAGTTAATAGCACGTCGAATTCGTGAGTTCGGTGTATACAGTGAACTTCATCCACATACAATTACTGCAGAAGAAATTAAAGCAATGAATCCAAAAGGGATTATTTTCTCTGGTGGACCAAATAGCGTATACGGTGAAGGTGCATTACATTGTGATGAAAAAATCTTCGAACTAGGTTTACCGATCTTCGGTATCTGTTACGGTATGCAGCTTATGACACAACACTTCGGTGGTAAAGTAGAGCGTGCCAACCACCGTGAGTACGGAAAAGCTGTTCTTAAAGTAGAGAACGAATCAAAATTATATGCGAACCTTCCAGAAGAGCAAGTTGTATGGATGAGCCATGGCGACTTAGTAACTGGTTTACCTGAAGGATTCGTAGTAGACGCAACAAGTGAGTCTTGCCCAATTGCTGGTATGAGCAATGAAGCGAAAAACTTATACGGTGTACAATTCCACCCAGAAGTACGTCACTCTGAGCACGGTAACGATTTAATTAAAAACTTCGTATTCGGCGTATGTGGTTGTTCTGAAGGATGGAACATGGAGAACTTTATCGAAGTAGAATTAGAAAAGATTCGTGAAACTGTTGGAGACAAAAAAGTACTATGTGCACTTAGTGGCGGCGTAGACTCTTCTGTTGTAGCAGTATTAATTCATAAAGCAATCGGCGATCAGTTAACATGTATTTTCGTTGACCACGGTTTACTTCGTAAAGGTGAAGCAGAAGGCGTTATGAAAACATTTAGCGAAGGCTTCCATATGAACGTTATTAAAGTGGATGCACAAGAACGCTTCATGAATAAGTTAAAAGGTGTAGAAGATCCAGAACAAAAACGTAAAATCATCGGTAACGAATTCATTTACGTATTTGATGATGAAGCATCTAAATTACAAGGTATGGACTTCTTAGCACAAGGTACACTTTACACAGATATCGTTGAAAGTGGTACAGCAACTGCACAAACAATTAAATCTCACCATAACGTGGGTGGACTTCCAGAAGACATGCAGTTCAAATTAATTGAGCCTTTAAATACGTTATTTAAAGATGAAGTACGTGTATTAGGATCTGAACTAGGAATTCCTGATGAAATCGTATGGCGTCAACCATTCCCAGGTCCTGGTCTTGGTATTCGTGTATTAGGTGAAATCACAGAAGAGAAATTAGAAATCGTTCGTGAATCTGATGCGATTTTACGTGAAGAAATTATTAAAGCGGGATTAGACCGTGAAATTTGGCAATACTTCACTGCACTTCCTGGTATGCGTAGCGTAGGTGTTATGGGTGACGAGCGTACTTACGATTACACAGTAGGTATCCGTGCAGTAACATCTATTGACGGTATGACAGCTGACTGGGCACGTATCCCTTGGGACGTACTAGAGAAAATCTCTGTTCGTATCGTAAACGAAGTAGAACACGTTAACCGTATCGTGTATGATGTAACGAGTAAGCCACCAGCAACTATTGAGTGGGAATAGTATTGTAATAAAAAAGATCCATCTATCATTCATGAATAGATGGATCTTTTTGTTTTCGTTGTTAATACGAACGAAAATATAAAAAAATATAAAAATGTTCGCTTTTAAATTGACAAAAATACATTCAAGAGTTAATATGAGTATGTAATTCAAACGAAAAGTGAATATTATGCCGTCGTATAATATCGGGGATATGGCCCGAAAGTTTCTACCTAGCTACCGTAAATGGCTTGACTACGAGGCGTTTAGATAAAGATGAGGGGAAACTTGTCTTTATTCATAGAACGCTTCCATGTATATGCAATGGAAGCCTTTTTTATTTTTAATAGATAAAAGAGGGCTAGGGAGATTACGGCGAGTAATCATATAACGGGGGAAACGTAGGATGAAACGCTATTTTCAATTTGATGAGCTCGGTACGAATTATAAGACTGAGTTCATAGCGGGGTTAACAACATTTCTATCTATGGCTTACGTACTGTTTGTCAATCCTGCTACGCTGTCGCTTGGAAATGTTAAAGGGTTACCAGCAGGTACAGGGATGGATCCAGGTGCAGTATTCGTTGCTACGGCATTAGCGGCAGCAATCGGTTCGTTAATTATGGGTATTTTCGCGAAGTATCCAATTGCTTTAGCGCCAGGTATGGGAATTAACGCGTTCTTTGCTTATACAGCAGTGTTAACGATGGGTATTCCGTGGCAAACGGCCATTGCCGGAACATTAATGTCAGGTATTATCTTTATTATTCTTACTGCTTCAGGTATTCGTGAAAAAATCATTAATGCAATTCCATCGGAGTTAAAGTTTGCAGTAGCAGCAGGTATCGGATTGTTCATTGCATTCCTTGGATTCCAAAATGCTGGAATTATCGTGAAAAATGATGCTGTTCTTGTTGGGTTGGGGGACTTAACAAAGGGCACAACGTTACTAGCAATCTTCGGGGTTGTTACGACAATCATCTTCATGATTAAGAAAGTTAATGGTGCTGTATTTTACGGTATGATTCTTACAGCGATCTTAGGAGTGGCAACAGGATTAATTGATACTCCGAAAGCTGTAGTGGGAGCAATACCGAGTCTAGAACCAACGTTCGGTGCTGCGTTAACGCACTTCGGAGATATTTTTACAGTTCAAATGGGGATTGTTATTATAACGTTTTTCTTTATCGATTTCTTTGATACAGCAGGTACGCTTGTAGCGGTTGCGAATCAAGCTGGATTAATGAAGAACAATAAATTACCACGTGCAGGAAAAGCATTATTTGCAGATGCGATTGCGACTGTAATTGGTGCGATCTTGGGTACATCAACAACAACGTCTTACATTGAATCGTCTGCAGGGGTAGCAGCGGGAGGACGTTCTGGATTTACAGCAGTTGTAACAGCAGGATTCTTCTTACTGGCACTATTCTTCTCGCCATTACTAAGTGTTGTAACGCCAGCTGTAACGGCACCAGCTTTAATTATTGTAGGAATCTTGATGGTTTCTTCTTTAGGGGAAATTGATTGGAAGAAATTCGAGATTGCAGTGCCAGCATTCTTTACAATTATCTCTATGCCACTTACGTATAGTATCGCAACTGGGATTGCGATTGGATTTATCTTCTATCCAATTACAATGGTTGTGAGTGGTCGTCGTAAAGAGGTTCATCCGATTATGTATGTTATGGGAGTTTTATTCGTACTATATTTCATCTACGTTCGTAAATAAAAGGGGTTTTTTCAAAGGTCTAGACTTAAGGGGAGTCTAGACCTTTTTTGCGTCTTCAGAAAAACTTAAGGATTTCCGAGCGTTTTTCTTCAGAAGTTTTCCTATAATAGAAGTTAGGGATTAAAAAAGTAATGGGGGAGATATTGTGGCACACGAAACAATACTTGTCGTAGATGATGAAAAAGAAATTCGGAATTTAATTACAATCTATTTAAAGAATGAAGGATATAAAGTATTACAAGCAGGGGACGGAGAAGAAGGGCTACGTTTACTGGAAGAAAATGAAGTGCATCTAGTCGTATTAGATATTATGATGCCGAAAGTAGATGGTATTCATATGTGTATGAAAGTAAGAGAATCGAAAGAGATGCCTATCATTATGCTTTCTGCGAAAACGCAAGATATGGATAAGATTTTAGGATTAACAACAGGAGCAGATGATTACGTAACGAAGCCCTTTAATCCATTAGAGTTAATTGCACGAATTAAATCTCAGTTACGCCGTTATATGAAAATGAATGGTTTTGCTATTCAAAATGAGGACGAGCTAGAAATTGGAGAGATGAAAATAAATATCTCGACCCATAAAGTTATTGTAGAGGGAGAAGAAGTGAAACTAACCCCAAGGGAATTTTCAATTTTAGAATTGCTAGCTAGAAATCCAGGTATGGTGTTTAGTGCGGAGCAAATTTATGAAAAGGTGTGGAACGAACGATCTTTCCAGTCTGATAATACTGTAATGGTGCATATTCGAAAAGTACGTGAAAAGATTGAGGAGAATCCAAGGAAGCCTAGATATATAAAAACAGTATGGGGAGTGGGGTATAAGATTGAAAAAGATATTTAATCCGTTTACTTATGTTCGGAAAATTCGAGAATTAATTGGAAAGATAATAAAGAGCGTGAAACGGAGTATAAGGATTCAACTTATTACGGCGTTTACTGCTTGTGCGTTATTAGGTCTCTTTGTATCAACGAAGATAGTAGCACCTATTTTTGAAGATGCTAGCCAGCATGCCGAGATTAATTACAGAGATGGTATGGAGCAAATTAATCGTAAAGCTCAAAGTACAGCGGAAATGATGGTTGCTGAAAATAAATTAGATGCTGTACAAAATATGATAGAACTAGAAAATGAGAATTTAGAGCAAGGGCATGATGCCTTTAAAATATTAGTTACTGACGAAAATGGTAAAGTTTTGTATAAGACGAAGCAAGCGCAAGAAGAACAAATTAATTTGCATAATACAATTCGTAATGCGACTTCATTTGCTATCAATTATTCAAATAATAATGATATTGAAAGATCAAGAAAAGAGTTTATTACATTCTCGCCTATTACAATTGAAGGTAAGAACTTATATATGTTTGTAAGCGGGATTCCTCAAGGCGAGGTAGTGTATTATAAAGTAGAAGGACCATTCCCATTTTTAATTGGTGTCCTTGTATTCATTTTCTCTTTCTTCTATATAACAAAGAGAAAGATGAAGCAGATTGAAGCAATGGCAGAAGGTGTAAAGGAAATAGAAAAAGGAAACTTAGCGTACCGCATTGAGAAGAAAGGTGAAGATGAGATTGCGTCTTTAACTGAGAATATTAATAATATGGCGGAAGAGCTTATGAATAATATAGAAAAAGAGCGTAAATTAGAAAAGCAGAAAAATGAGCTTATTACGAATGTATCTCATGATTTACGTACACCGCTTACTTCTATTATGGGTTACTTACGATTACTTCGAGATTCTAAATATGAAAATCAAGAACAACATGATGAGTATACGAGAATTGCTTTTGCAAAGTCGGAGCAGCTAAAGAATTTAATAGAAGATTTATTTGAGTATACGAAGTTAACAAATGAACAAGTTATATTAGAAAAACAAGAAGTTTGTATGAATGAGTTACTCGAGCAATTAATAGAAGAATTAGTACCGCAGGCGGAAGAGCATGGACTTACGTTTGTTAAGAAGTTTCCTGAGGAACGTGCTTATGCATCGATTGATTCGGAAAAGATGGTTCGTGTATTTGATAATTTACTAATGAATGCGATTAAGTATAGTAAAGATGATGGGGAGATAAAAGTTTCTCTTCAAAGGCAGCGCAGGGATATACAAATTGTAATTGCGAATCATAGTGAAGAGTTTACGAGAGAAGAGTTAGCGAATTTGTTTGAACGTTTCTATAAGAAGGATCAATCTCGAAGTAGAGTAACAGAAGGTTCTGGACTTGGGCTTGCGATTGCGAAAAGTATTGTTGAGTTACAAGGTGGTAGTATTCGAGCTGAATATGAGGAGGGCATTATTCGATTTATCGTCTCTTTACCTATTATAGAAAAATAATAAACGATAGCGTGTTACATGATAAAAAGACTTATTTTAAAAAGAAATAAGTCTTTTTATATTTTTTTAGAAAAACATATTGACGATTAGAGTTTAGAGGTGTAGTATTATACGAGTCGCTGATGACAACAACGTCGAAAGCGGCAAACGAAATGAAAAACTTAGTTGACATTACAAAATAGAAATGTTAACATAAGGAAGTCGCAAATGAGCGACCAAGTAGTTCTTTGAAAACTGAACGAAACAAACAACGTGAAACGTCAATTTTTATTTTTAGATGCTAGACAAACTAACTTTATTGGAGAGTTTGATCCTGGCTCAGGATGAACGCTGGCGGCGTGCCTAATACATGCAAGTCGAGCGAATGGATTGAGAGCTTGCTCTCAAGAAGTTAGCGGCGGACGGGTGAGTAACACGTGGGTAACCTGCCCATAAGACTGGGATAACTCCGGGAAACCGGGGCTAATACCGGATAACATTTTGAACCGCATGGTTCGAAATTGAAAGGCGGCTTCGGCTGTCACTTATGGATGGACCCGCGTCGCATTAGCTAGTTGGTGAGGTAACGGCTCACCAAGGCAACGATGCGTAGCCGACCTGAGAGGGTGATCGGCCACACTGGGAC
>NZ_JBBOVB010000001.1:267500-272500 GCF_038006365.1 Bacillus sp. FSL L8-0152
GAGTGCGTAATAGCTCACTAGTCGAGTGACTCTGCGCCGAAAATGTACCGGGGCTAAATACACCACCGAAGCTGCGAATTGATACCAATGGTATCAGTGGTAGGGGAGCGTTCTAAGTGCAGTGAAGTCAGACCGGAAGGACTGGTGGAGCGCTTAGAAGTGAGAATGCCGGTATGAGTAGCGAAAGACGGGTGAGAATCCCGTCCACCGAATGCCTAAGGTTTCCTGAGGAAGGCTCGTCCGCTCAGGGTTAGTCAGGACCTAAGCCGAGGCCGACAGGCGTAGGCGATGGACAACAGGTTGATATTCCTGTACCACCTCTTTATCGTTTGAGCAATGGAGGGACGCAGAAGGATAGAAGAAGCGTGCGATTGGTTGTGCACGTCCAAGCAGTTAGGCTGATAAGTAGGCAAATCCGCTTATCGTGAAGGCTGAGCTGTGATGGGGAAGCTCCTTATGGAGCGAAGTCTTTGATTCCCCGCTGCCAAGAAAAGCTTCTAGCGAGATAAAAGGTGCCTGTACCGCAAACCGACACAGGTAGGCGAGGAGAGAATCCTAAGGTGTGCGAGAGAACTCTGGTTAAGGAACTCGGCAAAATGACCCCGTAACTTCGGGAGAAGGGGTGCTTTCTTAACGGAAAGCCGCAGTGAATAGGCCCAAGCGACTGTTTAGCAAAAACACAGCTCTCTGCGAAGCCGTAAGGCGAAGTATAGGGGGTGACACCTGCCCGGTGCTGGAAGGTTAAGGAGAGGGGTTAGCGTAAGCGAAGCTCTGAACTGAAGCCCCAGTAAACGGCGGCCGTAACTATAACGGTCCTAAGGTAGCGAAATTCCTTGTCGGGTAAGTTCCGACCCGCACGAAAGGTGTAACGATTTGGGCACTGTCTCAACCAGAGACTCGGTGAAATTATAGTACCTGTGAAGATGCAGGTTACCCGCGACAGGACGGAAAGACCCCGTGGAGCTTTACTGTAGCCTGATATTGAATTTTGGTACAGTTTGTACAGGATAGGCGGGAGCCATTGAAACCGGAGCGCTAGCTTCGGTGGAGGCGCTGGTGGGATACCGCCCTGACTGTATTGAAATTCTAACCTACGGGTCTTATCGACCCGGGAGACAGTGTCAGGTGGGCAGTTTGACTGGGGCGGTCGCCTCCTAAAGTGTAACGGAGGCGCCCAAAGGTTCCCTCAGAATGGTTGGAAATCATTCGTAGAGTGCAAAGGCATAAGGGAGCTTGACTGCGAGACCTACAAGTCGAGCAGGGACGAAAGTCGGGCTTAGTGATCCGGTGGTTCCGCATGGAAGGGCCATCGCTCAACGGATAAAAGCTACCCCGGGGATAACAGGCTTATCTCCCCCAAGAGTCCACATCGACGGGGAGGTTTGGCACCTCGATGTCGGCTCATCGCATCCTGGGGCTGTAGTCGGTCCCAAGGGTTGGGCTGTTCGCCCATTAAAGCGGTACGCGAGCTGGGTTCAGAACGTCGTGAGACAGTTCGGTCCCTATCCGTCGTGGGCGTAGGAAATTTGAGAGGAGCTGTCCTTAGTACGAGAGGACCGGGATGGACGCACCGCTGGTGTACCAGTTGTTCTGCCAAGGGCATAGCTGGGTAGCTATGTGCGGAAGGGATAAGTGCTGAAAGCATCTAAGCATGAAGCCCCCCTCAAGATGAGATTTCCCATAGCGTAAGCTAGTAAGATCCCTGAAAGATGATCAGGTTGATAGGTTCGAGGTGGAAGCATGGTGACATGTGGAGCTGACGAATACTAATAGATCGAGGACTTAACCATATAATATGTAGCAATGTTATCTAGTTTTGAAGGAATATGCCTTCATAGTTTGGTGATGATGGCAGAGAGGTCACACCCGTTCCCATACCGAACACGGAAGTTAAGCTCTCTAGCGCCGATGGTAGTTGGGACCTTGTCCCTGTGAGAGTAGGACGTCGCCAAGCAACTTTAAGACGAGTCAGAATGACTCGTCTTTTTTGTATTTTGTAACTTCTTTTCAAAGCTAATTACATATTTATATAAGTTTTATTCGATTTCTTTCGTGATTTTTGATATGTAATTTAAGATTTTCTATTTTATTTCTTAAAGATAAGATTCACTGGTGTGTTAAAATAGTACAGTTGTTTTTTGATGTACTTTAATATAAGAAGATTTAAGTTAGAAAAGGAGATAATATGAAAAGGATAGGTATAATTACTACAGTAGTCTTAGTCCTTCTATTAATCGTGTATATGTTAGTTGGGAATTATTTTTATAACTACGCATTGAATGCGAAACAAGAAAAAGAATTTTTGCAAGATAATCCTCATTTAGTAGAAACGGTAAATGCATCGGGAGATGTATTGGCTACAAATGAAGAAAAGAATGCGAACTTCGTATCGAAGTATAAACCTAACACATTAACTATACGTTCTTTCGATAAATTGAATTTAAAAGGCTATGAATATATGAATGAATCATCTAGTCATAAATGGGCAATTGTGGTTCATGGATACAATGGTAGAGCATCAGAAATGACGAAATATATTCGTAACTTTTATGAACAAGGCTATAATGTCATAGCACCAGACCTTCGTGGGCACGGAAATAGTGAAGGGGATTATGTTGGTATGGGCTGGCATGATCGTAAAGATGTTTTGATTTGGATTCAACAAATCTTAAAGAAAGATCCTAATGCTGAAATAGCTCTATTTGGTGTTTCAATGGGCGGGGCAACTGTAATGATGACTTCAGGAGAAGATTTACCTTCTAATGTTAAAGTTATTATTGAAGATTGTGGATACTCAACCGTTATTGATGAATTTACTTATCAGCTAAAAGATTTATTCCACTTGCCGAAGTTTCCTGTTATGAATGCGGCAAATACAGTTACAAAATTAAGAGCTGGATATGATTTAGAAGAAGCTTCAGCTGTAAAACAAGTGGCGAAAAGTAAAACACCTATGCTATTCATTCATGGAGATGCTGATACATTCGTTCCTTTTGAAATGTTAGATGAAGTATATAATGCTGCAAAAGTAGAAAAAGAGAAATTAATTGTTCCAGGTGCTGGGCATGGAGAAGCGGAGAAAGTAGATTCGAATAAATATTGGAATACCGTATGGAAGTTCGTAGGGAAGTATATTCCGGCATAATTAAAGTTGTTGCATTTATATAGACGATAATCAGAGGGATAATAGTTAATCCTTTTGATTATCGTTTTTTTGTTAATTAGGTAGTCTGCTATAAGTGTATTTTTGTATGTACTATATGAAGGAGATAGAGCAAAAACTTTTGAATTCCTTAATCTCAGTGCTACAATGATTGAAAACTAAATGTTAATGAGGTGTTTATATGAAAATTGAGGTTTGGTCGGATTTTGTATGCCCATTTTGCTATATTGGGAAACGTAGATTAGAGATGGCTTTAGAGCAATTTCCACATAAGAAGGATGTTGAAGTTGAGTTTAAAAGTTTTGAGTTGGATCCGAATACTCCCGTTTACTCTGGAACAAGTATTAATGAAGTGCTTGCATCAAAGTATGGAATTAGTATTGAAGAAGCTAAGCGTAATAACGTACAGCTAGGAAATCATGCAGCTAGTATGGGTTTAAGTTTTAATTTTGATGAGATGAAGCCGACGAATACGTTTGATGCGCATCGTCTTGCGAAGTTTGCAAAGAATCATGGAAAAGAAAAGGAGATTACGGAGAATCTACTTTTTGCATATTTCACTGAATCGAAAAATTTAAGTGATGTGGATACACTTGCTATTATCGCTGAAGCCTCAGGTT
This sequence comes from Bacillus sp. FSL L8-0152, assembly GCF_038006365.1. Lineage (NCBI taxonomy): Bacteria > Bacillati > Bacillota > Bacilli > Caryophanales > Bacillaceae > Bacillus > Bacillus sp. FSL L8-0152. The sequence continues at coordinate 271,284 of NZ_JBBOVB010000001.1, forward strand.
TAGATAAGCAAGAAGCTTTAAATGTTATTAATGATAAAAATGCGTACGCAAATGATGTTAGAATTGATGAAGCGATTGCTCAGCAATATCAAATTTCGGGAGTGCCTTATTTTATTATTAATCAAAAGTATGCTATTTCAGGTGCACAACCACTTGAAACTTTTGTTGGTGCACTTCAGCAAGTGTGGGAAGAAGAGAATCCTGCACCGAAGTTACAGGAACTTTCAGCAGATGGTGGAAGCGATCTTTCTTGTACTGATGGAAGTTGTTCGGTGCCGTCGAAAGAACAATAGTTTTTATGGTAGAAGAGCACCCCATAGATTGTTCTGTAGGGTGCTTGTATATAACTATAGAAGAAATACGTAAATGAAATCTATAAAATATAAAGTTTTTTTAAAAACGTATTGACGATTATACTTTAGAGGTGTAATATAGAACAAGTCGCCGATGACATTAACGTCACAAGCGACAAACGAAATAAAAAACTTAGTTGACATTAACTAACGAAGATGTTAACATAAGGAAGTCGCAAATGAGCGACCAAGTAGTTCTTTGAAAACTGAACGAAACAAACAACGTGAAACGTCAATTTTTATTTTTAGATGCTAGACAAACTAACTTTATTGGAGAGTTTGATCCTGGCTCAGGATGAACGCTGGCGGCGTGCCTAATACATGCAAGTCGAGCGAATGGATTGAGAGCTTGCTCTCAAGAAGTTAGCGGCGGACGGGTGAGTAACACGTGGGTAACCTGCCCATAAGACTGGGATAACTCCGGGAAACCGGGGCTAATACCGGATAACATTTTGAACCGCATGGTTCGAAATTGAAAGGCGGCTTCGGCTGTCACTTATGGATGGACCCGCGTCGCATTAGCTAGTTGGTGAGGTAACGGCTCACCAAGGCAACGATGCGTAGCCGACCTGAGAGGGTGATCGGCCACACTGGGACTGAGACACGGCCCAGACTCCTACGGGAGGCAGCAGTAGGGAATCTTCCGCAATGGACGAAAGTCTGACGGAGCAACGCCGCGTGAGTGATGAAGGCTTTCGGGTCGTAAAACTCTGTTGTTAGGGAAGAACAAGTGCTAGTTGAATAAGCTGGCACCTTGACGGTACCTAACCAGAAAGCCACGGCTAACTACGTGCCAGCAGCCGCGGTAATACGTAGGTGGCAAGCGTTATCCGGAATTATTGGGCGTAAAGCGCGCGCAGGTGG
>NZ_JBBOVB010000001.1:275000-280000 GCF_038006365.1 Bacillus sp. FSL L8-0152
CGAGGCCGACAGGCGTAGGCGATGGACAACAGGTTGATATTCCTGTACCACCTCTTTATCGTTTGAGCAATGGAGGGACGCAGAAGGATAGAAGAAGCGTGCGATTGGTTGTGCACGTCCAAGCAGTTAGGCTGATAAGTAGGCAAATCCGCTTATCGTGAAGGCTGAGCTGTGATGGGGAAGCTCCTTATGGAGCGAAGTCTTTGATTCCCCGCTGCCAAGAAAAGCTTCTAGCGAGATAAAAGGTGCCTGTACCGCAAACCGACACAGGTAGGCGAGGAGAGAATCCTAAGGTGTGCGAGAGAACTCTGGTTAAGGAACTCGGCAAAATGACCCCGTAACTTCGGGAGAAGGGGTGCTTTCTTAACGGAAAGCCGCAGTGAATAGGCCCAAGCGACTGTTTAGCAAAAACACAGCTCTCTGCGAAGCCGTAAGGCGAAGTATAGGGGGTGACACCTGCCCGGTGCTGGAAGGTTAAGGAGAGGGGTTAGCGTAAGCGAAGCTCTGAACTGAAGCCCCAGTAAACGGCGGCCGTAACTATAACGGTCCTAAGGTAGCGAAATTCCTTGTCGGGTAAGTTCCGACCCGCACGAAAGGTGTAACGATTTGGGCACTGTCTCAACCAGAGACTCGGTGAAATTATAGTACCTGTGAAGATGCAGGTTACCCGCGACAGGACGGAAAGACCCCGTGGAGCTTTACTGTAGCCTGATATTGAATTTTGGTACAGTTTGTACAGGATAGGCGGGAGCCATTGAAACCGGAGCGCTAGCTTCGGTGGAGGCGCTGGTGGGATACCGCCCTGACTGTATTGAAATTCTAACCTACGGGTCTTATCGACCCGGGAGACAGTGTCAGGTGGGCAGTTTGACTGGGGCGGTCGCCTCCTAAAGTGTAACGGAGGCGCCCAAAGGTTCCCTCAGAATGGTTGGAAATCATTCGTAGAGTGCAAAGGCATAAGGGAGCTTGACTGCGAGACCTACAAGTCGAGCAGGGACGAAAGTCGGGCTTAGTGATCCGGTGGTTCCGCATGGAAGGGCCATCGCTCAACGGATAAAAGCTACCCCGGGGATAACAGGCTTATCTCCCCCAAGAGTCCACATCGACGGGGAGGTTTGGCACCTCGATGTCGGCTCATCGCATCCTGGGGCTGTAGTCGGTCCCAAGGGTTGGGCTGTTCGCCCATTAAAGCGGTACGCGAGCTGGGTTCAGAACGTCGTGAGACAGTTCGGTCCCTATCCGTCGTGGGCGTAGGAAATTTGAGAGGAGCTGTCCTTAGTACGAGAGGACCGGGATGGACGCACCGCTGGTGTACCAGTTGTTCTGCCAAGGGCATAGCTGGGTAGCTATGTGCGGAAGGGATAAGTGCTGAAAGCATCTAAGCATGAAGCCCCCCTCAAGATGAGATTTCCCATAGCGTAAGCTAGTAAGATCCCTGAAAGATGATCAGGTTGATAGGTTCGAGGTGGAAGCATGGTGACATGTGGAGCTGACGAATACTAATAGATCGAGGACTTAACCATATAATATGTAGCAAATGTTATCTAGTTTTGAAGGAATATGCCTTCATAGTTTGGTGATGATGGCAGAGAGGTCACACCCGTTCCCATACCGAACACGGAAGTTAAGCTCTCTAGCGCCGATGGTAGTTGGGACCTTGTCCCTGTGAGAGTAGGACGTCGCCAAGCAACTTTAAGACGAGTCATAATGACTCGTCTTTTTTGTGTTTAATGAAATAAGCGTGTAATTAATATCGGCTCTATGAGTACGTTTATCTAGTAAGAAATAGCTTTGTTTTAGCATACCTTCAGAAAAATAAGGCTGAGTTTTTTAGGCTCTTTAATTTGAGCTTTAAAGTCTATTTGTTAACAAGAATATATACGAGGTATTGCCCTCTGTAGCCTACTCACACCCTCTTTTATTTCTTCAGTTGTTAAATGTCCATACCCTATAATAATTCGATTGTGATGTTTTCCTTTTTCAATGGCGTGGTCTTCCACAGGATATACCTTCACTCCGAGTTGTTGGGTTTTCTCAAGTAATTCTTGTGTGAATTGAACTTGATTGAATTCAACAATCAGGTGTAATCCTGTAGAATAACCAAAAATATTGATTTTATTTGAGAATGCTGATTTTAATTGCTGGATAAGGAAGTCTCTTCGATTTTTATAGATTTTTTTCATCTTCATAATATGCCGTTCCAAATAACCTTCGGCAATAAATTTAGCAAGGACAAGCTGATTTAAAGAAGGTGTATGTAGATCGGAAAACCATTTTACCCTGCGACATTTTTCAATAAGGTGTGAGGGAAGAACTAAGTATCCCATCCTAAGGGCCGGTGATAAAATTTTACTAAATGAACCTATATATATAACACGTTCGGGATCCAATCCCTGTAATGAACTTACAGGTGAACCTTCATATCGAAACTCACTGTCATAATCATCTTCAATAAGATAACAATTTGTTTTTCTTGAGTAGTTAATCAATTGAACCCGTCGTTGAATCGGTAACGTTCCACCTAAAGGAAACTGATGAGAAGGAGTAATGAAGATGAATTTTGGATTTTTATTTGCAGGCAGCAAAGATGTATCCATTCCATTATCATCAACCGGTATAGGAGAAAGTAAGGCTCCTGAATTTTTAAAAATTGTTTGAATGTCATTGGTGATGGGATCTTCTATTAGTACTTCGTCACCTGGTGATAAAAGTAACTTAGAAACAAGTGTTAAAGCTTGAGTTGCACCGGAAGTAATCACCAATTGTTCTGGATGACAAAAAACTCCTCTTGTTTTTAGTAAATAGCGTGATAAAACCTTTCTTAATTCGGGGCGCCCTTCGGGAATATCGTATCCAAATGTAGAAGGAGGTGTTTCATTCCATATAGTGTGGGATAACTTTGCCCATCCCTTACGTGGAAATAAGTCTAATGCTGGTATCCCTGAACGGAAATTAATGATATTACTGTCTTTGTTTCTTTCTTCGCACCAAGATAAAGAATCAATTAGAGTTAATTTTTTACGTTGTTCTAAATATGTCCCTTCTGCAATGAATGTCCCGGCTCCTTGCTGAGTGACCAAAAAACCTTCGGAAAATAATTGATCATAAGCTTCTAAAATTACGTTCCTAGACACCCCTAACTCAGAAGATAATTCCCGTGTTGATGGTAGTTTTTCTCCGGATTGCAGCTCTCCGTTTAATATTCGTTCACGTATTTGGTGATAAACCTGTCGAATTAAACTTATATCTAACGATCGATCAATAGGTATCCAAAGCATATAAATGCTCCCTTCAGCAAAATTGGTACCATAAAAGTTTGGGTGAAATGGTACTAATACAAACCATTTTAGCATGCTATAGTTGGATCAAATAGTTCTAAAGGGGATGAAAATGTGATGACTAAACCAGAATTCCAAGTAGCTCAGGCATTTAAATCGATTGCACGAAATGAACATATAAAATCCTATGTACAACAATCTACTGAACTCTATGCGTTATTATTACAAGCTGCGAAACGCTTTGTCACCGGAGAAACGAGACATGAGGGGATTGGGACGGCAAAGGAACTAATTACAAAAGGTTATCATACTTCACTAGAATACATAGGGGAAAATACTCTAGATATAGAGGAATGTTATAAAGCTAAAAATGAGTTTTTGAATCTTATTGGGGACATGGGTACTCTATCGATGAAACAAACAGTATCACTCGATTTATCGCATATTGGGTTATCTATAGATCCAGAAATATCTTATATTCATTTAATGGAGTTGGCAGAGAAGGCGAAAGTACATGGAACTACCCTTATGATAAGTATGGAAGAATCATCTAAAGCAGCGGACATTCTTTCCATTTATAAAAAGGTAACTGAGCAATATCATAATGTAGGGATAACAATACAGACACATTTATATCGCTCAAACAATGATATTCAAGAACTCCTTCATTATCCAGGGAAAATAAGAGTTGTAAAAGGTGCCTATCAAGAAGTTCCGGATATTGCTATGCCTAGGTCAACTGATTTAAATCAACAGTATCTTCAAATTGTAGAACAATTAGTTGAACACAATCATCCTGTATCTATAGCTACACATGATGAAATTCTTATTACAGAGATGGAGCAACGTCAATATTTTAGTCAAACTAATGTAGAAATAGAAATGCTATATGGAATTCGTCCGGATATGTTAAGAGATTTGAAAAACAAAGGACATAACGCTAGAGTATATTTGACTTATGGGAAAGAGTGGTACTTGTATCTATGTCACCGGATAGCTGAACATCCAGAAAATTTATATCGTGCAGTGACAGATATGATACATTCACCTTCAGCAGAGCGGAGTAGGGAATATTGAATAGACATTTAATACTAAATGTAAAAATGATTTTGGCTGTGGCCTAAAAATAAGAGCCGGATTTTTCTTAGTGTAGAAATTCCGGCCATTTTATATTGAAATTTTTTTAGTATATATTTGTGTTAAAGGCGGACAGCACCCCTGTAGGTATTGAGAGGATTAAGATTTATAATTGTGCAGCCGTCGTATACCTTGTTGTAGAATTGTTTTTGTATGGTTGTGTATTCTTAGGGGGGAGATAGAAACAACGGAAATTATGATTCTATATGTATTTCAAAAGGGGGATATATACTAGAAATGAAACTAAATGCTTTGTTAGTGAAATGATTCGCTCTTTTAGCAGTAAAACGTAAATATAGGTATGGGATTAATATCTATTAATGTTATATAAAAAGTGAAGTAATGAAAGGAACGAGTGTTCTGTATATGTGTGTTCGGTACACTTGGTACATTGAGGTGCGTATTTTTAATCCAGTATATGTGTTTAAAAAGGAAATACTATTAATCAATTCGAACCTTGAGCATATCTTAAATATTTATTAAGAGAATATAGCTGTATGGAAATAGATGATACTAAAGATGAAAGAGATATAAGGCTGATATTTCAGTGAAACAGGGATAGTTAATAAATATATTAGTGTGGTT
>NZ_JBBOVB010000001.1:285000-300000 GCF_038006365.1 Bacillus sp. FSL L8-0152
TGGTGTACCAGTTGTTCTGCCAAGGGCATAGCTGGGTAGCTATGTGCGGAAGGGATAAGTGCTGAAAGCATCTAAGCATGAAGCCCCCCTCAAGATGAGATTTCCCATAGCGTAAGCTAGTAAGATCCCTGAAAGATGATCAGGTTGATAGGTTCGAGGTGGAAGCATGGTGACATGTGGAGCTGACGAATACTAATAGATCGAGGACTTAACCATATAATATGTAGCAATGTTATCTAGTTTTGAAGGAATATGCCTTCATAGTTTGGTGATGATGGCAGAGAGGTCACACCCGTTCCCATACCGAACACGGAAGTTAAGCTCTCTAGCGCCGATGGTAGTTGGGACCTTGTCCCTGTGAGAGTAGGACGTCGCCAAGCAACTTTAAGACGAGTCAGAATGACTCGTCTTTTTTGTATGCTTTCATACCTCTATCAATTGCATTTTTAACTCCTTCTAAATAAGAAAATCCATATTTTTTATCTGGCTCTAAGTAAGTTCCTTCCGCCCACTCATTCCATGCGTTAATAAATAAAAACTCGCTGTTATAAAAAGAGTAAGTACGATGAATTTGCTTGCTTAAATATATGGTGAACTTTTCAGGGGTAGAACCTACAAAGATGCTGCTATTTGCGTTTTTACGTCGTGCAGTATTATCCCAATCAACAAAAGCCCCAGGAAATGTTTTTTTCTTTGGGAGCGATCGTTGTAATATATACATCCATACTTTATCGTAGTCCCAAACATTCAATTGCATATCAGAATCATATATGATCTTATTTATGTCTGAAGAGCTATCATGGGCAATTGTATAGAAAGGTTCAAACTGAATGCTAGCATCGAATCCATTTATATTAGGTAGTGGAAAACTGTTTAATGTTTCAGCAAAGTATATGCCTTTTAAACCATTTTCTCGCGCTAATGTATTCCAGTAATTAAGCATTTTTTCACAATCAGGAATATGTCCTGGACGATAAATAATGAATAGAGGTTTATCATCTATATAAATATATCTCTCATCTTGGAAAGCCTGTAATAAATAATCAAAGTGTTCCTTCCAATCAGATATATCTCCGTAATCTTGAGGCATTAATATATGTTTATCGAGACCATCCCAAGATTTTGTCCATGGTTCATTTGCCCAAGAAAGACAAAAAGGGAAGTCAGGTTCCTTCATCTTTAGTACCTCATTGAAGGGGGTTTCTAATAGTCTTTTTCCCTTAAACCAATAATGATAATAACAAAAACCATATATACCGTATGCTTTAGCGATTTCTGCTTGCCACTTTCTTACGGAGGGGCTAGTTAAGTCATAATAAAAATCTTGATAAGGTTCCCTCGGTTGATAATGTCCTGAAAATAAAGGTCGTGCACTTTTAGTATTTGTCCATTCAGTAAATCCTTTCCCCCACCATCGATCATTTTCTTTAATTTGATGGAATTGTGGTAAGTAAAAAGCGATTATTTTCAAAGTATATCCCCCTCATGTTTTTCGTAGTTCAATTGTTGGGAAGTTATTCTTGATTTGGTGGAGTAATTTTAAAACAAGAGATATGTTAGCTGTTTACTGTTTTTTTTATGGTATGTATTGAATTTGCTTTTACAGCTTACTTAATAAGAGAGTATTAGGTAATTTGATATATAGCTGAAATAGAAAGTGCTTTTCGTCATGAAATTAAGTGTATTACGTTGAATAAAAGGAATTAAATTTTTTGAAGGACAAAGAGGGCTTGTGGTAATCGATTTACATCATCAAAAAAGTCTTGTAGCTTTAAATATTTCTCATAATGATTTTCAATATAAGTCCTAGGTATAACGGTTTCTCCGTAAAAACTACTATTTCTAACATCCCCTGCACCAGTAGCGCTATGGACAAATTTTCCGTTTTCATAATCCGAGATAGCGCGATGTATATCTGGAAAAGCTTGAGATAAAGTTTTATGCCATCCTGTTTGAATTAATTCAGGATGTTCGTGGAATTGTTGACAAAAATCAAGAAAATAGCGCGCTTGTGTTGTTGCGATGAAAATTCCACCAGGGCGAAGAACTCTTGAAAATTCTTTTATCCAATTTTCAGCAGTTTCTTCGGATAAATGTGAGAATACAGAATAAGCGAATATGATATCTAATGAATTGTCACTAATAAATTCTACAGGGGGATGTGGACTTGCTGTTTTATATATCCCTCTTCCTAGTGTTTCATTACAAAGTGTGATCATCGCAGGATCCACATCAATGCCAAGTAAATTTTGATCAGAGGCATCTTTAAATAAGAAGCGTATAATTCTTCCCCATCCGCAGCCGAAGTCTAAAACTTTACTTTCTTTATTCACGGGAACACCTAAATTCTGGGCGTATTGTTTTATATAGCTATAAAACAAATATGCTTCATAAAGAGCATGTTCATAGGAAGCGCCTACAAATTGTTTTTGAATTTCTTCAGGAGGAAACCTAGGTACGGGAACCCCATTTATCGTTGTTTGGGAACAACTTTGTATAAATAAATTTAGAAGTTCAACATCAGATAGTGAATTAACAAGATTATCAAAATCACTTCCTAACTTAAAGTTATGCATTTGTCAAACCTCCGAATTATATAGTGATTAAACCTTATTTTCTTGCTTTTTACTAATAAAAACATGTAAAAATTCAGCATCTAACCCGAGTGATCTATCCTTTTGTAAATAAACAATGGTATACATATTTGTGTGTGTATAAATATATTCAATCATATCCTGCCCCCAATCGAACGTTACTAAAGACCCATTCTCATCAATAGGGTTTCCGTGATAAATGGGCTCTTCAATATATTCAATCACCTCTTTATTCAATCTTGCTCTTTGCACAGTTTTTGTGAGTGTATGATACCAAGGGACAGTAAATACATGAGCGCCGCCAGGTTTTAATACTCGTTCTATTTCTTTAAAGGCTTTGTTTGGTGTCATTACATGCTCAAAAACGTCTTGAGTAATGAATAAATCAAAAGATTCATTTTCAAAAGTCATGTCTTCTAAGTTCTCACATCTAATTCCTTGAAAGTATTGGCCAAGAGGATAGTTTTTAAAGTACTGAGAATATGTATAGTTTTTACAGTTTTTTAATAGTAGCTGAGTTGTAATTCCTCCAGGAGAGGATTCGTGGATACTATAGGAATCCCATTTTGGAAAAAATGTGTGTAAAGTATGGATTAAAGCTCGCTGCCTTGGGATAGAGTTACATGTAGAACATAAATAATGATCTCTAAGCCAATCATTATGCTCTATAAATGTAGCTTTCTTTTCGCAAATAACGCAGTACCCATTATTCTGTTTCAAATTGATTTCCACACGACATCACTCCTATGTTACATGCAATCTATTTATGGAAAGTATGATACACGTCAACAATCGGCGAAATCAAAGGGAATAGGTGAAAGTTAGGTATCTCTTAAAATAGCGATTAGGAAAAGGGAATAATCAGTTGAAGAGAACCCGACTCGAATTAAAGTTTCACTTTATGCTATGCGATGCATTAGCTTTTATTCATAGAAAAATGTATAGACTTAAAGTATCCCTCTCGTGTACGGGTACATTTCAAAGTCCTGTGCATATATTTCTGTAACTAAATCCATAGTTTCTTTATCATAAAAGCTTTCGTATGTTGGAAATCGTGGGAAGGCTTCATCTGTAATGCTAAGTTCTGCATAGCTCCCTGCATAAATCATCTTGTGGGCGCGATGATGATCTGAATTTGTAAGAAGTGCTAAATTAGATTTTATCAAATCGTACGTGTGTTCTAGTTTGGTGATTTGTGCATTAAAATCTTCTAAAGGAATATAACATTGGATGAAGTTTTCTTCACCGGGGACGTATTGTTGGCTAAAATGTATATCTATTGCTAGGGAATTGGAACCAAATGCCTGAACGTAATATAAAAATTGTTTAAATGATATTCCTTGATTACTATATTTATCATTATAAAAATAATGACGGATACTTTCCCATTGGGGGCTAGCGTATGGATTGTCAGCAAGTAATAGAAATGAGCTGACAGCCCTTGTATAGGGATTTCGCACAAGTTTACAAACATCCTTTTTACCTTCTAGAAGACCATTCTGTAACTCTGGTATGTAATTTATATTGTTCTTATACACCCAGAACTCATAGTAATGAATAAAGTCATTGTATTTCTTTGCTTCAGTAAATAATCCAATTTGAAAAAAGAACCAATTAGCTAATGCGGTGCATCCGCTTCTGTGACTCCAAAATAGTATAAGGGGAAAGTCTTTATGGTAATGCGGAATTCGGTCTTTATGTAGAATTACATGATTTAAAAGCTCTTGATTTATATTTTTCATGAGTTTCGCACTCCTTTTTTTGAGAACCTTGTGTATGTAGAAGTTTTTTTATGGGTTAAACAAGTGAGGATTGTTTATTAAATATATTCATGGGGATGAGTAAATATTATGAGTGTTTTTGCAGTCAATCTGAATAAGGAAGTTATTCCGAAATGAAAATAGAAAATAAAGATAATGAAAATTTATAACAAACATACAATGATAAGAAGATGAATAATCGAAATGATCCAGTTTATTTGTTTATATTTTTAGGTTTGACGATGAGAAAAATTTATTACTAGAGAGATGATATTATGAGGAAGAATAATTATTTAATAGTAGGTGGAAATAGTTTCATTGGTATCAACCTCGCATTGGGTTTATTGAAACAGGGGCAAAATGTAAAAGTATTTTCCAGACATATAAATAATTTTCCTCAAAATATTATAAGTGAAGTTGAATTTATTAAAGGTGATTTAGAAAATGTTGAGGATATATATAAGGCTTTAGTGAATATAGATATTATTATTTATTTAGCTGCGACGTCTAACGTAGCAACTTCAATTGAAGATGTTTTCGGCGATATTAATAGCAGTTTATTTTTTCTTAATTTCATGGAAAGTGTTAAAGATTTTCGTATTAAAAAAATTATATTAGCTTCTTCGGGAGGCACAGTTTATGGTGAACCTGAATATTTGCCTATTGATGAGAAACATCCATTAAGACCACTTTCCCCGTATGGAATAACAAAAGTTTCGCTCGAGAATTATTTGTATTTTTATAAGAGAAAATATGGAATAGATTATGTTGTATGTAGATATTCTAATCCGTATGGAAAATATCAAAACCCCTTAAAAAAAGTTGGGGCGATAAATTGTTTTTTGTATCAGCATCTCAGTAATGAAAGGATTAATATATATGGGAATCCAGAGGAGGTTATTAGAGATTATATTTATATCGATGATTTAGTTGAAATTACTATACAACTAGCACAATTAAATCAATTGAAATCTTGCGTATATAACATAGGGAGTGGCAAAGGTCTTTCTTTAAAACGAATTATTGTGGAACTAGAGAAAATAACAGAAAGAAAAGTGGATTTTATCTGTTATAAACAAAAACAAGAGAACGTCCAAAGAATCATTTTAAATATTGATAAGATAAAACAAGAATTGAATTGGGAACCTAAAATAGATTTTAAAAATGGGATTAGATTAAATAAGCTATGGATTGAAGAGTTCTTATATAGTAAAAAATAATAAACCACACTCTACTTGTATTTAAGCAGAGCGTGGTTTATTATTTTACTTCTTTTTCTATTACCCAAAGGTCTTGATGTTCCCACCAAAATCCTTCAGTATACTTTTTGATGATTGGGTTATAGGGCAATAATTTAATTTTGTCACATACGTAAGAGGGGCTAACTATCGTTTGTCCGTACTGATTAACATCTAAATCGACTTGTTCACTAGAAGAGAGAAACCAATAGCCCTGTTCGTTTAAATTTGGAAACCCGAAATATTTTTTACTTTGATAGCCATGGGTTGTGAAAATGAATAAACCACCAGGTGAAACAGCGTTATACAATGTTTGAAGCCAACGAAACCAAGTTGTATCAGGCATATGAGAAAAAAAGGATAGACAAAAAACAATATCGTACGTAGAGGAGTCTAATTTTAACTGTTCGGGCTCAGGATGAGATAATATAGAAGGATTATTTAATTTGTTTTCAATAAAGGAAATGGCCTCTTCGTGTATATCGCAAGCGGTTATACTCAAATTCGCTTGTAGATTTAATAAATGACGTGTTACGCAGCCGTATCCAGATGCAAACTCTAACAATTTGATTGGATTGCCTGTAGGAGGATAAAGGGAAGTGATTAAGTCTAAGAGTATTTGTGCTGAGTTTTGCCCGTCTTTAAAATAGTAATCTATCGCTTCTTTTTTTGATGGGAAAACGGGATTAGTGACAATGAACTGAAAGATATGATCCTCAGGATGGATACTTGCATTTACATTGTAGCTGTGTGCGATTTGAGAAATTAAATCTTTATGTTCCTCTATAAAGTCTTTCAAAGAGTATTCCCCCTTAAATAATAATATCGCCTTACAAGAGATATTGATGGTAGAGAAAGCATACGTTTAAATCTTTAAATATGCTTTAAGATACTTTCTATATGTATACATTTTCATTTTAGAAATGTCATCGATAGTAAAGCTTTCTTTAATGAAATTTTGCATTTGCACAACTTCATTGTAATGGGAATATGAATCTTCTGTTCTTGTTACGCTATTTAAATGTCGTCTATGATAGTTTAGGGGGGCTGGATTGAAGTAAATATCTCCCTCTGTAAGAAGAGAAACATAGAAGAACCAGTCACCAGCTATTTTGAACTTTTCTAGCTGTTTTTCTGTTTTCTTCATATCTATATTTTTAAAAACTACACTCGAGACATTAGGTATAGTGTTTTTGATAAGTAAAGTATCTTGTATTTCATCGACGCCTTTTCGAAAATAGGGGGCTTTCCATTTTTCTTCATCGATATCATTTGTGTAATTTAAATAATGATTAGCCAATACATTTCCTTGTTCGTCTATTTGTTTTGATTGTGTGTAGCTTAAGGCAATATTGTTATTTATATAAAACCCCTGCATCACCTCTTGTAAAAATGTCTTATCGCATAAGTCATCGGCCTCTGCAATCCAAATATAATCACCAGTTGCTGCAGTGACGCCTTTTATCCATTGTTTAAATACAGAACCAGAGTTTGTATCATTAATAACCTGTTGAACCTTCAGATGGATCTTATTTTCTTTTGAGAGCAGTTCTTTAAATGTTGATACGCTATGATCAGTGGAGGCATCGTCTAAGAAAATTAGTTCGTAAAGAGGGTAGGTTTGGTTTAATATTGATTCGATTCGATCAGGTAAGTATTTTTCATAATTATAGTTTGGTATGATTACGCTTATCTTTTTGTAATTATGTTCGAGAAGATCTAGTAATTGATAAATGTAAGTAAGAAAATTGAAGTTTTTTTCGATAAGTTCTTGGCCAAAGCTTCCCTTTTGTAATCGTAATCCCTCATCATGAATAAATTCATATATTTTTTCTAGCATTTTGGGTAAATTTAAAAAGTCTACTAAGGCACCAGTTTTTTCTGTAACAACATCCTCAAAACCTCCAGCATTTTTAAACCCTATAACAGGAAGTTTTGCATCTAATGCTTCTAAAACAACATTTGGAAAAGGATCTTCCCTTGAAGTTAATAAGTATAAGTCAGCTCCGGCGTTATATAATCCGATATCGGGAGTAGGATCGACTACTGTGAAATGTGCTTTATATTTAGGGGGCAGTGTATTCAGGAATTGAACGTCTGTTCTCCCTACCCAAATAAAATGAATATCCTTGTGAGTCTTTCTTACTGAGTAAGAGATAAGTGAGAATAGATCTATTCCTTTTCGATAATCTGCGAAGCCTACACCCAAGATGATTTTGCTATCTAGAGGCAGGTTAAGCTTCTTACGTAACTCATTTCTAGCTTTTGCAATATTGTTCTTATAAGGATTGTGGTTAAACAAACCTTGAGGGAGAATGTGACATTTTTGAGGATCCAATTCAGTGATTGTACGAAATTTTTCATGTACGTATTGTGAAGGGAAAACAACTTTGTAAGCAAATTCAGCGATGTTTTTAGCTTTCCCTTCAGCAGAGTACTGTTGTATTAAATGCGGTAATTCATGTATTAATGAAACAACTTTTATATTGTGTCTAGCTAGTAATGCGACGATATCGCCACTTATGACAGTGCTACATATGGCGAGGGTAAAATCCTGTGATAATAAATCTTTTATTAATAATTCGACCTTTTCTTTTGTTTGATAATCTTGCTCGAGACAATAAACAGGACCGTGCTTTTGGAAATCGGGAATTAAAATACCGGATCCAATAGAAATAATTGCAACAGAGTAATCAAAGTTTTCTTTAAGAGCCTTAATAGTATGTAAAGAAAGTAGCTGTGCTCCGTGGAAATGGGCATCATGGGATACATAAATTATCTTTTTATTAACATGCATTTCATAACGCCTCCTAAGTTTATTAGATTTCTTTTCCTTTTTGTTGATTAAAGGTAAAGAAGAGAAATGTTTTATATATAATCCCCTAGAGATGAGCAGAAGGGGGACGTACTAAAAGAAAAAATATTATCCTTAATATATATTTACTTGGTCTCACATTCATTCTTTAGAAAAGTATTAGTATTAAGTTAGAGGGTGTAGTCTGCAGATTGTTAGTTTGAATACATATGTTTAAGAAGTTCTAAGGATGTGTTAGAAATTAAGAGAGCAAAGCTTTTATAATTTATAAAATAAAAAAGATAAAAAGTATTGACGATTGATCTACAGGGGTGTAATATAGGAAAAGTCGCCGATGACATTAACATTGAAAGCGACAAACGAAATGAAAAACTTAGTTGACATTACAAAATAGAAATGTTAACATAAGGAAGTCGCAAATGAGCGACCAAGTAGTTCTTTGAAAACTGAACGAAACAAACAACGTGAAACGTCAATTTTTATTTTTAGATGCTAGACAAACTAACTTTATTGGAGAGTTTGATCCTGGCTCAGGATGAACGCTGGCGGCGTGCCTAATACATGCAAGTCGAGCGAATGGATTGAGAGCTTGCTCTCAAGAAGTTAGCGGCGGACGGGTGAGTAACACGTGGGTAACCTGCCCATAAGACTGGGATAACTCCGGGAAACCGGGGCTAATACCGGATAACATTTTGAACCGCATGGTTCGAAATTGAAAGGCGGCTTCGGCTGTCACTTATGGATGGACCCGCGTCGCATTAGCTAGTTGGTGAGGTAACGGCTCACCAAGGCAACGATGCGTAGCCGACCTGAGAGGGTGATCGGCCACACTGGGACTGAGACACGGCCCAGACTCCTACGGGAGGCAGCAGTAGGGAATCTTCCGCAATGGACGAAAGTCTGACGGAGCAACGCCGCGTGAGTGATGAAGGCTTTCGGGTCGTAAAACTCTGTTGTTAGGGAAGAACAAGTGCTAGTTGAATAAGCTGGCACCTTGACGGTACCTAACCAGAAAGCCACGGCTAACTACGTGCCAGCAGCCGCGGTAATACGTAGGTGGCAAGCGTTATCCGGAATTATTGGGCGTAAAGCGCGCGCAGGTGGTTTCTTAAGTCTGATGTGAAAGCCCACGGCTCAACCGTGGAGGGTCATTGGAAACTGGGAGACTTGAGTGCAGAAGAGGAAAGTGGAATTCCATGTGTAGCGGTGAAATGCGTAGAGATATGGAGGAACACCAGTGGCGAAGGCGACTTTCTGGTCTGTAACTGACACTGAGGCGCGAAAGCGTGGGGAGCAAACAGGATTAGATACCCTGGTAGTCCACGCCGTAAACGATGAGTGCTAAGTGTTAGAGGGTTTCCGCCCTTTAGTGCTGAAGTTAACGCATTAAGCACTCCGCCTGGGGAGTACGGCCGCAAGGCTGAAACTCAAAGGAATTGACGGGGGCCCGCACAAGCGGTGGAGCATGTGGTTTAATTCGAAGCAACGCGAAGAACCTTACCAGGTCTTGACATCCTCTGAAAACCCTAGAGATAGGGCTTCTCCTTCGGGAGCAGAGTGACAGGTGGTGCATGGTTGTCGTCAGCTCGTGTCGTGAGATGTTGGGTTAAGTCCCGCAACGAGCGCAACCCTTGATCTTAGTTGCCATCATTAAGTTGGGCACTCTAAGGTGACTGCCGGTGACAAACCGGAGGAAGGTGGGGATGACGTCAAATCATCATGCCCCTTATGACCTGGGCTACACACGTGCTACAATGGACGGTACAAAGAGCTGCAAGACCGCGAGGTGGAGCTAATCTCATAAAACCGTTCTCAGTTCGGATTGTAGGCTGCAACTCGCCTACATGAAGCTGGAATCGCTAGTAATCGCGGATCAGCATGCCGCGGTGAATACGTTCCCGGGCCTTGTACACACCGCCCGTCACACCACGAGAGTTTGTAACACCCGAAGTCGGTGGGGTAACCTTTTTGGAGCCAGCCGCCTAAGGTGGGACAGATGATTGGGGTGAAGTCGTAACAAGGTAGCCGTATCGGAAGGTGCGGCTGGATCACCTCCTTTCTATGGAGAATTGATGAACGCTGTTCATCAATATAAGTTTCCGTGTTTCGTTTTGTTCAGTTTTGAGAGAACTATCTCTCATATATAAATGTATGTTCTTTGAAAACTAGATAACAGTGTAGCTCATATTTTTTAATTTTTAGTTTGGTTAAGTTAGAAAGGGCGCACGGTGGATGCCTTGACACTAGGAGTCGATGAAGGACGGGACTAACGCCGATATGCTTCGGGGAGCTGTAAGTAAGCTTTGATCCGAAGATTTCCGAATGGGGAAACCCACTATACGTAATGGTATGGTATCCTTACCTGAATACATAGGGTATGGAAGACAGACCCAGGGAACTGAAACATCTAAGTACCTGGAGGAAGAGAAAGCAAATGCGATTTCCTGAGTAGCGGCGAGCGAAACGGAACATAGCCCAAACCAAGAGGCTTGCCTCTTGGGGTTGTAGGACATTCTATACGGAGTTACAAAGGAACGAGGTAGACGAAGCGACCTGGAAAGGTCCGTCGTAGAGGGTAACAACCCCGTAGTCGAAACTTCGTTCTCTCTTGAATGTATCCTGAGTACGGCGGAACACGTGAAATTCCGTCGGAATCTGGGAGGACCATCTCCCAAGGCTAAATACTCCCTAGTGATCGATAGTGAACCAGTACCGTGAGGGAAAGGTGAAAAGCACCCCGGAAGGGGAGTGAAAGAGATCCTGAAACCGTGTGCCTACAAATAGTCAGAGCCCGTTAATGGGTGATGGCGTGCCTTTTGTAGAATGAACCGGCGAGTTACGATCCCGTGCAAGGTTAAGCTGAAGAGGCGGAGCCGCAGCGAAAGCGAGTCTGAATAGGGCGTTTAGTACGTGGTCGTAGACCCGAAACCAGGTGATCTACCCATGTCCAGGGTGAAGTTCAGGTAACACTGAATGGAGGCCCGAACCCACGCACGTTGAAAAGTGCGGGGATGAGGTGTGGGTAGCGGAGAAATTCCAATCGAACCTGGAGATAGCTGGTTCTCCCCGAAATAGCTTTAGGGCTAGCCTTAAGTGTAAGAGTCTTGGAGGTAGAGCACTGATTGAACTAGGGGTCCTCATCGGATTACCGAATTCAGTCAAACTCCGAATGCCAATGACTTATCCTTAGGAGTCAGACTGCGAGTGATAAGATCCGTAGTCAAGAGGGAAACAGCCCAGATCGCCAGCTAAGGTCCCAAAGTGTGTATTAAGTGGAAAAGGATGTGGAGTTGCTTAGACAACTAGGATGTTGGCTTAGAAGCAGCCACCATTTAAAGAGTGCGTAATAGCTCACTAGTCGAGTGACTCTGCGCCGAAAATGTACCGGGGCTAAATACACCACCGAAGCTGCGAATTGATACCAATGGTATCAGTGGTAGGGGAGCGTTCTAAGTGCAGTGAAGTCAGACCGGAAGGACTGGTGGAGCGCTTAGAAGTGAGAATGCCGGTATGAGTAGCGAAAGACGGGTGAGAATCCCGTCCACCGAATGCCTAAGGTTTCCTGAGGAAGGCTCGTCCGCTCAGGGTTAGTCAGGACCTAAGCCGAGGCCGACAGGCGTAGGCGATGGACAACAGGTTGATATTCCTGTACCACCTCTTTATCGTTTGAGCAATGGAGGGACGCAGAAGGATAGAAGAAGCGTGCGATTGGTTGTGCACGTCCAAGCAGTTAGGCTGATAAGTAGGCAAATCCGCTTATCGTGAAGGCTGAGCTGTGATGGGGAAGCTCCTTATGGAGCGAAGTCTTTGATTCCCCGCTGCCAAGAAAAGCTTCTAGCGAGATAAAAGGTGCCTGTACCGCAAACCGACACAGGTAGGCGAGGAGAGAATCCTAAGGTGTGCGAGAGAACTCTGGTTAAGGAACTCGGCAAAATGACCCCGTAACTTCGGGAGAAGGGGTGCTTTCTTAACGGAAAGCCGCAGTGAATAGGCCCAAGCGACTGTTTAGCAAAAACACAGCTCTCTGCGAAGCCGTAAGGCGAAGTATAGGGGGTGACACCTGCCCGGTGCTGGAAGGTTAAGGAGAGGGGTTAGCGTAAGCGAAGCTCTGAACTGAAGCCCCAGTAAACGGCGGCCGTAACTATAACGGTCCTAAGGTAGCGAAATTCCTTGTCGGGTAAGTTCCGACCCGCACGAAAGGTGTAACGATTTGGGCACTGTCTCAACCAGAGACTCGGTGAAATTATAGTACCTGTGAAGATGCAGGTTACCCGCGACAGGACGGAAAGACCCCGTGGAGCTTTACTGTAGCCTGATATTGAATTTTGGTACAGTTTGTACAGGATAGGCGGGAGCCATTGAAACCGGAGCGCTAGCTTCGGTGGAGGCGCTGGTGGGATACCGCCCTGACTGTATTGAAATTCTAACCTACGGGTCTTATCGACCCGGGAGACAGTGTCAGGTGGGCAGTTTGACTGGGGCGGTCGCCTCCTAAAGTGTAACGGAGGCGCCCAAAGGTTCCCTCAGAATGGTTGGAAATCATTCGTAGAGTGCAAAGGCATAAGGGAGCTTGACTGCGAGACCTACAAGTCGAGCAGGGACGAAAGTCGGGCTTAGTGATCCGGTGGTTCCGCATGGAAGGGCCATCGCTCAACGGATAAAAGCTACCCCGGGGATAACAGGCTTATCTCCCCCAAGAGTCCACATCGACGGGGAGGTTTGGCACCTCGATGTCGGCTCATCGCATCCTGGGGCTGTAGTCGGTCCCAAGGGTTGGGCTGTTCGCCCATTAAAGCGGTACGCGAGCTGGGTTCAGAACGTCGTGAGACAGTTCGGTCCCTATCCGTCGTGGGCGTAGGAAATTTGAGAGGAGCTGTCCTTAGTACGAGAGGACCGGGATGGACGCACCGCTGGTGTACCAGTTGTTCTGCCAAGGGCATAGCTGGGTAGCTATGTGCGGAAGGGATAAGTGCTGAAAGCATCTAAGCATGAAGCCCCCCTCAAGATGAGATTTCCCATAGCGTAAGCTAGTAAGATCCCTGAAAGATGATCAGGTTGATAGGTTCGAGGTGGAAGCATGGTGACATGTGGAGCTGACGAATACTAATAGATCGAGGACTTAACCATATAATATGTAGCAATGTTATCTAGTTTTGAAGGAATATGCCTTCATAGTTTGGTGATGATGGCAGAGAGGTCACACCCGTTCCCATACCGAACACGGAAGTTAAGCTCTCTAGCGCCGATGGTAGTTGGGACCTTGTCCCTGTGAGAGTAGGACGTCGCCAAGCAAAAACCTAAGTCGTTTCGACTTAGGTTTTTTTGTGTTTATTTTTATTACTTAAAATATAAAGGTAAGAATTACCTTTTATAAGGGTATAGTCGAGATATAAAAGAATGTTTGTGATCTTATATAAAAAGGTTATGCGAAAAGTAGCAATCTAGCTCTTTTTGCATAACCTTTTGTGTTTTTAAAGGATTTTACATAAGAAAAAATCTATAATTAAGGTAGTTAACATATATTTTTGATGGGTGTGGGGGATTATGAAAGAAATATGCATGTTATTAGTGGCTGTTATATTATGGGGGACAGCTATTGCGCCAACAAAATGGGCGTTAGAATCTATTCAGCCGTTTACTTTGTTGTTTATTCGTCTTTTCTTTGCAGGTGGAATTTGTATGCTATTTTCATTTAAGCAACTACAAAAATCAGTTGTACATAAAAAAGTTCCATGGAAAAGAATGAGTTTGTTAGCTTTTACCGGTGTAGCTGGGTATTTTATGTTCACATCGTACGGTATTTCTTTAACAAGTGGATTACATGTTAGTATCATAGATGCTGCATTACCATTAGTTACAATTCTTTTTTCAGCAATCTTCTTGAAAGAGAAAATTCGATTGAATTATTGGATAGGAATTATATTGGGTGCTATAGGAGTACTCTTTATTACGATTCCATCTAAAAGTGCTGATCAAGAAGTGTCTTTAATAGGAGATATACTGATATTATTAAGTACTTTTCTATTTGCTTTCTACACGGTTTTGCTAAAACGACCAAAACAAGAACAGTATTTATCAAACGAGGTTTTTACAACATTAACTTTAATTATCGGAGCTGTTATTCTATTACCATTTGCACTGGTAGAAATTCTTTATTACGGTTTACCGAAGATTGAAACTTGGAAAACGGGACTTAGTGTAATATACCTTGTTATTGGAGCAACAATTTTAGCGTATTGGTTGTGGAATAAAGCGCTAGAGAGAGTTTCAGCATCAGTAAGCGGATTATATTTAAATGCATTACCATTAATAAGTATTGTTACTTCAATTATTCTATTAAATGAATCTCTGACATGGAGAGTAATAATGGGAGCAAGTTTAGTTTTAATCGGAGTAGGATGGGCGGATAAGCAAAAGTTATGTAATCTATTAAAAGGTAATAAGGTGAAGAATAGAGACTGTTAAACAGTATGATTTATATAATTGACATGTAAAAAAGATACCTTATATATGAGGTATCTTTTTTATTTAGCAAAGATAATAAACTAAAATTAGTATGGATATTCTTTGCTGTATTTATATGTGTCGAAATC
>NZ_JBBOVB010000001.1:302500-585000 GCF_038006365.1 Bacillus sp. FSL L8-0152
ACCCGAAGTCGGTGGGGTAACCTTTTTGGAGCCAGCCGCCTAAGGTGGGACAGATGATTGGGGTGAAGTCGTAACAAGGTAGCCGTATCGGAAGGTGCGGCTGGATCACCTCCTTTCTATGGAGAATTGATGAACGCTGTTCATCAATATAAGTTTCCGTGTTTCGTTTTGTTCAGTTTTGAGAGAACTATCTCTCATATATAAATGTATGTTCTTTGAAAACTAGATAACAGTGTAGCTCATATTTTTTAATTTTTAGTTTGGTTAAGTTAGAAAGGGCGCACGGTGGATGCCTTGACACTAGGAGTCGATGAAGGACGGGACTAACGCCGATATGCTTCGGGGAGCTGTAAGTAAGCTTTGATCCGAAGATTTCCGAATGGGGAAACCCACTATACGTAATGGTATGGTATCCTTACCTGAATACATAGGGTATGGAAGACAGACCCAGGGAACTGAAACATCTAAGTACCTGGAGGAAGAGAAAGCAAATGCGATTTCCTGAGTAGCGGCGAGCGAAACGGAACATAGCCCAAACCAAGAGGCTTGCCTCTTGGGGTTGTAGGACATTCTATACGGAGTTACAAAGGAACGAGGTAGACGAAGCGACCTGGAAAGGTCCGTCGTAGAGGGTAACAACCCCGTAGTCGAAACTTCGTTCTCTCTTGAATGTATCCTGAGTACGGCGGAACACGTGAAATTCCGTCGGAATCTGGGAGGACCATCTCCCAAGGCTAAATACTCCCTAGTGATCGATAGTGAACCAGTACCGTGAGGGAAAGGTGAAAAGCACCCCGGAAGGGGAGTGAAAGAGATCCTGAAACCGTGTGCCTACAAATAGTCAGAGCCCGTTAATGGGTGATGGCGTGCCTTTTGTAGAATGAACCGGCGAGTTACGATCCCGTGCAAGGTTAAGCTGAAGAGGCGGAGCCGCAGCGAAAGCGAGTCTGAATAGGGCGTTTAGTACGTGGTCGTAGACCCGAAACCAGGTGATCTACCCATGTCCAGGGTGAAGTTCAGGTAACACTGAATGGAGGCCCGAACCCACGCACGTTGAAAAGTGCGGGGATGAGGTGTGGGTAGCGGAGAAATTCCAATCGAACCTGGAGATAGCTGGTTCTCCCCGAAATAGCTTTAGGGCTAGCCTTAAGTGTAAGAGTCTTGGAGGTAGAGCACTGATTGAACTAGGGGTCCTCATCGGATTACCGAATTCAGTCAAACTCCGAATGCCAATGACTTATCCTTAGGAGTCAGACTGCGAGTGATAAGATCCGTAGTCAAGAGGGAAACAGCCCAGATCGCCAGCTAAGGTCCCAAAGTGTGTATTAAGTGGAAAAGGATGTGGAGTTGCTTAGACAACTAGGATGTTGGCTTAGAAGCAGCCACCATTTAAAGAGTGCGTAATAGCTCACTAGTCGAGTGACTCTGCGCCGAAAATGTACCGGGGCTAAATACACCACCGAAGCTGCGAATTGATACCAATGGTATCAGTGGTAGGGGAGCGTTCTAAGTGCAGTGAAGTCAGACCGGAAGGACTGGTGGAGCGCTTAGAAGTGAGAATGCCGGTATGAGTAGCGAAAGACGGGTGAGAATCCCGTCCACCGAATGCCTAAGGTTTCCTGAGGAAGGCTCGTCCGCTCAGGGTTAGTCAGGACCTAAGCCGAGGCCGACAGGCGTAGGCGATGGACAACAGGTTGATATTCCTGTACCACCTCTTTATCGTTTGAGCAATGGAGGGACGCAGAAGGATAGAAGAAGCGTGCGATTGGTTGTGCACGTCCAAGCAGTTAGGCTGATAAGTAGGCAAATCCGCTTATCGTGAAGGCTGAGCTGTGATGGGGAAGCTCCTTATGGAGCGAAGTCTTTGATTCCCCGCTGCCAAGAAAAGCTTCTAGCGAGATAAAAGGTGCCTGTACCGCAAACCGACACAGGTAGGCGAGGAGAGAATCCTAAGGTGTGCGAGAGAACTCTGGTTAAGGAACTCGGCAAAATGACCCCGTAACTTCGGGAGAAGGGGTGCTTTCTTAACGGAAAGCCGCAGTGAATAGGCCCAAGCGACTGTTTAGCAAAAACACAGCTCTCTGCGAAGCCGTAAGGCGAAGTATAGGGGGTGACACCTGCCCGGTGCTGGAAGGTTAAGGAGAGGGGTTAGCGTAAGCGAAGCTCTGAACTGAAGCCCCAGTAAACGGCGGCCGTAACTATAACGGTCCTAAGGTAGCGAAATTCCTTGTCGGGTAAGTTCCGACCCGCACGAAAGGTGTAACGATTTGGGCACTGTCTCAACCAGAGACTCGGTGAAATTATAGTACCTGTGAAGATGCAGGTTACCCGCGACAGGACGGAAAGACCCCGTGGAGCTTTACTGTAGCCTGATATTGAATTTTGGTACAGTTTGTACAGGATAGGCGGGAGCCATTGAAACCGGAGCGCTAGCTTCGGTGGAGGCGCTGGTGGGATACCGCCCTGACTGTATTGAAATTCTAACCTACGGGTCTTATCGACCCGGGAGACAGTGTCAGGTGGGCAGTTTGACTGGGGCGGTCGCCTCCTAAAGTGTAACGGAGGCGCCCAAAGGTTCCCTCAGAATGGTTGGAAATCATTCGTAGAGTGCAAAGGCATAAGGGAGCTTGACTGCGAGACCTACAAGTCGAGCAGGGACGAAAGTCGGGCTTAGTGATCCGGTGGTTCCGCATGGAAGGGCCATCGCTCAACGGATAAAAGCTACCCCGGGGATAACAGGCTTATCTCCCCCAAGAGTCCACATCGACGGGGAGGTTTGGCACCTCGATGTCGGCTCATCGCATCCTGGGGCTGTAGTCGGTCCCAAGGG
This sequence comes from Bacillus sp. FSL L8-0152, assembly GCF_038006365.1. NCBI lineage: Bacteria > Bacillati > Bacillota > Bacilli > Caryophanales > Bacillaceae > Bacillus > Bacillus sp. FSL L8-0152. The sequence continues at coordinate 305,331 of NZ_JBBOVB010000001.1, forward strand.
TTGGGCTGTTCGCCCATTAAAGCGGTACGCGAGCTGGGTTCAGAACGTCGTGAGACAGTTCGGTCCCTATCCGTCGTGGGCGTAGGAAATTTGAGAGGAGCTGTCCTTAGTACGAGAGGACCGGGATGGACGCACCGCTGGTGTACCAGTTGTTCTGCCAAGGGCATAGCTGGGTAGCTATGTGCGGAAGGGATAAGTGCTGAAAGCATCTAAGCATGAAGCCCCCCTCAAGATGAGATTTCCCATAGCGTAAGCTAGTAAGATCCCTGAAAGATGATCAGGTTGATAGGTTCGAGGTGGAAGCATGGTGACATGTGGAGCTGACGAATACTAATAGATCGAGGACTTAACCATATAATATGTAGCAATGTTATCTAGTTTTGAAGGAATATGCCTTCATAGTTTGGTGATGATGGCAGAGAGGTCACACCCGTTCCCATACCGAACACGGAAGTTAAGCTCTCTAGCGCCGATGGTAGTTGGGACCTTGTCCCTGTGAGAGTAGGACGTCGCCAAGCAAAAACCTAAGTCGTTTCGACTTAGGTTTTTTTGTGTTTATTTTTATTTACCGGATGTTATAATCCATAAATTTAAAAACGCTAAAGACGAAAAAAGAATGAAATAGAGACTGTTTAAAATAATAGCAATGATTTTTTGTGTTTCTGATTTTCCTAATGCCGCTAAAGTAATACTTAAAATAGGACACATTATTTCTATCATAAGTATATATTTTAAATAATGAGATGCTATAAATAAGTATTCAATAATTACAACAATTACTGCGATAGAAAAAATAAATAGGATAATAGCGTAGTTCTTTCTTTCATGTTTATCCTCCTTAGAAATTAAATCGTTATAATAAAAGTTCTATTGATGTGTAGAATACAAGATTGTACATATTGTGATTTAAAACATACTGAAGTACTATATAAACGATTATAAGTAAATAGATCTCTAGAAATATATATTCTAATTCCCTTTTCTTCTTGCATATAGTTGCAATTCTTGTTTTGAATATAACTAAAACACGAACGTTATTGACTACTAATAAAAAAACATTCGATTATTTATTGACATCGTTTATGAAATATTGTTAATATAGCCATAGAAACAATAATATAAGACCTCATATAATCGCGGGGATATGGCCTGCAAGTCTCTACCTAACGACCGTTATTCGTTAGACTATGAGGGAAAGTCACTCGGTATTTTTCTATTCACAAGGGATACGTATGCCTGAGTAGAGCGCTTTCTCTCATAGTAAAAGAGAAACTGTTCTATTTCAGGCTTTTTTTATTTGAATCGGGGGGATTCTAATATGAAATCACTAGTTGGAGTCATAATGGGAAGTACATCAGACTGGGAAACAATGAAATATGCTTGTGACATTTTAGATGAATTAAATATACCGTATGAGAAAAAAGTTGTATCCGCTCATCGGACTCCGGATTATATGTTTGAATATGCAGAGACGGCTCGTGAACGTGGATTGAAAGTTATTATTGCTGGAGCTGGTGGAGCAGCACATTTACCAGGAATGGTTGCAGCGAAGACAAATCTTCCTGTAATTGGAGTTCCAGTTCAATCAAAAGCATTAAACGGCTTAGATTCATTATTATCCATCGTCCAAATGCCAGGAGGTGTTCCAGTTGCAACTGTTGCAATTGGTAAAGCCGGTTCAACGAATGCTGGATTACTTGCTGCACAAATACTTGGATCATTCCATGATGATATACATGATGCATTAGAATTGAGACGAGAAGCGATTGAAAAAGATGTGCGTGAAGGTAGTGAGCTAGTATGAAGAGAATCATTTTACCTGGAAAAACAATCGGCATTATTGGAGGCGGCCAGCTAGGAAGAATGATGGCATTGGCAGCCAAGGAGATGGGATATAAAATTGCTGTTTTAGATCCTACAAAGCATTCACCATGTGCACAAGTTGCTGATATTGAAATTGTTGCACCGTATGACGATTTAAAGGCAATTCAGCATTTAGCAGAGATAAGTGATGTTGTCACATATGAATTTGAGAATATTGATTATAGATGTTTACAATGGCTTGAAAAACATGCTTACTTGCCACAAGGTAGTCAGTTGTTAAATAAAACGCAAAATCGTTTTACAGAAAAGAATGCAATTGAGAAGGCTGGGTTACCAGTAGCAACGTATAGATTAGTTCAAAATCAAGATCAGCTTACAGAAGCAATTGCTGAGTTATCATTCCCTTCCGTCTTAAAAACGACGACAGGTGGATATGATGGGAAAGGGCAAGTTGTTTTAAGAAGTGAGGCTGATGTTGAGACAGCAAGAGATCTTGTGGATAAAGCAGAGTGTATTTTAGAGAAATGGGTGCCTTTTGAAAAAGAAATATCCGTTATTGTGATTCGTAGTGTAAGTGGTGAAACGAAAGTATTTCCGGTAGCGGAAAATATTCATGTAAATAACATTTTGCATGAATCTATCGTTCCAGCTCGTATTACAGAAGAGCTTTCTCACAAAGCAATTGCTTATGCAAAGGTACTTGCGGATGAATTAAAACTTGTGGGAACACTAGCTGTAGAGATGTTTGCTACAGCTAATGGTGAGATTTACATTAATGAATTAGCACCAAGACCTCACAATTCAGGACACTATACACAGGATGCATGTGAAACGAGCCAATTTGGTCAACATATTCGAGCAATCTGTAATTTACCTCTAGGAGAAACAAATTTGTTAAAACCAGTTGTCATGGTAAACATTTTAGGCGAACATATAGAAGGGGTCCTAAGACAAGTGAATAGATTAACCGGGTGCTATTTACACTTGTATGGAAAAGAAGAAGCAAAAGCACAGCGAAAAATGGGGCATGTTAATATTTTAAATGATAATATTGAAGTCGCTCTAGAAAAAGCGAAGAGTTTGCATATTTGGGACCATCAAGAACAACTGTTGGAGGGAAAAAGATGATTAGTCGTTATACACGCCCTGAAATGGGTGCGATTTGGACGGAAGAGAACAAATTTAAAGCGTGGTTAGAAGTTGAGATTTTAGCTTGTGAAGCATGGGCTGAGCTTGGCGATATTCCAAAAGAAGATGTTAAAAAAATTCGTGAACATGCATCATTTGATATTGATCGTATTTATGAAATTGAAAAAGAAACACGTCATGACGTAGTTGCATTCACTCGTGCTGTATCAGAAACGCCAGCACTAGGCGAAGAACGTAAATGGGTTCATTACGGTTTAACATCTACAGATGTAGTAGATACAGCATTATCTTACATCTTAAAACAAGCGAATGAAATTATATTAAAAGACTTAGAGAACTTTGTAAGCATTTTAGCTAACAAAGCGAAAGAGCATAAATACACAATCATGATGGGAAGAACACACGGTGTTCATGCAGAACCAACAACATTCGGTTTAAAACTTGGTCTTTGGTATGAAGAGATGAAACGTAACGTAGAGCGTTTCAAACAAGCTGCTGATACAGTTCGTGTTGGTAAACTATCTGGTGCGGTTGGTACATATGCAAATATCGATCCATTCGTAGAAAAATATGTTTGTGAAAATCTAGGATTAGAAGCAGCACCAATTTCAACACAAACATTGCAACGTGATCGTCACGCACACTACATGTCAACACTTGCATTAATCGCAACATCTATCGAAAAGATGGCAGTTGAGATTCGTGGCTTACAAAAGAGTGAAACACGTGAAGTTGAAGAAGCTTTCGCAAAAGGCCAAAAAGGTTCTTCTGCAATGCCACATAAGCGTAATCCAATTGGATCTGAAAATATGACTGGTTTAGCTCGTGTTATCCGCGGTTATATGATGACAGCTTATGAGAATGTTCCATTGTGGCATGAGCGTGACATTTCTCACTCTTCAGCAGAACGCGTAATTTTACCAGATGCTACAATCGCATTAAATTACATGTTAAATCGCTTTGGTAATATCGTTAAAAACTTAACTGTATACCCAGAGAATATGAAACGCAATATGACAAGAACATACGGCTTAATTTATTCTCAGCGCGTAATGCTTACACTAATCGACAAAGGTATGGTACGTGAAGAAGCTTATGATATCGTACAGCCTAAAGCGATGGAAGCTTGGGAAACACAAGTACAATTTAAAGAGCTTGTAGAAGCTGATGAGCGTATTACAAGTAAGTTAACACAAGAAGAAATTAATGAATGCTTCAACTATGAGCATCATATGCAACACGTTGATACAATCTTTGAACGCCTTGGATTAAACGAAGCGTAAAATTTCATATGGCACAGAATAGAGTCATTCTGTGCCATTCTTTATAAAAAAATTATTCACATTTTTCAAACTACAGGGGGCTTGCGAAATGCAAAAGCTAGAATTGCTGTATGAAGGTAAGGCAAAAAGAATTTATCGTACAGAATCAGCAGATATGGTTTGGGTAGAGTACAAAGATAGTGCGACTGCTTTCAATGGGGAGAAAAAAGAGACGATTACAGGAAAAGGTCGTTTGAACAATGAGATTACAACTTTATTGTTCAGAAAGTTACAAGAAGTAGGAATTAAAACACATTTTGTTGAGAAGTTATCTGAAACAGAACAACTTGTTAAAAAAGTGAGTATTATTCCTTTAGAAGTTGTCACAAGAAATGTAATTGCAGGAAGTCTTTCAAAACGATTAGGAATGGAAGAGGGAACTGTACTTGCAGAACCAATCGTAGAATTTTACTTCAAAGATGATAATTTAGGAGATCCGCTTGTAACGGAAGATCATATTCGTGTATTAAACGTTGCATCGCCAGAGCAAGTAAGCGTATTACGAGATATGGCTCTACAAATCAATCAAGTGTTGATTGATCATTTCGCAAGCTGTCGTGTAAGATTAGTAGATTTCAAATTAGAGTTTGGTGTAACGGAAGAGGGAGAAATCATATTAGCGGATGAAATTTCACCAGATACTTGCCGTTTATGGGATGAAACGAGCAATGAGAAGTTTGATAAAGACGTATTCCGTCGCGATCTTGGAAATTTAACAGATGCTTATGAAGAGATTTTAAAACGTTTAGGGGGAATTTCACATGTATAAAGTTAAGGTATATGTAACATTAAGAGAAAGCGTATTAGATCCACAAGGAACAGCGGTAAAAGGAGCTCTTCATAGTCTTTCATTCACAGAAGTACAAGACGTTCGAATCGGAAAGTACATGGAACTAACAATTGATAAATCTGTATCTGACTTAGATAGCAAGGTAAAAGAAATGTGTGAAAAACTATTAGCGAACGTTGTAATGGAAGACTTCCGTTATGAAGTTGAGGAGGTTGTCGCACAGTGAAATTTGCCGTAATAGTATTTCCAGGTTCGAACTGTGATGTCGATATGTTCCATGCAATTAAAGATGAGCTTGGCGAAGAAGTAGATTACGTTTGGCACGATACAGAGAATTTAGATGAATATGATGCAATTTTACTACCAGGTGGATTCTCTTACGGTGACTACTTACGCTGCGGTGCTATTTCTCGCTTTGCTAATGCAATGAAAGCAGTACAAAAAGCTGCTGAGCAAGGAAAGCCGATTTTAGGTGTATGTAATGGATTCCAGATTCTTGTTGAATCAGGATTACTACCAGGAGCATTAATGAGAAACGAAAACTTAAAATTTATGTGTCGTACTGTTCAGTTGCGTGTTGAAAATAATGAAACGATGTTTACATCACAATATGAAAAAAATGAAGTAATCAATATTCCAATCGCTCATGGTGAGGGGAATTACTATTGTGACGAAGAGACTCTTAAACAATTAGAAGAGAATAATCAAATCGCATTCCGTTACGTAGAAAATCCTAACGGTAGCGTTTCAGATATTGCTGGTATTGTAAACGAAAAAGGAAATGTACTTGGTATGATGCCACATCCAGAGCGTGCTGTAGATGAATTACTTGGCGGTGCTGAAGGGTTAAAAGTCTTTCAATCTATCTTAAAACAGTGGAGGGAAACATATGTCGTTAATGCTTGAACCAAATCCAACACAAATTAAAGAAGAGCGTATATATGCGGAAATGGGGCTAACAGACGAAGAGTTTGCCATGGTTGAAAAGATTTTAGGTCGTCTGCCAAATTATACAGAAACAGGATTGTTCTCTGTAATGTGGTCTGAACATTGTAGTTATAAAAATTCAAAACCAGTTCTTCGTAAGTTTCCAACGACAGGTGAGCGCGTTCTGCAAGGACCTGGAGAAGGCGCTGGAATTGTAGATATCGGTGATAATCAAGCAGTTGTATTTAAAATGGAAAGTCATAACCATCCTTCAGCTATTGAACCATATCAAGGAGCAGCAACAGGTGTTGGTGGTATTATTCGTGACGTATTCTCTATGGGAGCACGTCCGGTAGCTCTATTAAACTCACTTCGTTTCGGTGAATTACAGTCACCACGTGTGAAATATTTATTCGAAGAAGTAGTAGCAGGAATTGCAGGATACGGTAACTGCATCGGTATTCCGACTGTTGGCGGCGAAGTACAATTTGATCCATGTTACGAAGGAAATCCACTTGTAAATGCAATGTGCGTAGGTTTGATTAACCACGAAGACATTAAAAAAGGGCAAGCGCACGGTGCTGGTAACACAGTAATGTACGTAGGAGCATCAACTGGTCGTGACGGTATTCACGGTGCAACATTCGCGTCGGAAGAACTATCTGAAAGCTCAGAAGCGAAACGTCCAGCGGTTCAAGTAGGGGATCCATTTATGGAAAAACTTCTTATTGAAGCGTGTTTAGAATTAATTCAATCTGATGCACTTGTTGGAATTCAAGATATGGGTGCGGCTGGTTTAACATCATCATCTGCAGAAATGGCAAGTAAAGCAGGAATGGGTATTGAAATGTACTTAGATGATGTACCACAACGTGAAACAGGAATGACACCATATGAAATGATGCTGTCTGAATCACAAGAGCGTATGTTAATTGTTGTGAAAAAAGGTAGAGAACAAGAAATAGTAGATTTATTTGAGAAGTATGGTCTCGCAGCGGTTACGATGGGGAAAGTAACGGAAGATAAAATGCTTCGTTTATTCCATAAAGGTGAAAAGGTAGCTGAAGTTCCAGCAGATGCTTTAGCAGAAGAAGCACCAATTTATCATAAACCATCAAAAGAAGCAGCATACTTTGCTGAATTCCAAGCAATGAAAATGGAAACGCCAAAAGTAGAAAATTATAAAGAAGCGTTATTCGCTCTATTACAGCAACCAACAATTGCAAGTAAAGAGTGGGTATACGATCAATACGATTATCAAGTTCGTACAAGCACAGTGGTTACACCAGGTTCAGATGCAGCAGTTGTACGTGTACGCGGTACAGAAAAAGGATTAGCAATGACGACAGATTGTAATTCTCGCTACATTTATCTAGATCCAGAAATGGGCGGTAAAATTGCAGTAGCAGAGGCAGCGCGTAATATTGTATGCTCTGGCGGTGAGCCACTTGCAATTACAGATTGCTTAAACTTCGGTAACCCAGAAAAACCAGAAATCTTCTGGCAAATTGAGAAATCAGTAGACGGTATGAGTGAAGCTTGTCGCACATTACAAACACCAGTTATCGGCGGAAACGTATCGATGTATAACGAACGTAGTGGCGAAGCTGTATATCCAACACCAACTGTTGGGATGGTCGGACTTGTACATGACTTAAAACATGTAACAACACAAGAGTTTAAGCAAGCTGGTGATTTAGTTTATATAATCGGTGAGACGAAAGCTGAGTTTGGCGGAAGTGAATTACAGAAAATGATTCACGGAAAAATTTTCGGTCAATCACCAAGTATCGATCTAGATGTAGAATTAAAACGCCAAAAACAAGTATTAGAAGCAATTCAAGCTGGTCTTGTTCAATCTGCACATGATGTTGCTGAGGGTGGTTTAGCAGTTGCAATTTCAGAAAGTGCAATTGGTGCTAACGGCTTAGGTGCTACTGTGAAATTAGATGGAGAAGCAACAGCAGCATTATTCGCTGAATCACAGTCTCGCTTCGTGATAACTGTAAAACGTGAAAATAAAGAGGCGTTTGAGAAAGCGGTAGAAGCAATCCAAGTTGGAGAAGTAACAAGTACAAATGAAGTAACAATTCATAATGAAGAAAATGAAGTATTACTTACAGCAAATGTAGATGAAATGAGAAAGGCTTGGAAAGGGGCAATCCCATGCTTGCTGAAATAAAGGGGTTAAACGAAGAATGTGGCGTTTTCGGAATTTGGGGGCATGAAAATGCAGCACAAGTTTCATACTACGGATTGCACAGTTTACAGCACCGTGGGCAAGAAGGCGCAGGCATTGTCGTAAATAATGGGGAAAAAATCGTCGGTCACAAGGGGTTAGGTTTAATATCAGAAGTGTTTTCAAGAGGTGAGTTAGAAGGATTAAATGGAAAATCAGCAATCGGACATGTACGATATGCAACAGCTGGTGGAAGTGAAGTTGCTAACGTTCAACCATTGTTGTTCCGTTTTTCCGATCATAGTATGGCGTTAGCTCATAACGGAAATTTAATTAACGCAAAAATGCTTCGTCGTGAATTAGAAGCAGAGGGAAGTATTTTTCAAACTAGTTCAGATACAGAAGTACTTTTACATCTTATTAAACGTAGTACGAAAGACTCTTTAATTGAAAGTGTAAAAGAGGCTCTAAATAAAGTGAAAGGTGCTTTTGCGTATCTTTTACTAACTGGAAATGAAATGATCGTTGCGTTAGATCCAAATGGATTCCGTCCGCTTTCAATTGGAAAGATGGGGGATGCTTACGTTGTAGCATCTGAAACATGTGCTTTTGATGTAGTAGGTGCAACATACATTCGCGATGTAGAACCTGGTGAATTACTTATCATTAATGATGAAGGAATTCACGTAGATCGTTTCACAAACGATGTAGAACATGCGATTTGTAGTATGGAATATATTTACTTTGCACGACCAGATTCTAATATTGCTGGTGTTAACGTTCATGCAGCGCGTAAAAATATGGGAAAACGTTTAGCAGCGGAAGCTCCTATTGAAGCGGATGTTGTTACTGGTGTACCAGACTCTAGTATCTCAGCTGCGATTGGCTATGCGGAGGCAACAGGCATTCCGTATGAATTAGGATTAATTAAAAATCGTTACGTTGGACGTACTTTTATCCAGCCTTCTCAAGAACTGCGTGAGCAAGGGGTTAAGATGAAGCTTTCCGCAGTAAGAGGTGTGGTTGAGGGGAAACGAGTTGTTATGATTGATGACTCTATCGTAAGAGGAACGACAAGTAAACGAATTGTTCGTATGCTTCGTGAGGCTGGAGCGACAGAAGTTCATGTAAGAATTGCTTCACCACCTCTGAAATATCCATGTTTCTATGGCATTGATATTCAAACGAGAAAAGAATTAATTGCAGCAAATAATACAGTAGAAGAAATCCGCGAAATGATCGGAGCAGATTCTTTAACATTTTTAAGCGAAGATGGATTAGTAGATGCAATTGGACGTCCATATGAAGGGAAATATGGCGGCCTATGCATGGCTTACTTTAATGGGGACTATCCAACAGCTCTTTATGATTATGAGCAAGAGCTTTTAGAAAGTATGAAATAAGAAAAGTGAAAAAAGCTTCTACTTCTTTTGCTGTAGAAGCTAGCTTTTTTCTTAAAACGGCCCGCCCTGGATGGGGAGAAATTAAAAGACGAGGTGTAAATAACGATGGCGAATGCATATAAGCAAGCAGGAGTAGATATTGAAGCTGGATATGAAGCGGTATCTCGCATGAAAAAACACGTACAAACAACTATGAGAAAAGAAGTACTAGGCGGTTTAGGCGGTTTTGGAGGTATGTTTGATCTATCAAAATTTGCATTAGAAGAACCTGTATTAGTATCTGGAACAGATGGCGTGGGAACAAAATTGATGCTCGCTTTTATGGCAGATAAACATGACACAATTGGTATTGATGCAGTAGCAATGTGTGTAAATGATATTGTTGTCCAAGGAGCAGAGCCGCTTTTCTTCCTTGATTATATTGCTTGTGGTAAAGCTGAACCTAGTAAAATTGAAAACATCGTCAAAGGTATATCAGAGGGCTGTCGCCAAGCTGGTTGTGCATTAATCGGTGGAGAAACAGCTGAAATGCCAGGAATGTATTCTACGGAAGAATATGATTTAGCTGGTTTTACAGTTGGGATTGTTGATAAAAAGAAAATTGTAACAGGTGAAAAGATTGAAGCTGGTCACGTGCTAATTGGCTTAGCATCTAGCGGTATTCATAGCAATGGTTACTCTTTAGTACGAAAAGTGTTACTAGAAGATGGAGAACTATCTTTAGAGCGTATTTATGGACGCTTAGAACTACCTCTTGGTGAAGAATTATTAAAACCAACGAAAATTTATGTCAAACCTATTTTAGAACTATTGAAGAAGCATGAAGTATACGGTATGGCGCATATTACAGGGGGCGGATTTATTGAAAATATCCCACGTATGTTGCCAGAAGGAATTGGTGCTGAGATTGAACTAGGATCTTGGAAAATTCAGCCGATCTTCCATTTACTTCAAGAAGTTGGGAAACTGGAAGAGAAAGAAATGTTCAATATTTTTAACATGGGTATTGGTATGGTAGTAGCAGTGAAGGAAGAAGATGCAAAAGATGTTGTCCGTCTTCTTGAAGAGCAAGGAGAAACGGCTCGTATTATTGGACGTACTGTACAAGGAGCTGGCGTTACTTTTAATGGGGGCAAAGCACTATGAGTAGATTAGCAGTTTTTGCTTCTGGAAGTGGATCTAACTTTCAATCTCTCGTTAATGCGGTAGAAGAAAAAAGATTGGATGCAGAAATTAGTTTATTAGTATGTGATAAACCAGAAGCACGTGCTGTTGGGCGAGCGCATTATCATCATATTCCGTGTTTCGCTTTTTCAGCGAAAGCATATGAGTCTAAAGAAGCGTTTGAAAAAGAGATATTAAAGAAGCTAGAAGAATATGAAATTGATTATATTATTTTAGCTGGATATATGCGTTTAATCGGGCCGACGTTACTAGAAGCATACGGCGGAAAGATTATTAATATTCATCCATCATTACTACCGAGCTTTCCGGGTAAAGATGCTGTCGGTCAAGCGTTAGAAGCAGGTGTGAAAGTAACTGGAGTAACAATTCATTATGTAGATGCAGGTATGGATACAGGGCCAATTATTGCGCAAGAAGCAGTGGTTGTTTCTGAAGGGGATACGAGAGAAAGCTTACAAAAGAAAATTCAGCAAGTTGAACATAAATTATACGTAAATACAGTGAATCAAATTGTTCAGTCTGTGAAAGAAGCAACTGTTAACTAACATACAACCAGGGGTGAAGGATAAATGAAAAAGCGTGCATTAGTAAGTGTTTCAGATAAAACAGGAGTAGTAGAATTTGTTAAAGGGTTACTAGAGCAAGGGATTGAAGTTATTTCAACAGGTGGTACGAAAAAGTTACTAGAAGAAAACGGCTTACAAGTAATTGGTATTTCTGAAGTAACTGGTTTCCCTGAAATTATGGATGGTCGTGTGAAAACTTTACATCCAAATATTCATGGTGGTCTATTAGCAGTTCGTGATAATGAAACACATGTAGCGCAAATGAATGAATTAGGTATTCAAGCAATTGATTTTGTTGTTGTTAACTTATACCCATTTAAAGAAACAATCGCTAAGCCTGATGTAACATTTGCTGATGCAATTGAAAATATTGATATCGGTGGCCCGACAATGATTCGCTCTGCTGCGAAAAATCATAAATTCGTATCTGTAATTGTAGATCCAGTAGATTATGATATTGTGTTAGCAGAACTGAAAGAGAACGGTGAAGTAGCAGAGGAAACGAAACGTAAACTAGCAGCGAAAGTATTCCGTCATACAGCAGCGTATGATGCGTTAATTTCTAACTACTTAACAGAGCAAATGGGTGAAGAAAGTCCAGAAACATTAACTGTGACATTTGAGAAAAAGCAAGACTTACGTTATGGCGAGAACCCACATCAAAAAGCAACTTTCTATAAAGCGCCATTCGCAGCAACTTCTTCTGTTGCATACGCAGAACAATTACACGGTAAAGAATTATCGTATAACAATATTAATGATGCAGACGCAGCGCTTAGCATCGTAAAAGAATTTACAGAACCAGCAGTAGTAGCAGTAAAACATATGAATCCATGTGGTGTTGGAGTAGGAACTAATATTCACGAAGCATATACTCGTGCTTATGAAGCAGATCCAGTATCAATCTTCGGCGGTATTATTGCAGCAAATCGTGAAATTGATAAAGCTACAGCAGAAAAGTTACATGAAATTTTCTTAGAAATTGTTATCGCACCTTCGTTCTCGCAAGAAGCTTTAGAAGTGTTGCAAAGTAAGAAGAACTTACGTTTATTAACTATAAATATTGAAAAAGCGACAAGTGCAAGCAAAAAACTAACTTCTGTACAAGGTGGACTTCTCGTTCAAGAGGAAGATACGTTATCATTAGATGAAAGTACAATTTCAATTCCAACGAAACGTGAACCTTCAGAGCAAGAATGGAAAGATTTAAAACTAGCTTGGAAAGTTGTAAAACATGTGAAATCAAATGCAATTGTTTTAGCGAAAGATGACATGACAATTGGTGTCGGTGCGGGACAGATGAACCGTGTAGGTTCTGCAAAAATCGCGATTACACAAGCTGGTGAAAAAGCACAAGGTAGCGCGCTTGCATCTGATGCTTTCTTCCCAATGCCAGATACATTAGAAGAAGCAGCAAAAGCGGGAATTACAGCAATCATTCAACCAGGCGGATCAATCCGTGATGAAGATTCTATTAAAGTGGCAGATACGTATGGGATTGCTATGGTGTTCACTGGCGTACGTCATTTCAAACACTAATAGAGGATGTTTAAAAAGTCCGGTCAAGATAACCTTCGCATGTCGTCGTTGCATCGCCAGTGCGGTACTCATGTAGGAAAGCTACACTCCGTGTCCTCCTGGCAAATGCGCCTAGACCTGCTCGGTGCTCTTGATCCTCCTTTTTAAACCTTTATTGAGATGGATGTTTAAAAAGTCTGGTTAAGATAACCTTTTATTGATATGAAAAAGCAAACTAGGAGCATAGCTTCTAGTTTGTACTTATTTAATTATTGGGGGATGAAATATGAATGTTTTACTAATTGGCCGCGGTGGGCGTGAGCATGCTTTAGCTTGGAAGTTTGCACAATCTGCAAAAGTGAAAAAGGTATATGTAGCACCAGGTAATGAAGGTATGCGAGATGTTGCAATACCAGTTGATATTGATGAAAATGATTTTGATGCATTAGTTTTATTTGCCAAAGAGAATAATATTGAGTTAACTTTCGTTGGACCAGAAATTCCACTTATGAATGGAATTGTTGATCGTTTTAAAGAAGAGGGACTTCGCGTATTTGGTCCGAATAAAGCGGCTGCTGTTATTGAAGGTAGTAAAGCTTTTACAAAAGAGCTTATGAAAAAGTATGATATTCCAACTGCGGCGTACGAAACTTTTACCGATTATGAAGAAGCAGTACAGTACATTCAAAAAGTTGGTGCACCAATCGTTATTAAAGCTGACGGATTAGCTGCTGGTAAAGGGGTAACGGTAGCAATGACGCTTGAAGAGGCATTACAGGCTGTGAAAGAAATGCTACAAGATGTGAAGTTCGGCGCGGCAAGTAAGAAGGTTGTTATTGAAGAGTTTTTAGATGGACAAGAATTTTCATTAATGGCATTTGTAAATGGAACAACTGTACATCCGATGGTAATCGCTCAGGACCATAAACGAGCTTTTGATGCTGATAAAGGCCCAAATACAGGCGGAATGGGTGCATATTCTCCAGTACCACAAATTCCAGAATCAGCAGTCCAAGAAGCGATTCAAACCGTATTACATCCAACTGCTCAAGCAATGCTCCAAGAAAATCGATCGTTTACAGGGATTTTATATGCAGGGCTTATTTTAACAAATGATGGTCCAAAGGTAATTGAATTTAATGCACGCTTTGGTGATCCTGAAACAGAAGTTGTATTACCTCGCTTAGAAAATGATTTAGTTGATGTATGTAACGCTGTATTAGATGAAAGTGAGTTAGTGTTAGAGTGGTCAGAGGAAGCAGTAATTGGTGTTGTACTTGCTTCAAAAGGATATCCAGAAGCGTATAAAAAAGGTGAAATTATTACAGGATTAGATCGTTTAGAAGATGCTATTGTCTTTCATTCAGGTACAGCGATGAAGCATGGGGATTTTGTAACAAATGGTGGCCGTGTACTATTTATTGCTTATAAAGCGAAAGACTTACAAGAAGCGAAAGATAGAGTGTATAAAGAAATCGCAAAGATTGAGAGCGATGGCTTATTTTATCGTAGTGATATAGGATATCGTGCGATTGGGCATGAGATTACGCGAAGCTAACATATGTTAGCTTCTTTTTTTATAGGAAATAGAGTATAGTACGTTGAATCTTTTCAAGAGATTATAAACTATTTGTATCTATATACACTTTTTCTCTACCTGCTTACATCTTATTTCTCCAATTAATAATAGCAGTATTGAGATGATTAACGTAAGAGCAGCGACAAGGAGTGGGAGGGAAAAACTTTGCATTTGCTCCGCAATAATACCTGTAAAGATTGGACCGATAATTTGGCCAATCCCATAAACACCTGTCGTATAACCAATGATTTTATTACTTTCATTCGGTCTTATTCGTTTTGCTTCTGTAGTTGTTAAAATTGTAATTCCGACGAATGTAGCACCTAGAAGGAATGCACTTAGAAATGCCCCAAAAAGGTTTGGAATAAGGAGTGGAGAAAGTACACTTATAATTTGTAACATATAGGCGGATGTAAGAGCTCGTGTTGGTCCGTACTTCCGAGCAACAGTGGACCAAAGGTAACTAGATGGGATGACAGCAATACCGACAATAATCCAGCTACAAGATGCATAGAAGGGTGATAGTGTAATTCTTTCTACAATGGTGACAAGGAAGGTCCCTGTAATGATATAGCCAAATCCTTCGAATCCGTAAGCTAAAATAAGCCAAAATAAATAGCTTTTTCTATGAGATGTAGCTTGTATAGTACTTTTTGGTTGCTGTATAGTATGTCTACTGTCCTCTCTTAACCATTTCCATACAAGGATAGCTAAACTAAAACTAATAATTCCTAACCCAATCCATGCACCTTGCCAATTCCAAATTGAGTTGAATAAAGGTGCGAAACTTCCAGAGAAAATAATGCCAATTCCAACACCGCTATAAATCATGCCACCTAGCATGACTTTATTACTTTGAAATAAATAATCTAAAACAATACTAGAGGCAAGAACAAATACAATTGCACTTGTGAAACCACCGATAAAGCGAAGGGGAAACCATAAAAAGATATAAGAGGTTAAGCCCATACAAAGAGTTGAAAGAACATTGAAGAATAAACAGTGGTGTAATATTTTTTCACGATTTTTTATCGTAATGAATCCAATAAAGAATGCCCCAAGTAAATAACCAAGATAATTACTGGACGCTAAATATCCAGCGAGGTCATCTTCTATATGGGCTTGCTTTTCCATAAAAGAAATAATCGGTGTGTAGGCGAACCGACTAATACCCATGACAGCTATTAAAGAACATATCCCAGCTATAATCATTTTCCATGTTTTTGTTTCTTTCATATAATCTCCCTTCTTGAAATATCTTCTAATATATATGATAGAGGAATATATATGGGGCGTAAAATACTGATTTTTTATATGTAATATCAAAATTAATGATATGAACGAAGGGATATGAACGAATGAACTTACAAGATTTTGTAGCTTTTTATATGGTCGCGCAGGAGAAAAGTATTTCAAGAGCAGCTATTCGGTTGAATTTTGTTCAATCAAACATAACAGCAAAAATAAAACGGCTAGAAGCTGAATATGAAACACAATTATTTTATAGGCATCGAGATGGAGTTACATTAACACCAGCCGGAGAAAAGTTGTTAACATACGCTGAAAAAATGATTCAATTATTAAATGAATCAAAAAGGCAAGTGAAACATACAGCGGAGCCTGGAGGAGTATTGAAAATTGGAGCGATGGAAACAGCAGCAGCTGTTAGAATGCCCACGATTTTAGCTAATTATCATATGCGCTATCCAGAAGTGGAAATTATGTTGCAAACGCACAATACGGAAGAATTAACGAAGAAGGTACTCTTATATGAAATAGAGGGGGCATTTGTAGCTGATTGTATAGCTGATCCAGCTTTAGAAAAGATAGAAGTATTCCAAGAGGAAATGATGTTACTTTCAAAGCGGAATGTTTTGTGGGATAACGGATATTCGGAATCGCAGTCTTTTATCGTTTTTCAATCAGGTTGTTTTTATAGAAAAGTTTTAGAAGAATGGTTACTATCTGAAGGGATTGTTCCAAAAAAAATAATGGAATTAAATTCTTTAGACGGTATTATTGGGTGCGTAAAAGCTGGACTTGGGGTGTCTATGTTACCACGTGAAGTAGCAGAGCAATTTGATAGCCATAAAGAACTTATTCATACACCGTTAGTACATGAAAACAGGTTTATTCCGACTTATTTTATTTATCGGAAAGATAGTGTGAGAACAGCAGCGTTAAGCAAGTTTATTGATGACTTGCTTTGTATAAAAACAGCCCGCTGAAAATTCAGTGGGCTGTTTGTTCATGCATCTTTATCTTTCTTCAATTTTCCTTTTTGCTTTGCCATTTCTCGAAGTAAATACTCGATGTGTGCATTGACGCTACGAAACTCATCATTTGCCCATTTTTCGATGACTGCGTGTAATTCAGGATCAATACGTAATGGAAAGCTTTTCTTTTTAGCCATAATTACTTATAGCCCTTAGTATAGGCTTCCTGTATTAATAACTGGTTGCGCACCTTTATCTGAAACGATGGCAACTAATAGGTTGTTTACCATATTCGCTTTACGCTCGTCATCTAATTCAAGTACGCCTTCCTCATCTAACATATGGATTGAATCCTTCGCCATCTTCACAGCACCTTCAACAATCTCTTTTCTAGCAGCTAATACCGCTTTTGCTTGTTGACGTTGTAGCATCGCATGGGCAATTTCTGTTGCATAAGCTAAATGTGTTAAACGAGTTTCTAATACTTCTACGCCTGCGATTTCAAGGCGCGCTTCTAACTCACGCTTTAATTCTTCAGAGATTTCTTCAGTATTCCCGCGTAACGTAATGCAAGTTTCATCTTGGAAATTGTCATAAGGATATTTTGTTGCGACGTGGCGGATTGCTGTTTCACTTTGAATTTCTACAAATCGATCGTAATGTTCAACACCGAACATTGCTTTTGCAGAATCAACTACTTTATATACAATAACAGCTGCAATTTCAATCGGATTTCCCTCAACATCGTTTACTTTTAATTTCTTACTATTAAAGTTTTCAACACGTAATGAGACAGTTTGACGGAATGCGAATGGAATTGTTAAAAATAAACCATTTTGACGAATTGTTCCTAAATAATTACCAAAGAACGTAATAACTTTCGCTTGATTCGGTTGAACAATACCGATACCTGTAGCGAGAATTGCCGCTAATATAATAGTTAGTGCTGCTCCTACAAAAATTTCTTGTGCAAGGAAAAATACACCGATAGCAGCTAAAATCAAAATTCCAATAATACCGAGAAAACCATTTACATAAAATACTTGTTTTTCTTTCATATGATCGCCTCCTGATATAAAAATGATATCACTTTTATATCATTTTAAGCAAGGGGTATGCACCTAATTTTCTGAAATTTATTGATTGATATCTTTTATGTACATTTTAAAGTTAGAAATAAGAATATACGTTCTGTTTTATGGTAAAATAAAGAAGACTTAACCGCCCACTGCAGCAGCTAAGTCCCTTTGAGAGCATCTTGCATCGTGACAAATGATTCAAAGCGGTTTTGCCAGGATTATTTCTTCAATCGCTGACTCAATCTCTTTGTCAGAAGCGTCATAACTTCCCTTTGACTTTGGCTTGTCATGAGCGGAAGTTTGATTCACTTCTTCTTTAGCATGTCCTTTTTCAGCAAAATTCATGCCAGGCATTTTAAATGCGCCCATATTCATGTATTTTCCAAATTTCCACGCTTCAACAATAGGGCAGAAGCGAACAATTCCCTCTGCAACTTTCATTGCACCAATCCATAGAAAAATGTTAGACCAAGTGCACCACGGCTTGCGTACAAGTTTAGTTGCACTACATCCGAAGAGGACAAGCCCAAGTGTAATTCGAATTAGAGCGTTTATTGTCCCGATGTTTTGCTTCATTAGAAAAACACTCCTTTTTATGAAAATTGAAATAGTAAATACTACTTCTCTTATTAGTATCCCGTGTGATTTTTGGGATATGTAATCCAACATTTGACGTTGAAAAAGATGTTGGAATCGGCGTGTGTGTCAGTAGCTTTTTTTGTTATAATGAAAGAATGCATTAAAAGAAGGTGAAATTAAATCCTTCTTTTTGAAAAATATTTGATAGCTATTTTAAAAAATCAAGATAAAAACTAACTGTTATTTTAAACAGAACTATAGATATAACTAGAGAAAAGGAAGGGTGTTTTCATGTACGATATTTCCGGATGGAAACATGTATTTAAGCTTGATCCAAATAAGGAGTTAAGCGATGAATATTTAGAAATGATTTGTGAGTCTGGAACGGATGCTGTTATTGTAGGCGGAAGTGATGGAGTTACAATTGATAACGTATTACACATGCTAGTTAGCATTCGTAGATATGCAGTTCCTTGTGTATTAGAGGTTTCTGATGTAGAAGCAATTACACCAGGATTTGATTTTTATTACATCCCAAGTGTTTTAAATAGCCGAAAAGTAGAATGGGTAACAGGTGTTCATCATGAGGCATTGAAAGAATTTGGGGATATTATGGACTGGGACGAAATTTTTATGGAAGGGTATTGTGTTTTAAATCCCGAAGCGAAAGTAGCTCAGCTTACAGATGCGAAATGTGATTTAACAGAAGATGACGTTATTGCATATGCGCGTTTAGCAGACAAGTTATTACATTTACCGATATTTTATTTAGAATATAGCGGTACGTATGGAGATGTTGAACTTGTTAAAAATGTAAAAGCAGAATTGAAACAAGCCAAGTTATATTATGGCGGTGGTATTTCTAATGCAGAACAGGCGAAAGAAATGGCGCAATATGCTGATACAGTAGTTGTTGGAAATATTATTTATGATGATATAAAATCGGCGTTAAAAACAGTTAAAGCAGTAAAAGGAGAGTAGGTGCAGGCGTATATGAGTATGACAGATAAGTTATTAAACGGTTTAAATCCACAGCAACAAAAAGCAGTACAAACAACGAATGGACCACTGCTACTAATGGCAGGTGCAGGTAGTGGTAAGACACGAGTGTTAACACACCGTATTGCGTATTTGCTTGGTGAAAAAGGTGTAGCACCATGGAATGTACTAGCTATTACCTTCACAAATAAAGCAGCTCGTGAAATGCGCGAGCGTATTGATAAACTTGTGGGACCAGAAGCAGAAGATATTTGGATTTCGACGTTCCACTCTATGTGTGTACGTATTTTACGACGCGATATCGATCGTATTGGTATTAATCGTAACTTTACAATCTTAGATTCAGGTGATCAGCTAACTGTAGTCAAAAAAATTATGAAAGAGCGCAATATTGATCCGAAGAAATTTGAGCCGCGCTCTATTTTAGCGGGTATTAGTAATGCAAAAAATGAATTGTTATCTGCGGATAAATATGCAAAAAAAATTACAATGGCTGATCCATATGAAAAATTAACGAGCGATGTATACACAGAGTATCAAAAACGTCTTTTGAAAAATAATTCATTAGACTTTGATGATTTAATTATGACGACGATTCAGCTATTCGAACGTGTTCCAGAAGTATTAGAGTTTTATCAGCGTAAGTTCCAATATATTCATGTTGATGAGTATCAAGATACGAACAAAGCGCAATATCTTCTTGTTAAACATTTGGCAGCACGTTTTAAAAATCTTTGCGTTGTAGGTGACTCTGACCAGTCTATTTATCGCTGGCGTGGTGCAGATATTTCTAACATTTTGTCATTTGAAAAAGACTATGAGAATGCACAGGTAATTTTGTTAGAACAAAACTATCGTTCGTCACAAAATATTTTAAATGCAGCGAATGCTGTTATTGAAAAAAATACGAATCGTAAACCGAAGAAATTATGGACAGACAATCAAGTTGGAAGTAAAATCTCGTATTATCGTGCCGCAACTGAAAAGGACGAAGCATATTTTGTTGCGAAAAAAATTCGTGACGATCTTCAAATGGGGAAACGAAAATACACTGATTTTGCAGTGCTATATCGTACGAATGCTCAGTCTCGTATGGTCGAGGAGATTTTCCTTAAATCTAACATTCCGTACAAAATTGTCGGGGGAACTAAGTTCTACGACCGTAAAGAGATTAAAGATATTTTGGCGTACTTACGTTTAATCGGTAATCCAGATGATGAAATTAGTTTTGCACGTATTATTAACATGCCAAAGCGTGGTATTGGTGCGACTTCTATCGATAAAATTATTAATTATGGTGTGCAAAACGGAATTTCATTAACTGCTGTATTTGATGAGATTGAGCATGTTGGAGTAAGTGCAAAAATTACAAAGGCAGTAAAAGAATTCGCAAGTTTATTACACAACTGGGTAAATATGCAAGAGTATTTATCTGTTACAGAATTAGTAGAAGAAGTTATTGAAAAAACAGGCTATCGCGATATGTTGAAAAATGAGCGTTCTTTAGAAGCGGAAGGTCGTTTAGAAAACTTAGACGAATTCTTATCTGTTACGCAAACATTTGAATCTCAAAGTGAAGATAAGAGCCTTGTTGCATTCTTAACAGATTTAGCACTTGTTGCTGATATTGATCGTGTAGATGAAGACCCAACTGCTGGTGAAGAAGTTATTTTAATGACGATGCACTCAGCAAAAGGATTAGAGTTCCCGGTTGTCTTTATTGTTGGTTTAGAGGAAGGGATATTTCCTCATACTCGTTCTCTTATGGAAGAGGATGAAATGCAAGAAGAACGTCGTCTTGCTTATGTAGGTATTACTCGTGCAGAAGAAGAGTTATATTTATCTAATGCGCAAATGCGTACTTTATTTGGTAGAACAAGTATGAATGCTGCGTCTCGCTTCATTACAGAAATCCCGGCAGAACTAGTGGAATCATTAAATGAAACAGCGCCGAAGCGTGAAAATTCGTTTGGTGCAAAAGGCAGAACAGCAAGTAGCAGTAAAATGACAACGACAACCACAACACGCTCTCGTTCAGCTTTCGCGCGTCCAGCAGCTAAGACGACAGGCGGTGAGCAAATTGGCTGGGCAGTAGGCGATAAAGCTTCCCATCAAAAATGGGGAATCGGTACAGTTGTAAGTGTAAAAGGTGAAGGTGATGCAAAAGAATTAGATATTGCGTTCCCAAGCCCAATTGGTGTTAAACGTTTGTTAGCAAAATTTGCACCTGTGACGAAACAATAGAAAGGAATGAGGATATGTCAAAAGAGATAGCAAAAAAACGTATAGAAGAACTGCGTGATTTGTTAAATACATTTAATTATCAATATCACGTATTAGACAATCCTTCTGTTTCTGATGCGGAATATGACCGTGATATGCAGGAGCTTATAAAATTAGAAGCAGAGAACCCAGAGTTTATGAGTGAAGATTCTCCCTCCGTTCGCGTTGGGGGAACTATTCTTGATATATTTGAAAAAGTAACACATAAGTCACCAATGTTAAGTTTAGGGAATGCATTTAACGAAGGGGATTTGCGTGATTTCGACAGAAGAGTATGTCAAGGAATTGATGGTGCGAATGTAAGATATATATGTGAATTAAAAATTGACGGGCTTGCCGTTTCGCTTCATTATGAAAAAGGACGCTTCATTCAAGGGGCGACACGTGGTGATGGTGTAACGGGTGAAGATATTACTCAAAATTTAAAAACGATTAAAGCTATCCCGCTTCTTTTAAATGAAGAAGTAACGTTAGAAGCACGAGGCGAAGCTTATATGCCGAAGCGTTCATTCGTTAAACTAAATGAAGAAAAAGAGCAAAATGGAGAAGACGTATTTGCGAATCCGCGTAATGCAGCAGCAGGTTCAATACGTCAACTTGATCCGAAAATTGCAGCGAAGCGTAACTTATCTATGTTTGTGTACGGTCTTGCGAATGTAGAAGAAAAAACAATTCCATCGCACAGTGAATCGCTTGATTTCTTAGGTGAACTCGGATTTAAGACAAATCCAAATCGCCGTACATGTGAAACAATCGAAGAGGTTATAGCTTATGTAGAAGAATGGCAAGAAAAACGTCCGCATCTTGATTATGAGATTGATGGAATCGTTATAAAAGTAGATGATGTTGCTCTTCAAGAAAGTCTAGGAACTACAGCGAAGAGTCCAAGATGGGCGATTGCTTATAAATTCCCAGCTGAAGAAGTTGTAACGAGACTAACAGGCATTGAATTAAGTGTTGGCCGAACAGGGGTTGTAACGCCGACTGCAGAGCTAGAGCCAGTGAGAGTTGCTGGTACGATTGTTCGCCGTGCTTCTTTACATAACGAAGATTTGATTCGTGAAAAAGATATTCGAATTGGTGACTACGTTGTTGTGAAGAAGGCTGGAGATATTATTCCTGAAGTTGTGAACGTTATTTTTGATAAGCGTACTGGTGAAGAAGAAGAATACCGTATGCCAACGCATTGCCCAGCATGTGAGAGTGAACTTGTTCGTTTAGAAGAAGAAGTAGCACTTCGATGTATAAATCCGACTTGTCCGGCTCAAATTCGAGAGGGATTAATCCATTTCGTTTCAAGAAATGCGATGAATATTGATGGACTTGGAGAACGTGTCATTACACAACTCTTTGATGCAGATTATATTCGTACATTTGCTGATTTATATGCATTGACGAAAGAGCAATTATTACAGTTAGAACGTTTTGGTGAAAAATCAGCAACAAACTTAATACAAGCAATTGAAAATTCTAAAGAAAACTCGTTAGAGCGATTATTATTTGGTCTTGGAATTCGCCACGTTGGAGCGAAAGCAGCACGTACATTTGCAGAGCACTTTGAAACGATGGATGAGCTTGTAAAAGCAACAGAAGAAGAACTAAAAGCAATTAATGAAATTGGCGAAAAAATGGCTCAATCTGTTGTGACATATTTTGATAATGAAGATGTATTAGAATTATTACAGCAGTTTAAAGAGTATGGCGTGAATATGACATACAAAGGTATAAAAATTGCAGATTTACAAAATGTTGAATCTTACTTCGCAGGAAAAACGGTTGTTTTAACAGGTAAGCTAGAAGTTATGGGACGAAGTGAAGCGAAGAAGAAGATTGAGGCATTAGGTGGAAAAGTAACAGGAAGTGTTAGTAAGAGTACGGATTTGGTTGTTGCAGGTGAAGCAGCTGGTTCGAAATTAGCACAAGCGGAGAAACATAATGTTGAGGTTTGGAATGAAGAGAGGTTCTTACAAGAGCTAAATAAGTAAGAGGTGCAAACTTACCATGAAAAAAATAGCATTAGCGATATTAAGCCTGGGCCTACTTGTAAGTGGGTGTAGTGCAGGTGCCGACAAAGATGAAAAAGTGGCTGAGAAATCGGGGAAAGCAAAAGAACAATCAGTTGTTCCAAAATACGCTATTTCGGATGAATATTATAAGACGACTATTCCATTTGATGGTGGAAATGCACGTGGTTTAGTGGTGCAAGGGCTAAATAGTCGTCTTGATATAGATGAATTTGAAACAGGATTAATGCGAATTGCAAAAGAATCATTTAATACGAAAGATAATTTTTTAAAAGGCGGAAGTGCTCTAGATACTCAAGTGATACAGATGCTTGTTAAAAGAAAACGTACAGATGCTGAACAAAAGGAACTAGAGGACAAATTAAAAAAAGATGCAGTTAAATTTCCTAATATAGGATTAAACCCTGCGTTAGGAACGGGATCCGAATCACTAGAAGTGAAAAATAAAAAAAATCCAATATATATTTCAAATATTTTAGAGCATGATTATTATGTGAAAAAAGGCGATAACAGCGAGGAACGTGTTGGTATGGTAGTTGGATTAGCAATGAATTCTGTTCAATATTTTAACGAAGAGCATGGTTATCCACGTGAAGCTGCAATCCCGGATGAAAAGATGTTAGCTGAAGGGAAAAAAATGGCGCAAGAAATTTTGAAAGTCATACATCAAAAACAACCTGATACAAAAAATATTCCGATAACATTTGCGATTTATCGCCAATCTCCAAAGTCTTCGCTCGTACCAGGTAACTTTGTTTCTTATGCAAATGTAGAAAAAGGTAGTGAAACGGTTGAAGATTGGAAACAAATTAATGAGAAATACTACTTGTTCCCATCAGAGCAAGCGAAAACAGATAATAAACGTGAAGATCTTGCAAGAGTATCCAACTTTAAGGCAAAACTAAGCGATTATTTCCAAGGCGACTATACAGCTGTTATTGGTACTGGTATGTATAGAGATGATGAATTAAGAGAAATGAAGCTTGATATTCCTGTCCAGTTTAATGGAAAAGCTGAAATAATTGGTTTTACACAATATGTGGCAGGGCTTGTTATGGAATACTTCCCGAATTATATGAAAGTACAAGTAACGATTAAATCTGTAGAACGCCCAGAAGCTATTATTATACGTGAAGCAAAACAAGATGAACCACTTGTGAAAATTTTAGATTAAATATGAAGGCTGTTCCTCTATGGAACAGCTTTTTTTCTTATGTAATTTTGTTATAATTTAAAATGTTGTAAATAATAGGGGTAAGGGGTAAAGTTCATGGAAGAATTAAGTTTTCAAGTCATTATTTTATTAATTGCATTCGGTTTTTTAGCAGCTTTTATTGATTCCGTTGTTGGAGGAGGAGGGTTAATTTCGCTTCCTGCGCTTATGTTTGTTGGCTTATCGCCAGCTTCGGCAATTGCAACGAATAAATTAGCAGCAACAATGGGGACGTTTACGAGTGCGATGTATTTCATTCGATCAGGAAAAGTTGATTTTAAAATTGTAGGAAAGTTAATCCCGTTAACTATTGTCGGAGCTGTTGCAGGTGCTTTAGTAGTAAAATTTATTCCATCGGATATTTTACGCCCATTAGTACTTGTAATGTTGGTATTTATTGCTATTTATATTATTGCAAAAAAGAATTGGGGAAGTGTGTCTACCTATAAGAAGATGACGCAAAGAAAAACATTAATATTTTTCTTTGTTATTTTAATGATAGGATTTTATGATGGATTTTTTGGACCAGGGACAGGGTCATTTTTAATTTTTGCATTTTTATTAATTGGTTTGGATTTTATTCAAGCGGCAGCATCTGGAAAACTTTTGAACTTTGTTAGTAATATTGTATCTTTAATTACTTTTTTATTTTTAGATATAATTCATTTTGAATACGGTATTATCATGGGATTATCAATGATCTTAGGTGCTTATTTGGGATCGAAGTTTGCGGTTCAAAAAGGCGTTGGATATGTAAGGACTTTATTTTTATTAGTTACTATATTATTGATCGGGAAAAATGTTTTGGAATATACTCATATTTTGTAGATTCATACGCATGTATGAATCTCTTTTTTTTTATTATATTTTAAAAATTTATTAATTTTTAAAATATAAGTCTAGGAATATTTGAATAAATCTAAATTATCGTGTAGAATAATGTTGTAAAATGTAAACGTTTTTCTAAGGGGAGGCTAAAAAAAATGGTAGTAGCATACAAACATGAGCCATTTACAGATTTTTCAGTGGAGGCTAACAAATTAGCGTTTGAAGAAGGTTTAAAGAAAGTAGAATCTTATCTTGGACAAGACTATCCATTAATTATTGGGGGAGAAAAAATTACTACAGAAGACAAAATTGTTTCTGTAAACCCTGCAAATAAAGAGGAACTTGTTGGTCGTGTTTCAAAAGCAAGCCGTGAGTTAGCTGAAAAAGCAATGCAAGTAGCGGATGAAACATTCCAAACTTGGAGAAAATCAAAGCCAGAAATGCGTGCAGACATTTTATTCCGTGCTGCAGCAATCGTTCGTCGCAGAAAACATGAATTCTCTGCTATTCTTGTAAAAGAAGCAGGTAAGCCATGGAATGAGGCAGATGCTGATACAGCAGAAGCAATCGACTTTATGGAATATTATGGTCGTCAAATGTTAAAATTAAAAGACGGTATTCCAGTAGAAAGCCGTCCAATTGAATATAATCGTTTCTCTTACATTCCATTAGGAGTAGGTGTTATCATTTCTCCTTGGAACTTCCCATTCGCAATTATGGCAGGTATGACAACAGCTGCTTTAGTTTCTGGTAACACAGTATTACTAAAACCAGCTAGTACAACTCCTGTAGTAGCAGCGAAATTTATGGAAGTATTAGAAGAAGCTGGCTTACCAGCTGGCGTAGTAAACTTCGTTCCAGGTAATGGTTCTGAAGTTGGTGACTACTTAGTAGATCATCCTCGTACACGTTTCGTAAGCTTCACGGGATCTCGTGATGTAGGTATCCGTATTTATGAGCGTGCAGCGAAAGTAAACCCAGGCCAAATTTGGTTAAAACGCGTTATCGCTGAAATGGGCGGTAAAGATACAATCGTTGTTGATAAAGAAGCAGATCTTGAATTAGCAGCTAAGTCTATCGTTGCATCAGCATTCGGATTCTCAGGACAAAAATGTTCTGCATGTTCTCGTGCAGTAATCCACGAAGATGTATACGATCACGTATTAAATCGTGCTGTTGAATTAACAAAAGAATTAACAGTTGCTAACCCAGCAGTATTAGGTACAAACATGGGTCCTGTTAATGACCAAGCTGCATTCGATAAAGTAATGAGCTATGTTGCAATTGGTAAAGAAGAAGGTAGAATCTTAGCAGGTGGCGAAGGAGACGATTCTAAAGGCTGGTTCATCCAACCAACAATCGTTGCTGATGTTGCAGAAGATGCTCGCTTAATGAAAGAAGAAATCTTTGGACCAGTAGTAGCATTCTGTAAAGCAAAAGACTTCGATCATGCACTTGCAATTGCAAACAATACGGAATACGGTTTAACAGGTGCTGTTATTACTAACAACCGTGACCATATTGAAAAAGCACGTGAAGACTTCCACGTTGGTAACTTATACTTCAACCGTGGATGTACTGGTGCAATCGTAGGTTACCAACCATTCGGTGGCTTTAACATGTCTGGTACAGACTCTAAAGCTGGTGGACCTGATTACTTAGCACTTCACATGCAAGCAAAAACTACTTCTGAAACTTTATAAGAAATAGTAGAGGAGCTCTTCACAAAGTGTGGAGAGCTCCTTTTAAAGTTGAAACCCCATATATTACCGTCGTTCGAAGAGAATGAGCTAAAACCTATTAATAGCGGGATAAACATGTAAACAGAAATAAAATAATGAGAAAAATTGACGTATTAGTCATATTTTTTAGTATTCATTTTGAGAATTTCCTGTATAATACAATTTGAAAGAAAATCTATGGTTCGACAAGGAACACTCCTTTCGGTTTTGCTCACTGAAAGGAGTGTTTTTTTATTGACATAGATCAAGAGTCTTGATTTCGGAATCTTCAATAATTAGATAGAAGAAAAACTCTCTATTTAAGTAGTTGATTTGGAAAATATTAAATATATAAGAAAAAAATTAAATTTATTTTTAGGATTTTGTATAGTATACTAAGTGATTTTATAATCGAATATCTAGATTTTAAGTTTTAATTATTGTTTTAATATTTATTATATTCTGGCATAATAGATTTGTACTTTTGGAAAAGACAAAAATGGTGAGGGGAAATGTTATGTGGGAAGGGATGATTGTTAGATGAATAAAAAGAATTATGTTGAATATGTTGACGTACTACGTGTATTTTCGATGTTTGCGGTAGTGTTTCTTCATACTGCTGCAGGAAGTTTACGGGGGAATATCGGTTCGGGTACTTGGCATATAACGAATGCACTGACAACTGTATTTAGTACGAGTGTACCTATCTTCTTTATGATTTCTGGTGCGATGTTAATGAGGAGTAGTAAAACGGAATCACTTAAAATAACTTATACAGAACGTTTGCCAAAATTAATTGTGCCATTTATTATATGGTCAACTATTGCTGTGTTATACTTTACGCCAAGGCCGATACAAATAACAAATGTTATTAAGAGTATTTTATACATGCCGAATCAAGCAGCGACAGTACATCTTTGGTTTATGTATGCCATTATTCCTTTGTATATTCTTTCTCCTCTTTTGAAGAAAATGGTAGATGCTTTAAGTAAAGAGCTTATAAAGTACATGTTAATTCTTTGGTTTATAGTAAGTTCGCTATTGCCAACAATTGCAGTACTAGTTCCAAATGAATTAAAACCAATATTTACGTTGTATCCTAATTTTGATATGAACTTTTTAGGCGGATATATAGGGTATTTCCTCATAGGTTATTATTTAATGACATATGAGAAGAAGGTATCCAAAAGGTTGTTACTATCCATAATCGTTATAGATACATTTTTAATTATATTGGGTACTTGGTATGCAACGGTTAAAATAGGGGAATACTCTGAGGATTTTAAGGCATACGTTAGAGTATTCGAAGTAATGCTTTCAGGTTCAATCTTCTTATTAGTAAAAGAGTATTTTAGAAATTACTCAATGAATCCGTTTATGTTTAAGTGGATACAAATTTTATCTGCTTTTTCATTTGGTGTGTATTTAATGCATAATTTAGTAGTTGTATATATTGGGAATAGATTGAATATTTGGCCAGCGCAATCAATTTGGATGTTATTAGTTGCTTTCATAATAATTACAGTTATAACAATGATAGCAATTATAATTTTTGCAAGTATAAAAATCACATGTTATCCATTAACAGGAATGAGTTTTAAGGAAGCTTCTCGTACATGTAATATTCAATTTTTATGGGGAAATTGGACTCAATCAAAAGATATTAAAAATGATAATGTATCAATGTAAATAATTAGTGAGGTTTTTATAAGTAGAATATGAATTCCTCAAAATAGGGCATGAATAGATGGTAAATATAATATAGTCGAAAAAAATCCTTTTGAATTTTCAAAAGGATTTTTTTCTTTGGACAAACTCTTTTTTGCTAAGTATTTCCGCATATATATTATTCAAACTTGCTAAAATTGTATTATGAATATAAACAGCTGGTATAGTAGCGTTCTTAAAAGAAAGGTCTTTTGTAGCACAAGCATCATGTATAACGGTACATTGAAAGCCAAAATCGAATGCAGCCCTTACTGTAGCATCAATACACATATGAGTCATCATCCCGCATACGACGACATGTTCAATGTCTAAACGCTGTAATTGCTCTAGAAGATTAGTTTCTCGGAAGCTATTTGGATAATGTTTGACTATAACGGTTTCTTCTCTAAGTGGACGTACGCTTTCGTGAATATGTACACCTTCTGTATTAGGTAGGAAAAAAGTAGCGTCATCTTTTATAGCTACGTGTTGGATATGAAAAATAGGTTCGCTGTTTGTTCTAAAGTGTTGTAATAACTGATTAGCATATTCGCTTGCTTCTACTGGATTACGCAATTCCATCTTTCCATTTGGAAAATAATCGTTTTGAATATCGACGAGTAAAAGAGCTGTTTTCATATATTTATCTGCCTCCGAGTTTCATATTCAAATAAATTTATTCAATTTGTAGAGAGGATTCTCCTGTTTAAAAATATGAGGAAGAAGAATTTTAAATAACCTTGAAAGTTACTATTTTCTCATGAATTTTCATCTGAAAATTTTAATAAAGGAATAATTAATATTTTTCTAAAAAATGTATTGACTCTTATTATTCTGAGTTCTATAATGAGAATTAATTAAATGACAATTAAATCGATACATTCTTATCCAGAGAGGTGGAGGGACTGGCCCTACGATACCTCAGCAACGGGTTTTTTAATACCGTGCTAACTCCAGCAAGCCATATAAAGGCTTGGAAGATGAGAAGATGTGAACGAGTACATATAAGTGCTCTCCTTCTTATCTTTATGGTTGATAAGAAGGAGAGCACTTTTTATTTTACCTCGAAAGCTCTACTTCAAGTTTTTACAGCATATAGGAGGGGAAAAAATGATTTCTTTTAACAATGTAAGTAAAGTGTATGAATCAGCTGGGCAATCTGTTCATGCGGTGGAGGATGTAACATTATCAGTTGAGAAAGGCGAAATTTTTGGCATTATCGGTTTTAGTGGCGCTGGAAAGAGTACATTATTACGCTTAGTAAATATGTTAGAGAGACCAACGTCAGGAACGATTGCAATAGATGATAAAGATATTACATCATTATCGACGAAAGAATTACGCAAACTAAGACAAAGAATCGGAATGATTTTTCAAAGCTTTAATTTATTTAATTCAAGAACAGTGTTTGGGAATATTGCTTATCCATTAAAGTTAGCGAAATTGCCAAAGAACGAGATAAAGGAACGAGTGAATGAACTGCTGAAGTTTGTAGGGTTAGAAGATAAAGCAAACTATTATCCAGAACAGCTATCAGGGGGACAAAAGCAACGTGTTGGTATTGCTAGAGCACTTGCGACATCGCCAGATATTCTTATATGTGATGAGGCAACATCAGCCTTAGATCCAGAAACGACGACAGAAATTCTAAACTTATTAAAGAAAGTAAATCGAGAATACAATTTAACAATTCTTCTTATTACACATGAAATGCATGTTGTGAAAGAAATTTGTCACCGTGTAGCTGTAATGGAGAAGGGAAAAGTTATTGAAGAAGGAAAACTGTTCGATGTTTTCACGCAACCAAAAACAAAGACGACTCAAAACTTTGTACGTTCTGTTATTAATGATCATTTACCAGAAAGTGTTCTAGCGAAAATTCAAAATGGTGGTCAAATTTATCGTCTAACATTTACTGGTGAGGAGACAGGGCAGCCGGTACTATCATATATCGCAAAAAACTATAACGTCGATGTAAATGTACTGTACGGAAATATTATTGAACTTCAAAATGTGCTATTTGGAAATCTGCTTGTAGAATTGCAAGGTGAGCAGAGGGAAATTCAAAAAGCATTACAACATCTAAGACTGCAAGTGCAGCTGAAGGAGGTAGAAGCTCATGCGAGTTGATTGGAGTATATTTTGGCCGCGCATACTAGATGCGACGGGGGATACCCTCTTAATGGTAATTGTAACCCTTATATTCGCTACAATTCTTGGTATACCGCTAGGTTTACTTTTATATGTAACGAGAAAAGGAAACTTTTTAGAAAATAAATGGGTCTTTTCTATTCTTAACATCATAATTAATACAATTCGTCCGGTACCATTCATTATCTTTTTAGTAGCGTTAAGTCCACTAACGAGAAGTGTTATCGGAACGACGATTGGAACAGCAGCAGCAATTTTCCCGATGACGTTAGTCGCATCAATTGGTATTGCTAGAATGGTTGAAACAAATCTTGTTTCCGTTCCGAAAGGAGTAATTGAGGCAGCACAAGCAATGGGCGCCTCGCCAATTAGAATCGTTTTTGAAATCCTTGTACCAGAAGCGTTAGCACCATTAATCTTAGGTGTCACATTTATGACAGTTGGTTTAATTGAATTTTCTGCAGTTGCTGGGCTTGTCGGTGGTGGCGGTCTTGGTGACTTGGCAATGACATATGGTTATCAACGTTTTGATACATCAGTTATGTCTGTAACGGTTGTTTTACTTATTATTCTCGTACAGATAGCTCAAAATTTAGGAAACTACTTTGCGAAAGTCTTGTTACGTAGATCATAAAAAGGAAGAGAGGAAAAGAAAATGAAGAAAATTTTAGCATTTGCATTATCAGCGATTGTAGGAGTCTCAGCATTAAGTGGCTGCTCAAGTGGAGACACGGGTGCAGGAGCGAAAGAAAAAGTAGTTCGCGTCGGTGTAACTGGAACGGATGGAGACGCTTGGGAAATTTTGAAGAAAAAAGCTGAAAAAGAAGGGATTAAGATTAAACTGGTGGAGTTCTCTGATTATACAACTCCAAATAAAGCTTTAGCTGATGGAGATATTGAATTAAACTCATTTCAGCATATTGCTTTCTTAGAGCAATTTAAAAAAGAGCATAAGTTAGATATTACAGCTGTTGGTACAACACAAATTGCGCCAATGGGTTTATACTCTGAAAAATATAAGAAGGCAAATGAAATTCCAGATGGTTCAGAAATTGCAATTCCAAACGATCCAACGAACCAAGCACGTGCATTAAAACTTCTTGATGCAGCTGGAGTATTAAAGCTTAAAAAAGATTTTGGCTTATTTGGAGATCCAAGCGGCATTGCTGAAAATCCGAAGAAGTTAAAAATCACGCCGGTTATCGCACAGCAAACACCTCGTGTGTTAAAAGATGTAGCGGCATCAGTTATTAATAACGGTGTTGCTGGTCAAGCTGGATTAGATCCAGCGAAGGATCCTATTTTCTTAGAAGATCCAAAGAATGAAAATGCGAAGCCTTATATTAATATTTTCGCAGCTCGTACGAAAGATAAAGATGATCCAACACTGAAAAAAGTAATTGAACTATACCATTCAAAAGAAGTAACAGATGCAATTAAGAAAGAAACAAATGATGGTTCAATTTCAGTTGATCTTTCACTTGAGGAGCTTGAAAAAATCGTAAAATAATGATTGAGTTTAATGGACTAACAGAAGGAACCCCTCCGCTGTTAGTTCGTTCAACATATAAACTTAACAAACGAACCCTAATTCTGTACCTTCCAATTTTGTATAACGTAGAATCCAATGTTTGTTAAGTAGAGTAATGGACCAGGAGTTTTCCTGGTCTTTTTTTATGAATGAAAGTAGCTAGCGAACAGTAAGGTAATCTGAAAAACCAATTGTTTAGATTGTTTTTTCAGATTAGGCAGAAAACTTTCTTTAAAATAGTATTCTTTTATGATAGATTTATAAATATAAAACTAGAATTTACATAAAAATCCATCATGGTAAATATACTTATCTATAATGGGTATACAGCTAACGAGGGGGAGAACGATGAGAAGACGTAATACGCAAGCGTTCACGTTTTTAGCATGGACTTCATTTGTTTGTGCGCTTTCAGGTATGCTAATTGGGATTTATACGTTAGATGAAACGCTTAGTGTAAAAGGATACTATTTAATTGGAACATTATTTTTAACGATGTCTTGTTTTGTATTACAAAAAACAATTCGTGATAATGAAGAAGATAACGAGAGATTTCCGAAAAATAAACCGTTAGATAAAGAGTAGATTGTAAAGAAAGGCATTTGCCTTTCTTTTTTTATGTAAAAATGGCGTAAGTACTCTGTGTTGACTTGCTTGAAGTACTGAAAATTTGGTATCATCAATAGTATTGTAGATTGAACGATATATTATGGAGGTGGCCTAGCCGTGTCAAGAATTTCCGTTGAGAATGTAAAGCACGTAGCACATTTAGCACGTCTTGCAATTACTGATCAAGAAGCAGAAAAATTTCAAAAACAACTAGATGCAATTGTTACATTTGCAGAACAGTTAAATGAATTAGATACAACAGATGTAAAACCAACAACTCATGTATTAACTATGAAAAATGTTATGCGTGAAGATGTACCAGAAAAAGGTTTACCAGTCGAAGAAGTATTAAAAAATGCACCGGATCACAAAGATAATCAAATCCGTGTTCCAGCAGTATTAGAATAGAGGAGGGGAATTTCGATGTCATTATTTGATCATTCAGTATCAGAGTTACATAAGAAGTTAAACAACAAAGAAATTTCCGTTACGGATTTAGTAGAAGAATCTTACAAACGTATTGCGGATGTTGAAGATAACGTAAAAGCTTTTCTTACATTAGATGAAGAAAATGCACGCGCAAAAGCGAAAGAATTAGATGCAAAAATCGGCGCTGAAGATAATGGTTTATTATTCGGTATGCCAATTGGTGTAAAAGATAACATTGTAACTAACGGTCTTCGTACAACTTGTGCGAGCAAAATGTTAGCAAACTTCGATCCAATTTATGATGCGACAGTTGTGCAAAAGCTAAAAGCTGCTGACACAATTACAATCGGTAAATTAAACATGGACGAGTTCGCAATGGGTTCTTCAAATGAAAACTCAGGATTCTACGCTACGAAAAACCCATGGAACTTAGATTACGTTCCAGGCGGATCTAGTGGTGGTTCTGCAGCAGCTGTAGCAGCAGGAGAAGTACTATTCTCTCTAGGTTCTGATACGGGTGGTTCTATCCGTCAGCCAGCTGCATATTGCGGTGTTGTAGGTTTAAAACCAACTTACGGACGCGTATCTCGTTACGGATTAGTAGCATTCGCATCTTCACTAGACCAAATCGGACCGATTACACGTACAGTAGAAGACAATGCATACTTATTACAAGCTATTTCAGGTATTGACCGCATGGATGCAACTTCTGCAAACGTTGAAGTTGGAAACTATTTAGCTGGTTTAACAGGCGATGTTAAAGGTTTACGCATTGCTGTACCGAAAGAATACTTAGGCGAAGGTGTTGGCGAAGAAGCTCGTGAGTCAGTACTAGCTGCTTTAAAAGTATTAGAAGGTATGGGCGCAACTTGGGAGGAAGTATCTCTTCCACACTCTAAATACGCTCTAGCAACGTATTACTTACTATCTTCTTCTGAAGCATCTGCTAACCTTTCACGCTTTGATGGCGTGCGTTACGGTGTTCGTTCTGATAATGTAAATAACTTATTAGACCTTTACAAAAACACACGTAGTGAAGGTTTCGGTGATGAAGTTAAACGTCGTATTATGCTTGGTACATTTGCTCTTAGCTCTGGTTACTATGATGCATATTACAAAAAAGCACAACAAGTACGTACATTAATTAAGAACGACTTTGAAAATGTATTTGCTAACTATGATGTTATTATTGGACCAACAACACCAACTCCGGCATTTAAAGTGGGAGAAAAAGTTGACGATCCAATGACAATGTATGCAAATGACATTTTAACAATCCCAGTAAACTTAGCGGGTGTTCCAGCGATTTCAGTTCCATGTGGATTCGGTGCTAACAACATGCCACTTGGTCTACAAATTATTGGTAAACACTTCGATGAAGCGACAATTTACCGCGTTGCACATGCGTTTGAGCAAGCAACAGACTATCATACAAAAAAAGCAAGTCTGTAAGGAGGCGAGCATAGATGAATTTAGAAACAATTATTGGTTTAGAGGTTCACGTTGAGTTAAAAACAAATTCGAAAATTTTCTCTGCGAGTCCAACAGAATTCGGAGCGGAGCCAAATACACAAACAAGTGTAATTGACTTAGGATACCCAGGGGTACTTCCTACTTTAAATAAAGAAGCAGTTAACTTTGCAATGAAAGCTGCAATGGCATTAAACTGTGAAATCGCAACGGAAACGAAGTTTGACCGTAAAAACTATTTCTATCCAGATAACCCGAAAGCTTACCAAATCTCTCAATTTGATAAGCCAATTGGTGAAAATGGTTGGATTGAAATCGAAGTAGACGGTAAAAAGAAACGTATCGGTATTACACGTCTTCATTTAGAAGAAGATGCTGGTAAATCAACGCATACAGCTGATGGTTCATTAGTAGACTACAACCGTCAAGGTATGCCTTTAATCGAGATCGTATCTGAGCCAGATATGCGTACGCCAGAAGAAGCATATGCATACTTAGAGAAGTTAAAATCAATCATTCAATACACTGGTGTATCTGATTGTAAGATGGAAGAAGGTTCCTTGCGTTGTGATGCGAACATTTCTCTTCGTCCAGTTGGACAAGAAAAGTTCGGTACAAAAGCGGAACTGAAAAACTTAAACTCATTCACTTACGTACAAAAAGGTCTTGAGCATGAGCAAGTGCGCCAAGAAAAAGAATTGTTATCTGGTGGCATCATCCAACAAGAAACACGTCGTTATGATGAAGCAACGAAGAAAACAATCTTAATGCGTGTGAAAGAAGGATCTGACGATTACCGTTACTTCCCGGAGCCAGACTTAGTTGAACTTTACATCGATGATGAGTGGAAAGAAGCAGTTCGAGCTTCTATTCCAGAACTTCCAGATGCACGTAAAGCTCGCTACGTTGCAGAACTAGGCTTACCAGCTTATGATGCACACGTGTTAACATTAACGAAAGAGATGTCTGATTTCTTTGAAGCAACTGTTGCAGACGGTGCTGATGCGAAATTAACATCGAACTGGTTAATGGGTGAAGTACTTGCATACTTAAACAAACAACAAAAAGAATTAAAAGACGTTGCATTAACGCCTGCTGGTTTATCTAAAATGGTTCAATTAATTGAAAAAGGTACAATTTCTTCTAAAATCGCGAAGAAAGTATTTAATGAATTAATTGAAAAAGGTGGAGACCCAGAAGAAATCGTTAAAGCGAAAGGTCTTGTTCAAATTTCTGACGAGGGTACACTTCGTAAAGTTGTAACAGAAATTCTTGATAATAATGAGCAATCTATCGAAGACTTTAAAAACGGTAAAGACCGTGCAATTGGCTTCTTAGTTGGTCAAATTATGAAAGCTACAAAAGGACAAGCAAATCCACCGCTTGTTAACAAAATCTTACTTGAAGAGATTAATAAGCGATAATAGTAGTGACTTTTAAAGATTAAGCAGAAAAACACCCGTACATGGGTGTTTTTCTAGGTTAATCAAACGTTTGTTTAAATGAGACAAAATCGTTTAAACAAACGTTTGATTAACTGTCAAAAGTGGAAAAATGTTTGTATAGCAACTATGGTATGATAGTTGCAAAAAGGTGGGAATAATGATAAATCTAAACATAGAGGTTTTTTTCATCTCATGAAATAATAGATAGTTATTATTCGTTATATGTAAATTTTTATGGAAGAATGGATAGAAATAAAGTGAAACTTTAATCAGTAGGAGGTTCATCCAACACTGATTATTAGCCCTCACCAATCGGGCATTTACTGCCCGCAAATAGCGGGATAAATTTTTGGGTCAAATAAAAAAACCATTGAAATGAATATTTACTTTTGATGGACTACACGAATCGGGTTCTTACTGCCTGTTTGAGCGGGATAAAAGAAGGATAGCAAGATGAGAGGAGGTAGGCATGGGAATACTGAATAGAAGTTCAGTATGTTCTTTTTCGATACATAAAGAAATTTCCTGTGCTAATAAATGATGAAGCGAGCAAGAATTATTTATAATCCTACTTCTGGGCGTGAGCTATTTAAGAAGAGCTTACCAGAAGTATTACAAAAATTAGAACAAGCTGGCTATGAGACATCTTGTCATGCGACAACGGGTCCTGGAGACGCTACTGTGGCGGCGAGGCAAGCTGCGGATCGTAAGTTTGATGTTGTTATTGCGGCTGGTGGCGACGGTACGTTAAATGAAGTAGTAAACGGTTTAGTTGGGCATGAATTCCGTCCGAAATTTGGAATTATTCCAGTTGGAACGACAAATGACTTTGCACGTGCGATTGGTGTACCTCGTTCTATTGAAGAGGCAGCAGATATTATTTGCGAAGGAAAAACAGTGCCATTAGACCTTGGTAGAGCGAACGATACATATTTTATTAACATCGCTGGTGGCGGTCGTATTACAGAATTAACATACGAGGTACCGAGTAAGTTAAAGACAGTATTAGGACAACTTGCTTATTACCTAAAAGGTATCGAGATGTTACCATCATTACATCCAACATATGTTGAAATTGAGTATGATGGAAAATTACTACAAGAAGAAATTACGATGTTTTTAATTACGAATACTCGTTCAGTAGGTGGATTTGAAAAGGTAGCACCGTATGCATCTATTAACGATGGGTTATTTGACCTATTAGTACTGAAAAAAGGTTCTATCGCTGATTTAATTAAAGCAGCAACACAAGCACAACGTGGTGAACATATTAATAATCCAAAAGTGTTATATACACAAGCGAACCGAATTAAAGTACATTCACCAGATAAACTAATGATTAATTTAGATGGTGAGTACGGTGGAGATGCACCGATGGAATTCGAAAATATATATCATTGTTTAGAACTATTTGTTCCTGAACATCAAGAGGATGCCCTGTAAAGGCATCCTCTTTTACTTTGTTAAAATGAATTGTAAATTGGGAGTTAGTTTGATTTTTATGGTATTTTTACAATTCTTTTATTTTACATCCATATTTTATTGATACACTGGAGGAGATAAGAAACGAGAGGTAGGATGCTATGGAGAAGGTAAAAGCAATACTATTTGATAAAGATGGGACATTAATGGATTTTCATTCAATTTGGATAAAAGTAGCTGAAGAACTTGTAGCTGAATGTATAAGTTTATATCATTTACCAAGTACAATAGGGCAGACCTTATTAGAAGAGATTGGTGTAGAGGGAGCATTTGTTAATCCGAGGAGTGCAATAGCTGCTGGAACAAGCCTTGATGTAGCGAAGGGGCTTTGTAATTATATTGAGTCTGCTAGAGAAGAAGAGATGCATCAGTGGGTAAGTGAGAAGTTATTTTCCCTTATGTATGAGTATCGTTCGCATATGAAAATGACAGCGGATTTACCGAAAGTGTTACAGGCATTAAAAGATAAAGGATTTATATTAGGGGTTGTCACGGCGGACGATTTTGCACCGACAGAATTATTTTTAAAACAATATAAGTTGGACAACTTTTTTGATTATATTATAGCCTCGGATACATTCCCGGCGCAAAAACCAGATAAAAAGATTATAGAAGTGTTTTGTGAGAAATTTAATTTAGAATCATGTGAGGTTGCGGTTGTTGGAGATACGCCAACTGATTTACATTTAGCTAAAAATGGCGATTGCTATGCAATTGGGGTGCTATCTGGTACGGGAGACCGTCCAACATTAGAACCACTTGCTGATTTAGTGTTAGATTCTGTTGGAGAGTTTATTTCTCAATCGGGTGAGTTTTTCTGGGAGAAAGAAAAGTCTAATGTGTAAGGAAAATAAGTCTATAAAGACTCTTAATGAGTCTTTATAGACTTATTTTTTATGCCTGGATACAAAGAATATAGGATAAATGCTAGAAAAGGAAGTTGGCATATATTTTGCAATAAGAAGAGAAAACAATGTAAAGAAAAGGATGGGGTACGCAATGAACACAAAAAAATTTGCTAAAGTAAATGAACAAATTCCAGGACCGAAAGCGGCATCTTTATTAGAACGCCGTCAAAATATAGTACCAAAAGGAGTAAGTAACGGCATCCCAACGTTTGTACAATCTGCAAATGGTGCTCTTGTAACAGATGTTGATGGCAATCAGTACATTGATTTTGCAGGAGCAATCGGGACAATTAACGTAGGGCATTGTCATCCAACGGTTAAAGAAGCGCTCCATAAACAAGTCGATCAATACATTCATACTGGATTTAATGTCATGATGTATGAGCCATATATTGAATTAGCAGAAAAGCTTGCGGCATTGGCACCAGGAAGTTTCGATAAGCAAGTCCTATTTTTAAATAGTGGTGCAGAAGCAGTTGAGAACGCGGTGAAAATTGCTCGTAAATATACGAAGAGATCTGGTATTATCGCATTTTCTAAAGGTTTCCACGGTCGTACATTAATGACAATGACGATGACAAGTAAAGTGAAGCCATATAAATTTGGGTTTGGTCCCTTTGCTCCAGAAGTATATAAAGCGCCATTTCCATACGAATACCGTCGCCCAGAGGGATTAACGGAAGAGCAGTATGATGATTTTATTATTGAAGAGTTTAAGAACTTCTTCATATCGGAAGTAGCACCAGAAACAATTGCAGCTGTTGTAATGGAACCTGTTCAAGGGGAAGGTGGATTTATCGTCCCAAGTAAGAAATTTGTTCAAGAAGTACGCCGCATTTGTTCAGAGAACGGCATCTTATTTGTAGCGGATGAAATACAAACAGGCTTTAGTCGTACAGGAAAATATTTTGCAATTGATCACTATGATGTCGTTCCAGATTTAATTACAGTGTCTAAATCATTAGGGGCTGGTGTACCGATAAGTGGTGTCATTGGACGTAAAGAAATTATGAATGAATCTGCACCAGGTGAACTTGGTGGAACGTATGCAGGAAGTCCATTAGGATGTGCAGCTGCATTAGCTGTTCTCGATGTAATAGAAAATGAGAAATTAAATGATAGAGCGATAGAATTAGGAAAAGTCGTAATGAACCGATTCGAAGAGATGAAAAATAAATATCATTGCATCGGTGATGTGCGTGGGTTAGGAGCAATGTGTGCATTTGAGGTCGTTCAAGATCGTAAGACGAAAGCACCTGACAAAACGTTAACGGCTAATCTATGTGCAGAAGCAAATAAGCGTGGGTTACTTTTATTATCAGCAGGAACGTATGGAAATGTTATCCGTGTGTTAATGCCTTTAGTTATTACAGATGAGCAACTTGAAGAAGGTTTAACAATAATTGAAGAATCATTGCAAGCTTGTTATGAGCAAACGAACATCGCTCGCGTTTAAAAACTGAAGTATAAATAGCAAACATTCTAGCTGACTCTATATTAAATGCAGAAAATTCACTTTATAATAAAGGTAGTGAAGTGGATCGATGGATTTGAAGTTAGGGGTGGCTAGGATGGTTGCAGAAAAGGAACGAGTGTTAATGGATTTAAAAGATGTATTTGAATATGCGTTTGACGAAATTTTTGTTACAGATGAGCAAGGGATCGTTGTGCGTGTAAATAGTACATGTGAAAGGCACTACCAACTAGCTGCAGAAGAGTTAGTTGGTAAGCATGTAAAAGAACTACAAAAGAATGGAATCTTTTATCCATCAGCGACATTAGAAGTGATTGAAAAAAAGAGGCCAATTGAACTCGTTCAAACTACAAAATCAGGAGAGTATTTACACGTTCGTACAAGGCCTGTTTTTGATGATGAGGGAAATTTAAGAAGAGTGATTAGTTATTCTCGCGACCTTACTGAACTCTATCAATTACGTCAAAAGGTAGAGGAAATGGATAATCAGCTAAAAACATATAAAAAAGAATTAAGAGAAACATATGAGCATGAAGGACTTATTTTTAAAAGTCTAGCTATGCAAAAAATAGTCGATACAATCAAAAAAGTATCTGTAGTGGATAGTACTGTTCTCGTTTTAGGCGAGACTGGAGTAGGAAAAAGTCGATTAGTACGCCATTTACATGAAGTGAGTCACCGTAAGCATGAAAGTTTCTATGAAATTAATTGTGCGGCATTGCCAACTAATTTAATTGAATCGGAGCTCTTTGGATATTCAGGTGGATCTTTTACAGGTGCGAATCGTGAAGGGAAAAAGGGACTATTAGAATCCGCGCATAAAGGAACTCTTTTTTTAGATGAAATCGGTGAAATGCCGATTGAAATTCAAGCGAAGCTTTTGCAAGTATTGCAAGAAAAAACATTTCGTCCTATAGGGGGAAGAGAATTAAAAAAAGTAGATGTTCGAATTGTGGCGGCAACAAATAGAGATTTAAGCGAGATGGTGAAACAAGGAACATTTCGGAAAGATTTATACTATCGTCTGAATGTCATTCCAATTGCAATTCCCCCGCTTAGGGAAAGAACAGAAGATATTTTACCGCTTATTTATCATTACTTGCAGCACTTTAATAAAAAGTACGGACGAGATGTGAAACTAGCACCGGGTACATTACAAATGTTTGTCGGATATCCGTGGGAAGGAAACAATAGAGAGATAGAGAATGTAATTGAGAGAATTGTTATTACTGTCGATGATGTTGTAACGGTAGAGGATTTGCCACTCTCTATGCAAGAGGCTGCAGTTGAACAATCGGGGCAAAGCCTTTATAAAATGCTGGAAGAGGTAGAGAGAAATATTATTCTTAAAGCGTATAAAACGTATGGATCAAGTTATAAAGTGGCTGAGTTTTTGCAAATTAGTCAATCTGCTGCTACTAGGAAAATTAAGAAGTTCATAGAGGAGGAAGAAAATATTGGATAAAAAGGCGACTTTCGTAAGTATAGATAAAAAGGCGATGTATATAAATGGTGAGTGGATTACACTACAAGAACAAATTGAAGTAAATAATCCTGCGACGAAGGAAATATTTGCAACTGTACCAAAAGGCGGAGTAACAGAGGCAAAGCAAGCTGTTGATGCTGCACATGAAGCTTTTAAAACGTGGTCTAAGTTAACGGCAGCAGATCGTGCCACGAAGTTAAAAAAGTGGTTTACGCTTATTGATGAGAATAAAGAAGAGATCGCAGCGATTATGACGAAGGAACAAGGGAAGCCGTTTGCAGAAGCGATTGGTGAAGTAAATTATGCAAACAGTTTTGTTGAATGGTATGCAGAAGAGGGGAAACGCGTATATGGTGAAATGATTCCTGCTGCTCATCCGAATAAGCGCATTTTAGTTATGAAGCAACCAGTTGGCGTTATGGCAGCTATTACACCTTGGAACTTCCCAGCTGCTATGATTACGAGAAAGGTAGCCCCAGCCCTTGCAGCAGGCTGTACAGCCGTTGTGAAACCGGCAAGTCAAACGCCATTAACTGCATTGAAATTAGCTGAATTAGCCCATGAAGCAGATATTCCAAAGGGCGTAATCAATATCGTAACAGGTAGTGCAAAAGCAATTGCTGATACATGGATGGAAGATGGTCGCGTTCGAAAAGTGTCCTTTACAGGGTCAACGGAAATCGGGAAAGAGTTAATGGCTAGTGCGGCGCAAACGATGAAAAAAGTTTCGCTTGAGTTAGGGGGACACGCTCCGTTTATCGTAATGAATGATGCAGATTTAGATAAAGCAGTAGAAGCGGTGATTGGTTCGAAATTCCGTAATGCAGGACAAACGTGTATATGTACAAACCGAGTATTCGTTCAAGAAGAAGTATACGAAGTATTTGTAGAGAAGTTCCAAAAGTCAGTAGGGCAGTTGAAAGTAGGAGACGGTTTCGGTGACGGAACGACTGTCGGGCCACTTATTGATGAGAATGCAGTTTCAAAAGTACAAGAACATATTGAAGATGCTATTCAAAAAGGTGGAAC
This sequence comes from Bacillus sp. FSL L8-0152, assembly GCF_038006365.1. Taxonomy (NCBI): domain Bacteria; kingdom Bacillati; phylum Bacillota; class Bacilli; order Caryophanales; family Bacillaceae; genus Bacillus; species Bacillus sp. FSL L8-0152. Next base: position 348,436 of record NZ_JBBOVB010000001.1, read on the forward strand.
AGTTTTATATGGTGGTCAAAAGGTCGCAGAGTTAGAGGGACATTTCATTCAACCGACTGTAATTGGGTTGGCAAATGATACGATGCTTTGTATGAATGAAGAAACATTTGGGCCAGTGGCACCAGTTGCGAAATTTAAAACAGTTGATGAAGTAATTGAACGTGCAAATAATACACCATACGGTTTAGCTGCGTATATTTTCACGAAAGACATTAGCCAAGCATTCCAAATTAGTGAAGCGCTAGAGTACGGTATTATTGGTCTAAACGATGGTCTTCCATCAGTTGCACAAGCACCATTCGGTGGATTTAAAGAAAGTGGTATCGGCCGTGAAGGAGGCCATTTCGGCATCGAGGAATATTTAGAAATTAAATATATTTCATTAGGACTATAAGTAGTATACTAGAATCTCTATAAGGTAACAGAGAAGGAGATTCTAGTATGGTATATTGGCTATTATTACTTGTTACAATTATTTTTGAAGTAGCTGGAACAATCGCAATGAAACTATCAAATGGTTTAACAAAGCTCGTTCCAAGTGTACTTATTTTCGTATTTTATGGAATTTGTTTCAGCGTGTTTGCTATCGTCGTTAAAAAGATTCATTTAAGTATTGCTTATGCCATTTGGTCTGGCGTTGGAACGTTACTTATTACAATCATTAGTGTGTACTTTTTTAAAGAGCATATTAGCTTATTCCAAGCATTTTGTATTCTCTTTATTGTTTTGGGTGTCATTGGGCTTAAGGTTTCATCGGCATCATGAAAGCTATCTTTTGTAGAAGATAGCTTTTTTCTATTTGTGCAGTTAGCAATTAATACGACAAAATATGACAAGAAAGAGTAAAGCGTTTTGTTATGATACATATGAAATATTGTCTTATGTGGAGGAAAAAGTATGTTAAAAAAGGTGAGTCAAATTGTTTTAATTTTTGGCATAGCTTTTAGTTTAAGTGCTTGCACTGAGACTAAAGATAGTAATGAAAGTAAACAAGAAGATGTTCAAGATAAAGTGTATAAAATAGGGGAGACAGTAGACGTAGATGGTTTGCAAGTAACTATCGATTCAGTTGAATTAGGATATCCGGATTATGATGAGGATAAAAAGAAAGAAGAGATTTTGGGGGTTATTTTCAAAGTGGAAAATAATAGTGAAAAGGAAATACCTTTTGCATTTTATGAATTTGAGATTACCGATAAGAAAGGTACAAGATTTAAAGAATATAATAACCCTGATAGCTTTATTAGTAAAAAGTTAGCACCAGATGAAAAAATTCAAGATATCATGCTATTTGACGTAGCGAAAGAAAATACGTATATCGCTACATATAGACCGGAGTTTACGCATGAAAATAGAACGATAAAATTTGAATTGAAACCAAATAAATAAAGAAACACATTGGATTATCCAATGTGTTTCTTTATGGTAATAAATTTAAAACGCCCAGTTACCTTTACGGAAGATAGGCTCATGTCTGCCATCAGCAGTAATACCGTCAATATCAAGCTCAGCTGATCCAATCATGAAGTCGTTGTGTGTGATACTAGCGTTTGCGCCGTTTTCAGCAAGTTCTTCTTTAGACATTGTTTTTCCGCCAACTAAGTTAAATGCATAAGCATTTCCGATTGCAAGGTGGCAAGATGCATTTTCGTCAAATAGTGTATTGTAGAATAAAACATTTGTGTTTGAAATTGGTGAGTCATGAGGTACTAAAGCTACTTCTCCTAAGAAGTGAGAACCTTCATCTGTTTCTACTAAATGTTTTAAAGCTTCTTCACCAGCTTCAGCTTTATAGTCTACGATACGCCCGTTTTCAAATGTTAACGTGAAATTATCGATAATATTACCTGCAAATACTAACGGTTTTGTACTAGAAACTTGGCCGTTTACACCTGTTTTAAGTGGCATTGTAAATACTTCTTCAGTTGGAATATTAGCCATAAATGGTACGTTCTTTTCATTTAAGCTACCAGCACCAGCCCATACATGTTTTTCTGGAAGTTCGATTGTTAAATCTGTTCCAGGACCTGTATAGTGAAGAGCTTTATAATGCTTTTCGTTTAAGTAATCCACTTTTGTATGTAATGTTTCATCATGTTCTTTCCATGCTTCTACAGGATTTTCTAAATCAGCACGAGTAGCTTTGAAAATAGCATCCCATAACTTTGCTTCTTGTTCTTCTGGCGCTACGTCAGGGAATACTTTCGCAGCCCATTCTTTCGTAGGAACAGAAATGACACACCAACTTACTTTATCTGCTTGTACGTAATCACGGTATACTTTCATTGCTTCTCCAGCTACTTTATGAGCTGTTGCAATACGCGATGCTTCTACACCTTTTAATAAATCAGGGTTTTCTGCATAGATAGACATAAATGCAGCGCCTTCTTTTGCTAATTCTTCACGAGCATGTGCTTTCCAAGATGGAAATTCAGCGAAAGCTTCTTCAGGAGCTAGATCGAACTTTAAGCGTGTTAACGTCTCATCATTCCAATCTACATATACGTGTTTTGCACCAGATTTATATGCTTTTTCTGTAACGAGGCGTACAAATTGTACAGCTTCAAGAGGTGCACTAATTGATAAAGTTTGTCCAGGTTGAATATTAACACCAACATTAACTGCAAGAGCAGCATATTTCTCTAACGTTTGTTCAAATGACATATGTATAATCTCCTTTAATTTGAAAGATTTCTTACTATATATAATACAAGAAAATTCTAAAAATATATATAAATATAAAGTAAAAAGAGAGCTCAAAATGTATTGAGCCCTTATATTTACTTAATTGAAGAAGCAAACTGCTCTACAGTCGTTGTATGGTGTATACGAACGCGCTTCATCTTTAACAATTCATCAGGTTCACCCTTCGTAATGAATTGCCCAGGCTTTGTCGTCGTCGCAAATTGATAATACTTCTTCGTTTCTGTAACAACCTTATCATCTACATGACCGAATGGATAAGCAATCGCGATAACAGGCTTACCTGTTATTTTTTCTAGTTTTTCTTTTGAACCTTTTAACTCTTCCTCATAGTTTGTAATTTTCGGTAAGTCTGCATGTGTTGCAGTATGAGATTGCACCGAGAAAATGCCGGAATCAACCATTTCTTTTATTTCAGAAGTAGACAATGCTCCTTCTACATCAACGTTATCAACAATCATATATTCTGTTGCTGCCGGTTTAAAAGTATCATCTTTTAGCTTTTGTAAAACGCGAAATGCATTCATATTATTTTTCATACCGTCATCAAATGTAACGAAAATCGGCTTATTTACTTTATTTATATCGCCCCAGCGTTCAAACGTTAACAGCGTATAACCATTGTCCTTTAAATGTTTCATTTGTGCTTCAAAGTTAGCTGGTGATACGAATAAGTCTTTAATACCTTGACCATGATAATCATCAATTGCGTGATACATAAGAACAGGAACCTTTTGTTCGAAAGTAATAGTAGATTTCGTAAGCGGGATTGTTTTCCCAGCTTCTTTCATTCCTGTTGCTTCAATTTGGAACTCACCGCGTTTTCCTTCAAATTCCTTTATATCAAAAGGAAGTGTGAATTGCTTCTCTTTTTCTTTAGAAGAAAAAGATTTAGCACTTTCCTTGCCATCAGCTGTGCGCCAAATTTTATATTGTACTTCATTTAAAGAATCTTTTATGTCTGTAATATGAATACTTGTGTTTGTAGATTCGTGTGTAACTGCATTATATGAGATTTTACCTTGTTTTTGCACAGTCTCTTCTTGTTTCTTAATCCCTTGAGCCGTTTTCTCTTTTTTAGGTTCTAGACTTACATTGTTAGTATTACAGCCTGCTAGAATGGCAGACGTACATAAAGCAATTGCTGCGTATTTTCTCATGAAAATCACCTTCTATTGTGTAGTATGTTGCATATTGACATTAAAATCCCCACCGCTATAAGAGTGGTGGGGATATACCCTTGTTCATCATATCATTTGAAGAAAATGAGGGGAATATGATTTTTAGGAGGCTATTAAGGTAATAGATTAGTGACTTTGAATAGATGTATTTTTTTGTTTCTTATTAGAATTAATAATGATATAACCGACTACAAAGATAAGAGGAATAATGAAGACATAGATAGGCATTCCCCATACATAATAGCTTTTCAGCGTTAAGACTAGTAAATGTAAGAAATCGAAAATTGCGTGGGCTTTCATAATATCCTCCAATGTTTTTTTTTTTTTTTTTTTTTTTTTTGAAAATTATAACATTTTAAACTTGTTATTTGTATAATTTGGAAAGTAATTTAAGCTAATTTTAAAGTAAGAAGAAGACTTATTGATATGCAATTTTGCATACAGATATGGTTTTTATTAAAATATAAAGATTTTATACTATAATAAAAACCGCTATAAAACTAAGTAAGAATAATGTATGGAGTGGAGAATAGAAATGAAATATAAAAAAATAATATATATCTTTTTCATATCACTATTTATAGTTGGTTGCCAAAGTGAAGTGAGTAAAGCGAATAGTGTGGAAGAGTATATTCCATCGCATCTTATGAATGCGGAAGTGACGGCGGATATCATGACACTAGAGATGGATCGTGATACACGTAAAAAAGTAGAGGTTATTACTAAAAAGATGAGTGATCATGTGAAGAATGATAAAGAGTGGTACGTAAACTACATATCAGGGCATATAGATAAACAGGTGAAGCCGTATCATCCTAACTTTGGTATTACAGAAGAAGAATATAACTTTTTTAGAAACGCCGTTGAGAATAGTAGTTTATCTAATACAAGTGATGGAAAACTTCAATTTAAGCAAAAAAGTAACCATGAAATTGAAATTGTTTCAAGTAGAAACCTAGAACTATTCCAGCATCTAGTAATTGATACAGAGAAGAATATAATAAAAACTTCTTTTGGAGAATGTCAGTATGTTGGAGAAATAAAGCCATCTTCAGAAAAAAGAATATTAGGTCGAGTAAATGGCAAACAATGGATGTTACAAAAAGAAAATTTAATCTATTTATTCTCTTTAGGAAAGCTTGAAGGAGAAGATAAATCTGTTATGGTTATTTCAGTAAAAGGCATACACGAAGGAAAACTTATTAGTAACGAGGAAGTAGTCGAATTCCGTTCGGTTTCATAAAGAATCAAAAAAATCACCTTACTTGTTAAAGTAAGGTGGTTTTTTATTAAATAAACAATCCAGCGATTGTCGCAGATAAAATAGAAGCAAGTGTTGATGCAAATAGCATTTTCCAACCAAATTTAGAAACGACGCTTCCTTGTTTTTCAGAAAGGGCACGGATTGTACCAACGATTGCACCAATTTGGCTAATACTTGCGAAGCTAATTAAGAATACTGTAACGATTCCAACTGTACGTGGAGCTAATGTTGTAGCTGTGTCTTTTAAATCAAGGATTGCTACAAACTCATTTAAAACAATCTTCGTACCCATAATACCACCAGCTGGGATAATATCTTGAGTTGGAATACCCATTAAGAATGCGAATGGAGAAAGTACGTAACCGAAGATTTGTTGTAAAGTAACAGCATGTCCCATTGCGCCTGAAGCTGCACTAATTACGTAGTTTACAACTTCCATCACACCGATAAAGGCGATCATTAATGCGGCAACGATACCAGCGACTTTTAAACCATCAAGTGCACCGTTAATCATTGCGCCGATAAAGCTGTCTCCGAATAGAGTTCTATCAAATTTCTGAATCACTTCATCTTCTTTTTTCGTATCAACTGGTGTTAATAACGAACAAACGATTAAGCTTGAGAATAAATTTAGCGGAAGAGCTGCTAGTACGTATTTTGCATCTAACATCATTACGTATGATGCTGTAACAGAAGCAGAAACGGAGCTCATCGCAGAACAACAAATGATAAACATACGATTTTTATTGAAATGCTGTAAATCGTTTTTAATAACGATTAACGCTTCACTTGAACCGAAGAATACAGAGTTTACTGCGTGGAATGATTCAACGCGTGGTAAACCAGTAATTTTTGAAATAGCACCGCCGACAACGCGAACGATGAATGGTAAAACACCTAAATAACTAAAGATTGAAAGTAGTGCTGAGAAAAATACGATAATTAATAATACGTTTAAGAAAAAGACAAAATCTCTGTGAATTCCATTAAAGAGAAAATCGACACCTGTCGTACCAAGTTTAATTAGTTTGTTGAAAACTTTACTAATGAAAATAATGATTTGTTGACCAACCTTTGTAGCAAACATAAACCAACCGATTAAAATTTGGAAACCAATCATAATTGCAATTGCACGGAAGTTGATTTTACTTTTGTTGTTTGACAAAGCAAAACATAAACCTAACACGGCAAGAATACCGATAATGCTCATTACATATTGCATGTAGTTGCCCCTTTCAGAAGTTCGTATAAAGTTTGTACATAAAACGCTCGTTATATTACTAAAAATAAAAGAACGAGGTTTTATGTCATACGTAAGATGTCTGACCTTTTAGAAAAATAAAAATAAAAAAAGACCCATATGGATTCACTTTCATCTATGAGAGAAAGCTAATCAATATGAGTCCTTTTTTGCGCATAGGCTAATATTCATTAGTTTTCCCCATAGTCCAGCAATTTAAGGTTGCCGGGTAGAAACTCTCGATCCATATTATCAAGTATATATGAGGTAACATCGTCCGTATTAAATTAGTAGTAGCGTAACATTAACAGAGAACTATCGTCAATAGCTTTTTTTCTTCCAATAGAAAAAGACCATATAAGTATGATAAAATGTAACGCAGTGTTATGAAAAAGAGAGGTCGGAAAATGAGTACTAAAATGACGCCACCAGTTGAGAAAAACGAGTTTATAGATGTAGTATTTGAAGATTTAACACATGATGGTGCCGGTGTTGCGAAAGTAAAGGGCTATCCTATTTTCGTTAAAAACGGATTACCAGGTGAAGAAGCGCAAATTAAAATTATTAAAGTGAAGAAAAACTTCGCATTTGGTCGTTTAATGAAGCTTCATACAGAAAGTCCATATCGTAAAGATGCAGAATGCCCAGTATATAACCAGTGCGGCGGTTGTCAGCTTCAGCATTTAACTTATGAAGGACAGTTACAAGCGAAAGAAAAACAAGTACGTGACGTTATGCAGCGTATCGGAGGACTAGGTGATGTTCCTGTTCATCCTGTACTTGGCATGAAGAACCCGTGGGTATATCGCAATAAAGCACAAGTACCAATCGGAGAACGTGAAGGCGGACTTGTAGCTGGTTTCTATCGCCAAGGAACGCATGACATCATTAATATGGAATCATGCTTAATTCAGGCAGAAGAAAACGATACATTAATTCAAGAAGTAAAACGTATTTGTGAAAAGTACGGTATCAATGCGTACAACGAAGAGCGTAACAAAGGAACACTTCGTCACGTAATGGCTCGTTACGGACAAGTAACAGGGGAAATTATGCTTGTCTTCATTACGCGTACAGCAGAATTGCCGAACAAAAAAGCAATCATTGAAGAAATTGCAGCGAAATTCCCAGAAGTAAAATCGATTGTTCAAAACGTAAATACGAAGCGTACGAATGTAATTTTCGGAGACAAAACTACAGTACTATACGGATCAGAATATATTTATGACTTTATCGGTGACATTAAATTTGCGATTTCAGCACGTTCATTCTATCAAGTAAACCCAGAACAAACGAAAGTGCTATACGATAAAACGTTAGAATACGCAAAATTAAATGGTAACGAAACAGTAATCGATGCCTATTGCGGAATCGGATCAATCTCGTTATTCCTAGCGCAAAAAGCGAAAAAAGTGTACGGCGTTGAAATCGTCCCAGAAGCAATCGAAGACGCAAACCGAAACGCAGCACTAAACAACATGACAAACGCTGAATTTGGCGTAGGAGAAGCAGAAGTAGTCATTCCAAAATGGTACAAAGAAGGCGTAATCGCCGACACAATGGTCGTAGACCCACCGCGTAAAGGCTGTGACGAAGCATTACTAAACACAATCATCGACATGAAGCCAAACCGCGTCGTATACGTATCGTGTAACCCAGCAACATTAGCACGTGACTTAAAAGTACTAGAAGAAGGTGGATATAAAACACAGGAAGTACAACCTGTTGATATGTTCCCGCATACGACGCATGTGGAGTGTGTAGCTTGGTTAACCCTTGATATATAGGGGTTTTAAAATAATTGTTGATGGGTTTGACCACAGTTTGACCACATCAACAATTATTTTATGATTTTAACGCCTCACTTAGCGCTATAGTGGCACTTTCTTGCATATCTAACGTAACATGACTATAGGTGTCCAATGTGGTCTTAATGGAATTATGTCCTAATCGTTCACTTACGATTTTTGGATTAATACCTAATTTAAGAAGAAGTGTGGCATGAGTATGTCGTAAGTCATGGAATCTAATTTTAGGAACTTGTGCTGTTTTTATAAACCTTTCAAAGACAGTAGTTAATGTTCTTGGATAGATTGGCCTACCATCTTCTCTACTGAAAACTAAGTCATTATCTTCATAAGCTTTACCGATAGCTAATTTAAATTCATTTTGTTTTGCTTTATAACTTTTCAACTCTTTACATAAGCTTTGGTCAATGGAAATTAAGCGTTTAGAACCCGATGTTTTCGGTTCTGTAAATCGAAATCCTAATTCATCGTAAATTAGAGTTTCAGTCACACTAACCTTACCTTCAACTAAATCTACATTTTTCCACTTTAAGCCTAGCAATTCACCTCTACGCATACCGGTATTAAGTGCAAGTAAAAATAAATGATAGTAAATAGGATTGTCAAATTTAGCGTATGTTAAGAAGGTTTTCGTCTCCTCAATTGACCACGTATTATTGACCACTTTTCGTGGGCGAGGGATTTCTACATGTTCAAACGGGTTTTTATATAAAAGTTCCCATTTAACAGCATCTTCTAATGCCCCTTTTAAAACGATAAAAATATACTCAATGTATTTAGGAGATAATTCTTCATCGATTAGCGATTTAACAAATCGTTGTCCATGTAGAGGTTTTAAATCTTTCAGTTTATGCGAACCAACTACTGGAATAATCCTACTGTTCACAGCTCGTCTATAATTAATGAATGTAGTATCTCTCACTCGTTGCTTAGCTGTGTTTTCAAGCCACTCCTGTAAATATTCACTGAGAGTAAGATTTTTATCATCAACTAGACTCCCAGTATTAAACTGATGAATAAGTTCATTACATGCTCTTTCGGCTTCTTTCTTTGTTTTAAAGCCTGATACTGTTTTTTGTTTTCTTTTGCCAGTAAGAGGATCTCTTCCAATATCAATTGTAAATGACCACTTTTCACCGCGTTTTCTAAAATATCCTTTCATTATCCATACCTCCTTGAACTAATAGTATTCGAATAGTACAAATAATTCCAGTATTAGAAAAAGGAAAAAGTAACTCAGATGAGTTACTTTATGGTAAACTATATTCAACTGTATACGTCGGGTGGCTGGTTGCTATCCTTTCTCTTTATTTTAGAGAGAAAGGAGGTGACCCTTATGATGGAATATTTACTTTCTTTGTCTCAGGATTTACTCAAGGTATTCCTAACTATAGTTGTTACAGCTTATGCAAATAAGTTTGCTAACAATTTGTTTAAGAAAAGTAAAAGAGCCACCCCTCGCCGTCAGAAGCAGGGTAGCTCTAGAAGAAAATAAATAGCAACCTTACCACCTGATGGCGGCAGTTACTGAAGAGATGTTACAGCATCTCTTCTTTTATTCTATGCAATTCAGATAAGTGTCATACTCAATATATAGTAAATATATATTCACTATACAATGGTGATTCTAGTGCCTATATTACCATAGTCATATTTTTTGGTCAACGCAAATAGCGGGGATTGAGAATAAATTTATAATGGTCCACAAAATAAAGTTTCATGGTAAAATATATGTATCCATACTTCTAAGTCCGCACATGTTGCGGGCTTTTTTATTGATATAAAATCAGTATTTTAACCAAAAAAAAGACACCATAAGGTGCCTTCATACGACTTGATAACCACTTTAATTTTAATAATATGTATCTCGCAAATATAATTTTACCATATTTATCTATACAGTTTGTTGAGAAATATGAATCAAATCAATATTTTATTAAAAGTTATTTAGAATTAATTAATAATGACGTTATTTTAGGATGGGCAAGAACAGTCAAGTTAGATTATACTAAAAATATAAATAATTTTTTATGATATGACGACTGTTAAATGTTTGGTGGTGTGACATTATATGAAGTATTCAAATGATGAATTAATTTGCATAATACAGGAAACGGCGAAAAGGTTAGATAGAAGTCCTAAAATTAGTGATATTAGCCAATCTCATACTATAATTAATCGATTCGGTTCATGGAACGAATCGCTAAAAAAAGCTGGTTTAAACATAAATAAAGAACGCTCTTACCGAACGTATTCAGACATAGAGTTAATTAATATAGTAGTAAGGTGGATTAAAGAAAATAATAAAATACCTAATCGCAAAGAGTGGTGTAATGTTTCTGATGTGCCTAGCCCAGAACTATATAGAGTACGTTTTAAAAAAACTTGGGCTGAATTTATTGAAATGATTGGTTATGGAGAAGCTTCTAAAAATCATTACCGTTTCAAAAATGCTAATATTTCAAATGAAGAAATAATGGATATGTTTAAAGTAGAAATTAACTATATTTTAAAAATTACAAGTGGAGCAATAACTTCTAAATTATATGATAAACATAAAAATCCTGATTTTTTATCTTCATCTGGTATGATGGATCGTTTTAATAAAAAGTGGTCAGATTTGCTATTATTATCCAATTGCCCTAAATCACGAATTAATAAATATAAATTTTCTAGAGAAGAATTGATTACTATTATTGGTGATCTTGCTATTAAATTAAATAAAACCCCGTCATTGCTTGATTTATCGAAAGAAGGGATAACTGACCAACAAATATATGCTATATTTACTTCTTATGAAGAAGCCTTAAAAGAAGCCGATGTAAATATAGTATTTTCAAAAATAGATGAAGTTAAAGAAACAAAAGAAGAACTTTTACAGATGTACATTAATTTTTGCGAAAAGATAGGAAAAGTAGCTAGTGCGAAAGATTTAGATCGAAGTGATGATATATATAACGCAAATGTTTTCTCGATAAGGTTTAATGGATTAAATAATTTAAGAAAACAAGCTAATTTACCAACATGCGTAAGAAAACAACCTAAATACTCTAAAAATGAATTGAATAAAATACTTATTTCTTTATATAAAGAAAAAGGTAGAAGACTAAAAAACAAAGAATTATTAGAGTACAAATTATATACAACGACTATTATGCGATATTTTGAAACAACTAGTATGAATTATGTTTGGGGACAAATTGAGAAAAATATGTTTGATACTACTAAAACGTAAAAAAGGCACCTTAGGGTGTCTTTTTTTATAGTGACCCCTATCATGTGAATTTATTGGGCTAAGCATAACAAATCTAGTTACGACGATTTGTCAAATTTTATCGAAAGAAAATAAAAAAGAGAGCGTTTGCTCTCGCTGGTTAAAAAGGTAAAGTAATGTAAAATTTTACCTTTTCTATTTTGGAAATGTTTTCTTTTATGATGAAGTCAACAGAAATACAACATATCGTTTTCATCATAGAATATCTTTATTGTTTTGCAACATTTTTACGTACAATGAAACCTGTTTTGCAAAACGACCTTGCTGACGTCCGTCAAGCTCCTCATAAGCTCGTTGGATATCGTTAAATAGTAATTCTAATAACGCATCTTCTTTTTTGTTCTCAAAATTAAGAAGAGCGTCCGTGGAGGTGTTAAAATACGATGCAATTACCTTTAAACTTTCAAGATCAGGTTCATGACGATCGGTTTCCCAATTCTTAATTTGTCCCCGTGATAAACCTGTTCTCTCAGATAATTGCTCTTGCGTTAAATCAAAAGACTTTCGTAACCGTTTAATATTTTGCCCGACTGTAGTTTTCATAGTTTGAGTATAATAATCGCCTTATCACTATACCATAATTGGTCGATAATCTGACTTTATAAATTATTAAAGGTATTTTTTCAACCTTAACAAATATTTATAGAACAAATGTTTGTTAAGTGGTAAAATATTCATATGAAGTCTTTATATGTCGAAATGCACAATTGCATATCTTATTCCGTGGAACCCGAGAAACGTTGATGTAGAGCCGTTTCTCAATTTTCTCAATATTTATCAGATAACTATACGACTGAATTTTGGGAAATTTGTGGTATTATTAAAACATTAAAATAAACGGAACGAAAAAAAGACTCACAGCGTGTGTAAGTAGTGCTGTCACACTCTTACACCGTTCGCCCGACTCACGAGGGGAACATCTGCCATAAGTCTCTTTTCGGTTACTACACGAGTAACACTTACATTATAACATGCCGATAATACTAAATCATTACTATGGTATGATTTTCCTATTATTAAATTTGAGAAAAAGCGAAGCGTCTTTGTTCCAATTAGGAGGAGCAAAAATGAAGAAGTTAATGAATGAAGTACGAAACTTTATTGATTCCAACAATATGGTGAGAAATGATTTTGCTATAAAAATAGGTGTCAGTAATACAACACTCGGCAATGGGCTAAATGGAAAATTCGAAATGAAATTTGATGTTTTTTTGAAATTATTGAATGAAGTCTATGACAATCAAAGAGAAATTAGATTGAAAATAAAAAAATTCGCAATGAAATGTACAAGTGATTTAAATGTGAAAAAAGCTCTTTTTTATTGTCAAGCAGCCGGGGAATATGACACTATTCAATACTTAATTAGAAAATATAAAGGAAACGAAAATTTACAGAGGTATATTGACGTATACGAACTTTTCAATAAAAGGAATCGTAATGAGATGCGTGGACAAGAACTAAGTAATTTGGTTAACAAATTGGTGCAAATAGAAGATGTTGATCGTGAAATACTTATCGAACTGTTATTAACGGTATGCATGTATGACCACGGGAATTATAGCGCGATGCTTCCGCATGCTGATAATGCTAGAAATGCACTGCCAAAAGTAAAAAATAAATTTGTAAAACAATGTGTAGAATTACATTTTTATGAGCGTCAAGCCTATATACAGCTTCTAAATAATAATGTTAGTGAAAGCCGTAGGATAGCTAATAAAGTCGTAGAATCAAGTTTTAATGCTCTAATTACTAAAGCTACAGCATTATGTTGCATTGGGGAATCTTATATCTTTTCGGGAGAAATTTTAAAAGCTGAAAAGTACATCCTAGAATCTATTAGTTTATTAAAAGAAGTATCTTCTGCACAGAAAACTAGAAAATACAAATCATTTCATACAACATTAGCTTTTCTTTACATAGAACATAATTTCAATCTCGATAAAATCGATTTTACAAAAATAGATAAAGCTGAAATTGCTTTTTTTGAAGCAAAATACGGCGATCGAAACATCGCTATTAAGTTACTAAATGAATTGCTAGAAGAGAACGGAAATTTGACTGGTTTTCAATGGTATTACTATGCTTACGCTAGACCAGAAAAAAGAATAGAATATCTCAATAATGCGTTGCTAGAACTTGCTAAAAATGGTAATATATATTATATGCAGGCTGTTCGTGAAGCCTTAACGAAAGAGCAGGTGAGTTAAATGAAAAAAATTATAGCAACAGTAATTTGTGCTTTCGCTCTATGTGCATTAGTACATAAGGCAGACACTCCAAACAATGCGAATTCAACTGTTAAACCTACAATTCAATATATGATGACGGACCCCGGTGGGCTTTAAGCTTAAAACAAGGGGATTTTAAAAAGACGCTACTTCGGTAGCGTCTTTCGTGCATTATAGGCTATAAAACTTTTTAGTAACTCAGGTAAAAGTTTCACGCTTGTGAATTATTCACAGACTCAACGGAGAGTATAGGGGGAATTAAAAATGATTAGAGAAGAAATCGTAAAGGCGTTTTTAAAGACAGTTAAGGAAGTAGTTCCTGAAAAGGAAGGTGAATACATAGAAGAAAGTTTTGAAACCAAAAAAAATAGCCAGGCCTCATAATTGGGGATGGCTATTTTTTTGTTTTATTATGATGTTCTTCTAAAGTTTTAGTTATTGCAAGCATTTGTTGTAATACGATTTCTTGTTGATCGTCCGGCAATTTATCTAAACGTTCCATAATTTCTTTGAATTTACTGTAAGTGCTTATATCTAAATCAGCTTCTTCACTACGTCCAAGAAGGAAATCTGTAGTTACTTGTAAAGTATCTGCTAATTTTGTAATCATGTCATGTGGCGGAAAGCGTTCTTCTGATTCATAGTACCCTATTACACGAGAAGAAGCTCCTACTTTTTCGCCAAGATTTTGTTGAGTCCATCCACGATTTTTTCTAAGATTTTTAATTTTATTCCCTATGCCTATCATTAAAATCCACCTCGCTGATTTATAAGATTGAACTATTTGTTCACTTTAAATAAAATCTTAGCACATAATGTTCGAAAAGTCATTGACAAAGAACAAAATGTTCGATAATATAAAAGCGAACAAAGAGTTCGTTGTAGGGAAGGTGGTAAACATGAAACATTCAATCCTTTATAAAGAATTAGCTAAACATTGTGGTGTTACAGAACGATACATAAGGATGATAGACAGCAAAGAAAGAACCCCCTCAATGGAAACAGCTAAAAAAATATCAGATTACTTAGGAGAATCCATAGAGGATGTTTTTTTTAAGGATAAATCGAACAAAAAGTTCTTTTTATCTAAATATAAATCAAAAATAATAAATCAAAATAAGGAGGTTTCATGAAAATGAATCAATTACAAGTTATTCAGCATCCAGTTAGTAAATTGGTATTTATGAAAGAAAACGAAGTTATAACTGATAGTTTGACGCTAGCTCAAGTGTTAGGTAAACGTCACTCGGATGTATTGAGAGATATCAGAAAGCATGTAGAAAAACTTAATGAAGCTGGTGAAGTTGATTTTAACCAACGCAACATTGCTCCGGTTGGATACTACGACGCTAAGAAAGAATGGAGATCAAAATACGATCTAACCGAAGATGGATTTGTAATGGTAATGATGTCTTATACAACAATCGAAGCAATGAAAATGAAAGTAAAGTTCATCGAAGAATTCAAACGGATGAAAGAATACATTCAAAAACAGCAGCAACCTTCAGTTGAAGATTCAATTATTTACAGCATGACTGAATTAAAACAAATCAAATCACGCCAAGATCATACGGAAGAAGAAATGAACAAAATGAAACTTTTAGTAGATAATGAGCTTTGGCTTACTGAACAAAACAAAGGTGCTGTTCAACGAAAAGTGAAACAACGTGTTTTTGAACTAAGAAAAGAAGGTTATGATAACGCATCTTATCAAGGAGTGTATGGAGCATTAAAAAGGCATTTCGGGGTAGCTAAATACGATAAAATACCACGGAAATACTATCAAAATGCAATGAAATTCATTTCTGGATGGTATCCGCCTGAAAGACCTAATTTATTCGATGGTCATGTTTCTTAATTACAAAATTAAAATTTTATAAAAAGAAAGGAAGATATAAAAAATGAAGAATGCAACAGTTCAAATAGCGTTGGCAATTACAAAGTTTTCAGCTCAAAAGGGATGGAGGGATGAAGAGTTTTGGGAGGCTATTGAGTTACTTCGCTTCAATAAAGAAGATGAAAGACAAACAACTGTAGAAAAATTAGATAGTATTCCAGTTGCTAATGATAGCGCAAACGATTATCCAATTATGTTAAACGTAACACACGTAGAAGAAATATTAGGAATAGCCAAAAGAACAGCTTACGACATTATGGATCAAAAAGGTTTTCCTTTAGTGAAAATTGGGAGAAAGAAAGTAGTTCCAAGAGATGCATTCTTTAATTGGCTAGAAAAGGGGGTGTCAGCATGATCGAAGATACAACATCATTAGCTATATTAGCAATGGTAATCGCATGTGGCTCATGGTTGTTTTACATCACTTATGAACCAATAAAAGCATGGGCATGGAGTGGAGTAGAACAAAATAAAAAGACCCACGGCAATGGGTCCTTTGAAAAAAATAAGTTGTTATAAGTATACCACGGGAAGTAGTGAAATAGTACATGGATTTAATTGAATATCAAGTGCTATTACCTAATAAGTTCTGGGACTTAGCAAAAAACAAAGATGAATTAAAGAAAATGATTGAACAGTATTTTAGTGTTGGATATCCAAATTATGGAATTCAACGGATTATCGAAAGTGGACAAGCATATGTGGCAGTTTGTACGAGGAGGTAGTTGTAGTGTCAGAAGTTAAATGGATAAAGCTTTCAACTAGTATGTTTGAGGATGAAAAAATACGTTTAATCGAAAGCATGCCTGAAGCTGATACCTTACTAATTATATGGATTAGATTATTAGCGCAAGCCGGGAAAACAAATGCAAGTGGGTATATTTTTCTTAGTAAAAACATTCCTTACTCTGATGAAATGCTTGCAACGCTGTTTAACAGACCAATTGCAACAGTAAGATTGGCGCTTCAAACATTTCAACAATTTGGAATGATTGAGATAACAGATGATCAGTACATTTGTATTTCGAATTGGGAAAAACATCAAAACGTTGATGGATTAGAAAAAATACGTGAGCAAAACCGATTACGCAAACAAAAACAGAGAGAAAAACTTAAATTGGAGATGTCACGTGACGGTCACGAGACAATCACGCGAAGTCACGCAATAGATATAGAAGAAGATAAAGAATTAGATAAAGATAAAGAATTAGAAATAATTAATATATCTTCTTCTGACGAATCAGATACAAAAGTATTAATCCCTTATCAAGAAATCCTAAATTACTTAAATGAAAAAGCAGATAAAAACTTTAATCATAAAGCCGAGAGTCACAAAAAACTAATTAGAGCGAGATGGAATGAAGGTTATACAGTTGAAAACTTCAAAACCGTCATTGATAACAAGGTATCACAATGGCTTGGAAAGTTTGATAAAGAAGGGAAACCTCTTGATCAATATCTAAGACCAAGTACATTGTTTGCTCTAAAACATTTTGATAATTATTTGA
Organism: Bacillus sp. FSL L8-0152; assembly: GCF_038006365.1. Taxonomy (NCBI): domain Bacteria; kingdom Bacillati; phylum Bacillota; class Bacilli; order Caryophanales; family Bacillaceae; genus Bacillus; species Bacillus sp. FSL L8-0152. Next base: position 365,539 of record NZ_JBBOVB010000001.1, read on the forward strand.
ACGAAACAGTAAAAGGAGAGAATTCAAATGCAAGCTCTAAAAAGCACAAAGACAATGAATTCATTCAAAAATACGACTTCTCAAAACGCTAGTCAAAGATATGTATTGTCGCCTAATAGATGTACGAATGTATTTTTAGTAGGAAAAGAAAATTTCAAAGATGTTTGCAGCAAACGCATGTTGATAGATACAGAAACACTTGAGGAGTTTTGTCCTCAATGTAGATCGGTAGAAAAGGAAGATCAGAAATTAGCTATAGAGACGCTTGCTATAAAAAAGAAAAATGAAATCATTCATTTGTATGATTCATTTGCTGATAACAGCTTAATAAATGACAAACTCAAAAAAGCTACATTTGAAAATTATGTACCAACGAAAAAGGAATTAGCTGATGCGAAAGAAACAATCATGCATTTTGTAGCTTCATTCAATAAAGAAGAAGCAACAAGCATGATAATAACGGGAGATTATGGAGTAGGAAAAAGTCATTTGTGTGTAGCAGCTACTAAAGAACTTATGAAAAAGGGTCACAGTGCAATGTTTATTCAAATGAATAAGTTATTTACCAAAATCAAATCCACTTGGAATAAAAACAGTGAAATGACAGAAGACAAGCTTATGTCACTACTAGCAAAAGTTGATGTTTTGATTATCGATGACTTTGGAGCGGAATTCACAGAGAAAGATAAAGAAGGCGTCACTTGGAAACAAACGAAGACAAATGAAATTGTAGATAGCCGTATAGGTAAAAGTACTTTATTTACTACTAATTTTACGATTGGTGAATTAGCAGGAATGTATGGAGAACGTGATTTTAGTCGGATGATGGAAAACGCTGAAATGTTAGAAATGCATGGGGATAATTATAGATTACGTAATTTTAAAAAGGGGGTATAAGCATGTGTGTATTATGCCGTAATACAGGAATTATTCGTAAAGAAATTTATCCAGGTGTAGGTCTAACGGAAGGATGTAACTGTGAAGTAGCAAAGCAACAGCAAGAAGACAACGATAAGCGTTGGCAAGCATGGTTAATAAAATTTGAATCAATGAAACAAGAGTTGCAACGGAATCAACAACAAAAAGTTAGTTAACAAGGGGGAGAAAGGAATGAAAAACACAGGTGTTGCAAGAAAAGTGGACGAGCTAGGGCGTGTGGTAATTCCAGTAGAGTTACGCAGAATTTTAGGAATTGCTGAAGGTACAGCATTAGGCTTTCATGTTGAAGGGGAAAACATTGTTTTAAGAAAACATGACAAGTCATGCTTTGTAACGGGCCAAGTTTCTGAATCAAATATTGAATTACTTGATGGAAGAATGTTTCTAAGTAAAGAAGGAGCAACTGAACTACTGGACATTCTTGAAAAGAGTGAAATGGCACATGGCTAAACAACTAAATATTTTCGAAGTAGAGCCAGCGATTTGTGAGTTTGATGTAATGAAAGCCAATGTTAAAAAAGGAACTGGACGCAATACATACGCTGATGTACGCGTCCAAGTTCCAAAGAATGCAAAGTGTACGGATGAGTTACCACGCACAACTAAACAAGATGATCGCTATGACATCTTTGAACAATATGTAATGGCAATATGGAGATTTCAAAGAGCTGTAGATAAGTTTTTCAATTGGGATACAGCTGAAGAATTGTGTAAGGCAGCAAGGGATAAAAAAGAAATAATTCCGGTAAGGGTTTATTTAGGAAGTGGCTTTAAACCTGATGTTGTCGAGTACATGCGGTAGTAAAAGGGAGAGGGACATATGAAAAAAATAGAAATCGATGTTAGCAGCAACAAACTTTTAATAGTGAAGGACGGAAATGTAACGGCAGTAAATCCACCTATGAGCGGATTCGGTGAGCAAGTTGCGATTTGGGTAAACGGTAAAGTAGATCGTGTGGATACTAAGTTTACTGAAAAGATAAAATAATTATTTTTAGAAAGTGGGTTCGCTTATGAGTGTAGCAAGAAATCATGAAGCGATGAAGGAATCACGCTTGAAGGTATACATCGCTTTAGAAGAGGCTAACTTCATTTGGGATGAAAGAGATGTGGTACGTTTTCGTGAAATGTGGAGTCAAGGTATGAGCTTACCAAAGATGGCAAAAGCGTTAAGGAGACACCAAGCGGAAGTTGCGCTTCTTGTAATAGATCAAGCTGATAAGTATTTAATTGAAAATCGTCCAATAGGATTAGGGATTTGCTAAATAGGAAGGGGAAATCAAAATGAAAGCAATGAAAAACAGCGTTATGGAAGTAACTAAATTAATCAGTAAATCAAAGGAAGGACAAGCCTTTATGAGCAACAATCAAATTTGTGAATTAGATCAATATCAAGAAGCGGCATTACGTACATGGAATACAAATCAGGATTTTGGTGGACGTGTTTTAAATGCAGCATTAGGGCTTTCGGGAGAGTCTGGTGAGGTTGCTGATATTGTAAAAAAAGCTATTTTTCATGGTCATGGATTTGATCCAGCTCATTGTCCAGGAGAAGAAGAAGGGAATACGCATAAAATCGCTTTAGAGCTGGGAGATATCTTGTACTACATTTCGATCATGTCTCACGAAATGGGATATACCTTAGAAGATATTGCTCAAATGAATATCGCAAAATTAGCTAAAAGATATCCGGATGGTTTTAGTCGAGAAGCAAGTCAAGCGCGTGTAGATGTAAAGTAAGACAAAATTTGAATTTTATAAGAAACGAGGTTAAAAGATGGAGACGTATACGGGATTTGAAGCAATTGAACGAATGAAAACACATTGGATACAGCGTAAAGGTGCGCCAATGGCACTTGCTTTTACTATTGAAAATTGTGTACTTACGTATTCACCTAAGTATAAAGATAACGGACGTCATTCTGATATACCGTTAGAGTTCTTCTTTAAAAACCAATTTGTAGATTATGAAGAAAAAGAAAACTGAACAAAAGCGTTATTTGAATAGAAAAGGAGAAATGAAAAATGAAAAGACTAGAACATGATTTGCTAACGAGAAAGTACACTGAGGTATTTCACGAAGAGGAGTTTACAAACAATGCTCCACATCACTTTGAAGTTTATGCTAACACTGGAATCGTTATGTACAATCCTAATAACGTCGATAACGATAATCCATTACCTTTAAAGGTTGGAGAGGTTAATTTTCAAGAAGGACCAATCCAAGAAGCTGGTATTAACGGTGTAATGAATGAGGATCTTATCGCTATGGTTATTTGTCGCCTTGAACATTTCAATCAAACGGATTTCCGTTGTAAAGAGAACTCAATGGCAATCACTAAGCTAGAAGAGGCGTTACTATGGCTTAGAAAAAGAACTTTGGGTAGGGAAAAACGAGGCGTAGAAGGTACGCATACTAAATAAACAACTGAACAAAATCGTTATTTGAAACCAAATAAAAAAAGAGCACACATATAAGTGTGCTTCTAGACTAAAAGGTTTGAACGTATGGACTGTGGAGTGCCCTACACAATAATATATGCTTGTCTGATTAAAAGGTGAAAAATTTTTATATAAAGAGGTTATTTAATTATGAAATACAAAAGAGCACTTATAGAAGTGCTCTTGATAAAAGTTATCCCTCTTGCTGGTAGAGGTACATGGTATTATATGTGAGATTTTTATAAGGGTGAAAAAATTTAATAAAAACGCTGTTTTAGTAACCCCCCTTTTTAAAAAGGCCTGTTGTGAGGGTAGGCCTTTTTAAAAAATTTAAGGATAAAGTTTTACATGGAGATAAATTATATATTACTAGATTTAATTCATAAATCCTGTATGTTGAAGGTTGGAAAAATTTTTATGTATTTAATAAAAACTTCATTTTATACAATTAAACAGCTAGCTAATCACGCTAGCTGTCCTGGTAAAAAAAGAAAACGGTGCTAAACAAATATTGCTGTTGTAATTGCGAATTACAACTATAGTATGAACAGGGTTGAAAATGTTATGCGAAAATAATCAAATAAAAATTTCATTTTGTAGAAAAGGAGGGATATATATGAGGATGTATAGATGGAGAGCTACATTAACTGCTAGTGGAGAGCATGGACGGCTAAAAAAACTCAAAGAGCGTAGCCGAAAGCGGAAATTACATCGTAACTTCACTATAGAGAAGCAAGAATGGTCTTCGGCGTGGTTTGGCTGGATAGATCCAATGTGGATTGCAAAAAGAGAAGACAGAAGAAGTAATAGACGTAAATTTAAAAGAGCAGCTAGCAAAAGCTAACTGCTCTCTGAAAAAAACGTTAAGAAGGAAGTTCAGAATACAAGTGTATTTATAGTATGAACAAGATTTGAGGATTTATTCGAGGGGGAATTGATATGGTTGATGAATTTGAAGCGTTATTTACTAAGGTGGCCCAAGTACAAGGTGATCAAGAATTAACATGTAGCTGTACAGAGTGTTACTGGAATATGTATTTTCCTAATCGTTCTAGTTCAAAGGAATGCGTATCGGAAAGCTTAGCAGACTTCAAAATGACACCTAATTCAACTAAGTGTAAAGGATACTGGGATTATACAGAGGCGTGTGGCCATCCAAAACGATAAAAGAGCAGCTAGCAAAAGCTAACTGCTCATCTCCAAGGGGGAACAAGGAGAAAGTAACTTAATGGGTTGTCTATAGTATTGACGGAATATTGAGTTTTATTCAGAAGGGACCGAAATATTGTGAGTAATTTTAACGGGGAGAAGTTAACGGAACTTCGGCATTTATTCGGAATGACTCAAGGACAAGTTGCTGAATTGTTAGATGTTGATATTAATAAGTTGATTGAGATAGAGCGATCAAGAATCATTCCATCGTTTAATCAAATACAAGTGCTTTGCAAGAGGTTTCATGTTAAACCAAAGTATTTTTATAGCGAATCATTTGTAACTAGCGTGGTAAATCCGAGTTATATTTCTTTTCGATATTAATAAGGAGGTAGAGGGAAATGATTGAGATTAATCTTAAAAGCGGAAGAAGTTTAGGGTGGATATTTGATACTGAACAGGAAATGAAAAAAACGTGGGAACAAATGAAGAAAGTGGATTATACCAAGAAAGGTGCTATTGAATGTAATGGAACTTTAATTCCTTATAGTAGTATTGAATTTCTCAAAATAAAGAAAAACTGAACAAAATAATCCTTTTAATAGAAAGCGAGGTTAGGATAATGACTAATTTAAAGAAAAGAAAAATTAGAAAAGCTATCGCGCGTCGCACAAAGGCAGTAGAGAAATATCAAGTTGATAACGCTTGGAGAAATATTTTTGTGAAAGCTGGAATAATAAAATAACAGTACTGGAGGGATAGAAAATGAATGGTAAACAGTTTTTCGGAATGTATTTGGCTCTTTACTTAATCATCATGTTTGTGACCTTTAGTAATGCGAAAAGCTTCATACAAGCTGGAATTATTATGGTACTTGTAATTTTGATTTCAGAAGTTGATCATAGATATGGATTTTATAAGGGAAGCAAGAAAGCTAAAAGCAAACAAATATAGTCCGGCTAGAAAACTAGAGGACACCAATTCATTAAAGCAGCAATAAAAGCTGTTTTAGGAATAGGTGTCCTTTTTATTTTGAAAAGGGAGATGGGGAAATGAAGGGGTTAAAGGATCAGTTACGTGAATGGAAAAAGCAATCGAATCAAGCAAAAAAGAAAAAGAAGAAAAAACGAAAAGAGAAATTTAGCACTCGTGAAATTGAGGATTTAATGGGGATGCATAGACCTTGTTATGAACGAAGACGTGGAGCAATAAGACAAAAGTAATCTAAAAATAAAAAGGAGTGGTCTTACATGACTAAACAATTATCTTTCTTACCAAAAATTGATAGAATAGCGACACAAGAGAAATTAGAAGGTGTGTTGGAAAGCGTACGTATACATAGACAATTCGGGATGATGCGTAAAGAAATGAAAGTCACTCCTTCTTATGAAATACGCGAGCACGGTCCTACACATACAGTTGGTAAGCCGTTAGAAGATGTTGCTATAGCAAATATCCAACAAAGTAAACGAGAAGAATGGTTAGCAATAATGTCATTACGTATTAATCAATTTCTAAATCGATTAGGAAATGGGCGTGCAGGAATCATCCAAAGGGATATCATTTATAAACGTTATTTAGAAGAAGAGGATGTATGTGATTACATGGTTTATAACGAAATTGGAATGTCAGAGCGTACTTATCGACGTTGGAAGTCTAAAGCGTTTTATAAGCTTGCTTTTGCACTCGGATTAGAAGTTTACGAGACAGAAGAGACTGGAGGTAATGAATAATGAATTTTGTTCAGCCAATACGTGATCCAGAAGAAATACAGCAGCTAAAAGATTATTTTAAAGAAAAGAGCTTACGTAATTACATTCTCTTCATTATGGGAATCAATACAGGCCTAAGAATCTCGGACATTTTGAAATTGAAGGTAGGAGATGTCAAAGGTAGTCATATATCTATGAGAGAAAAGAAAACTGGGAAACAGAAACGAATACAAATTACTGCAGCATTGAAAAGAGAACTTAAATGGTTTATTGAAGAAAGAGAAGATAATGAGTACTTATTGCAAAGTAGACAAGGCAGTAATCGTCCAATCGGTCGTAGCATGGCATATAAGATATTAAGCGGAGCGGCGGCAGAGTTTGGTTTAGATGAAATAGGAACACATACATTGAGAAAGACGTACGGGTATCATATGTACATGCAAACGAAAAACATAGCATTACTTATGGAGATATTCAATCACTCATCAGAGAAGGTCACGTTACGTTATATAGGTGTAAACCAAGATGCAATGGATAAAGCAATGACTAGGTTTAAAATCTAAGCATTGCTTTTTCTTTTTAAATCTATACAGTTACTCATAAATTTTGTACTGTGTAACTCAAAAGGGAAAGTTTAATTAAGTCAATGATACCAAGGGATTTGGCGAAGGGGTCAGTTACACACAATACAAGATATGGGTAAGTCATTAGAGAAAGAGCGTGGCAAGAGAATAGTTGCCAAAAACTAATAAATTAGGTAAAACAGTTGCAAAGAGTAAATTAGGATATTGGTAGGGAAAATAAGTGGCAGAGTCGTGACCGCTTTTTGGCAGGAAATGTGCCGGTTGTTTTGGAATTCACGTGATATATTTGTATTGTGAGAAGTGGCGGAAAACACAACTCACAATGTTCCTTTATAAACTATATGTTGTCTAAACGATTTCATAATGATGGCACATAAAATCCGAAACCAGCAGATGGTAATGATTGAATGTTACCGTTATTAGGGAGAGCTTTTGCTCTTCTTTGAGCTAACAACATCCTAGGTAGACAGAATCAGGAGAACCTGATAAGTTTTCCGATGGTGTCTGTCGCGGTTGTTAGCTGAGAGAAGAATAAAACTTCACATACCGGAATTAAAGTATAAATTAATAACCCATTTCAAAGCATCCATTCGGGTGCTTTTTATTTTGGAGGAGGATGAAGGATGGAATCTATAACAAAAATAATTGCTAATTTAGAAAAAAGCGTTAACGATTTACAAAGAGATAGAGATGGTCTAAAACAAACATTACTTCATGTTTCAACGGCAGTAGAAGCATTGAATAGAAAGGTTGATATGTTAGAAAAGGGATTAGTAACGAAAGCGGATATAACTCATGTTCAATTGATAAATAAACAATCTGAAATAATTAAGAAGATTAACGATAGTAAATCCATTCCTATGGATTGTAAAGTTGGAGTTTCATTAGATGGAAGAGTTGTAGCGGAATCTATTGTCGAACATACAGCCGATTCAATCAAATGTCGTGTAATTAAAGGGAGTGAAATGAATGAAACTAAATAAACAAGAACAAACAGTTATCGTCGGCCATTTAATCAACAATGTTATTGGTTTGGAATTAGTAAAGCAACACATCGATCCACAGAAATTAGAAAAGGCTGTAGCTCAACATAATGAGATTAATGATGATATGACGCCAAAACAAACAAGAGAATCACTTATTAGTGTATTGGATAAAGCGATAGATGAGTTTTTAAAACAGTAAACATAAAAAAAGAGGTGAGGATAATTGGATAGCGTTTTAAAAGGTAAGATTGCTGCACTTGGTCTTATGTCTGTTGATAAGAAAGCATATATCAAATACCTTAAACCACTTGAAAAAGCGCACAAAAAGTCTGGAATAGATGTTAAGTATTACAAGCTATATGGTGGGAAGCCTATGTTTTATTCTGTGGAATACCTAGAACAAACATCAATAAAAGAATTATTGGAAAAAGATAAATGGAGAAAGGATCTAAGTGTAAGGGGTGAGGGTGATGCAAGATGACATTGAGATTCGATTAAAAGAGTTCTATGAATTACATAAAGCATGTGAAGTTATTAGCCAATGGATTTTAGAATCTTGGGAATGGATAAAAGAGATGGCTGAGCTTTACATGCAATCTATTAATTGTGAATATGAATCAGCAACACCTAAACAAATATACGGATATGTTAAACATAAAGTAATGAGGTCACAGGTTATAGATCGTAAGCCTAAAAACATAAGAGCGAGAACGGTTTGTTAATACAATTTTATATAGGTGGTGATTTGTGTGTTTAGGATATTTAAAATGTTTGCACATGATGTTAAGGTTCTTGGTCATGATGTGATTAAATTATTCAAAGCTACTAATCACGAACAAGTAAAAGCAACCTTGATTGTAGCTCATGATCCAATAGACAAGATGGTTGAAAAGGAAATGGCGCAACTGAAAGCAATAAAGGATGATAAGGAGTGCAAGGATATGTGTGATGTACGTACAGAGATTAACTATTATCATACTCATAAATGTTTAGCATGCGGTCATCAGGATAGAGTTAATTATCCTTCTAAAGAGGCGTATCAAGAAGTAACGGTTTGTCCTAAATGTAACGGTGCTTTTGTGGATATGTGGAAGTTAGAGAAGTACAAGCAATCTAACGAGACTGTAGAACCTTTATTAACAATTACATTATCAGATATAGATGCTAAACCGATAGTTCATTACAAAGGCAAACAGATTGATAGAAAGTTACGTGTTGCATTTGATTGGGAAACACAATCGATAGATAAGATTAATCGGACATACATTCATATTGAACATGTACCATCTGATAATAAGCGTTTCAATACTGAAGTCATTCAACATAATCATCCTATTGTGGAAGACCAAGTGGAGCTTTATCGGTTATGAAAGAATACAAAACCAAACAACAGAAGCGTAAGTTCTATGACAGTGGTGAGTGGAAGAGTATACGTGAGCAAGTAAAGAAGCGTGACAACTATGAATGCCAGGAATGTAAACGGAATGGTCGTGTTCAAACAGACACTAATGAATACAGTGAGAGTGCCAAGCGTAAGAAGATACAACTCGTTGTCCATCATATAAAAGAACTAGAACATCATCCAGAACTTGCGTTAGAAATAAACAATTTAGAAACAGTATGTGTGGATTGCCACAATAAAGAACACGGTAGAACATTCAAAAAGAAACAGAATAAATGGGAACACGATGAAAAGTGGTAAAAATGATTCGAAAACAGTCCCCCCCTTAAAATATTTCATCAAAAAATGCTCTAAGGGGCACCGGAGGAGGGGGTTAACTGTCAGGTTTTTTTCGAAAATACGCGCGTAAGGGGGGGTGGGTAGATGGCTGTTAGTATTGTAAGGTTAAAGGAACAGTTAATGAATAGTATTGATACGACAGATTTAGTTGAAGTTGAAAAGGTGGAACGTTATATTGATCTAGTTAAAGCATTTCGAAAAATTAATAAAACGATAACTAAAGAAGGGGAATCTGTAACAATCAAAAATGGAACCCAAGTTTTCGTTAAGGCCCACCCTCTTATAAGTGAGAGGAATAAAATTAACAGTTCTTTAATTGCGTTAGGGAGAGATATAAAGTTTGTTGTTAAGAATACTATCCCTGATACAGGATATAACAAAAGTGATCTTACATGATTAAGCAAAAATATGTAGAAGAATATATTGAACTTTATCGAAGTGGGAAAGTGAAGTTCAATAAAGAAAGAGAACTGTTAATTGGATATCTAGAAAAATACGTTCTAAATAGAGACGATTTGTATTTTGATGATGAAATGATTGAGGATTGTATTAACTTCGGTGAGAAGTGGTATTTTCCGATGCAACCATTTCAAAAATTCTTAATAGCATTCGTCTTTTTGTTTTATAAGAAAAATGGACGTGTATTTTATCGTAAATTCCTATGGATGTTAGGGCGTGGCGGCGGTAAAAATGGTCTGATTTCTGTTATTATTCATTTTTTAATTAGTGAATTACATGGCATTCCAGAGTATAACATTTCAGTTGTTGCGAATAGTGAAGAACAGGCGAAAACAAGCCCTGATGAAGTTCATAAATGTGTGAAGAAGAATGAGGTCTTGAAGAGGGCCTTTAAAACAACGTTAACTCAAACGGTTTCAAAGGCTACTGAAAGTGTACTGAAGTTTAGGACTTCAAACGGTGATACAAAAGATGGTTTGCGTGATGGTGCTGTAGTATTTGATGAAATACATCAATACGAAAGTAATAAAGATGTCCGTGTTCATATCAGTGGTTTAGGGAAAAAGAAAAACCCACGTGAATTTTACATTGGTACAGATGGATATGTTCGTGACGGTTTCTTAGATAAGCAAAAAGAAAAGGCAATGAAGGTATTGAACGGTGAAGCACGTCCGAATGCTGTCTTTCCTTTTATCTGTAAATTGAATGATGAAAACGAAGTGGATGATATTGATAATTGGGAACTTGCTAATCCTATGTTATCTAAACCATTGAGCGAATATGCTGAGGGGTTACTTGAAACTATAAAAGAAGAATACGAAGATTTAGAAGATGACCCAAGTAATAGAGAAGAATTCATGACAAAACGAATGAATTTACCTGTTACAGATTTAGAAAGGTCAGTTGCAAAATGGGAAGAGATTGCGGCAACTAATCGCGAATTGCCAGATTTACAAGGTCATGAATGTATCGGCGCACTTGATTATGCAAGTATTCGTGATTTCGCAGCATGTGGATTACTTTTTAGAAGTAAGGGTGATTATTTATGGAAATCTCATTCGTATGCTAGAAAGGAATTCGTTGATAAATATTATAGTTATTCCAAAAAGCATGATGCTGAAATTGCAGGTAAGAAAAAGTTTGCACCAATTAGAGAATGGGAAGAGCAAGGCCTTCTGACAGTTGTGGAAGGAGAAACAATTGATCCGCATACCATCGTTGCTTGGTTCGTTGAAATGCGAAATTATTATGATATCAAAAAAATCATAATGGATAATTATCGTGCGGACTTACTAAGAACACTTTTTGAGGATGCTGGATTTGAAGTTGAAGTAATTAGAAATCCGAGAGCTATTCATGGTTTGCTTGCTCCTAGAATTGAAGTTGCATTTGCACATCGCCAAATTGTATTTGGTGATAATCCAATAATGCGTTGGTATACCAATAATGTACTCGTTGTTATTAAAAAAGATGGAAATAAAATGTATGAGAAGAAAGAACCAGTTCGCAGAAAAACAGATGGATTCCAGGCATTTGTACATGCTATGTATCGAGCAGATGAGGTAAGAGAAACAGATGTTGGTGCAGCGCTAGACTTGCTGAATGCATTGAACTTCTAAGAAGGGGGTGAAGGGGAAATATGAGTTGGTTGTCGGATGTACTTGGTAAAAATAAAGAGATTAATATGATGCTAAATGATTTTGATTTCTTTGGTATTGAAACGAATCAAAGAGCGTATTTAAAAAAGGTAGCATTAGAAACTTGTATTAATTTTATTGCTCGAACCGTTTCGTTGTCTGAATTTCGGATGATGAAAAAGGATACACGTCAATATAATGATTGGCATTACTTATTGAATATTAGGCCCAATACAGATCAAAGCGCAGCTGATTTTTGGCAAGATTTTGTGTATAAATTGATTCTTGATAATGAAGTGTTGGCAATTCTTACAGATCAAAATGATTTACTCATTGCTGATCATTTTGATCGTGTTGAATATGCAGTATATCCTGATGTGTTTAAAAATGTAACCGTAAAGGATTATACATTCCAAAGGTCATTTCAAATGGACGAGGTTATTTACATTACTTATAACAATGAAGAATTGACAAAATTTATGAGTGGAATATTCAAGGATTACACTCAACTTTTTAGTCGTATGATTGAGACAAATATGTTTTCTAATCAAATACGTGCAACTGCCGAGATGGAATCCGCACAGAATTTGGAGGGGGAAAACCTTACTAAATTACAAAGCTTTATGGATAAATTGTTTGGGGCGTTTCGGAAAAACGCTTTTGCAATCGTTCCAAAAATAAAAGGTTTTAACTATACGGAAATTGCCGATGGTTCAAATAATGGAAGGTCTGTAGAGGAACTATCAAAATTAAAAAAAGATTTAATAGATCATGTGGCTAATATTTTAGGTATTCCTACGGCATTAGTTCGTGGTGATATGGGAGACTACGAAACATCAATTAAAGCCTATATAAAGTTCTGTATTAGTCCTCTAATTAAAAAGATTGAAGATGAATTAAATGCGAAATTAATTGAAAAAAAGAATTTCCTATTAGGAGAAAAAATTGAAGTAACTGGTGTGAAAGAGAAAGATATTATAGATCATGCTGAAGCTGTTGATAAATTAGTAGCAAGTGGTGCATTCACTAGAAATGAGGTGAGGAAGTTGTTTGGTGCTGAACGCTCTAATAATCCAGAACTAGACGAATTTGTAATTACGAAGAATTATCAATCTGCAAATTCAATTGAAGGAGGTGATAAGAATGAAAAATAAAATACAACATATTCCTTATCAGTTTTCTAATGCAGTTAATCCAGAAAATGATGAGCACGAAATGGTGTTATCAGGTTATATCGGTAGTAGCAGTTGGTGGTACGATGCTATTAGTGCTGAAAGTGTAAGAAGCGCTTTGAAAGAAGTTAGAGCATCTACAGTTAAAATTAAATTAAACAGTGGTGGTGGCGATGCCGATCAAGGTGTTGAGATTTATAATTACTTAAAGGACTTAGATAAAAAAGTCATTGTGGAAGTTACATCACTAGCAGCTTCTGCTGCATCGATTATTGCAATGGCTGCTGACGAGATTGTTATGCGCACAGGCTCACGAATGATGATTCATGAAGCGTCAACAATAGCTTATGGAAACAAGCAGGATATTCAAAAAACATTGAATGCACTCGAAGCGTATGATGAGTCGATAGTTTCAATTTATCAGCAAAAAACAGGTAAAAGTCGTGAAGAGATTACAGATTTATTAGAAGCTGAAACGTGGTTTACTGCTGAACAAGCAGTACAAGAAGGTTTTGCTGACAAAGTAGAATTTGATAATCGAGAAAGTGATAGTGGTATTACTGATGAACAGTTGGAACAGATTATTAATAGGGTAACGAATAACTTACAACAAAATATGAATTTATCAAATAAACCTAATCCAGAACCACCACATTTACAAGTGGAGGGCAATCAAAAACGGAAAAGGTTTTTTTAATTCTCAAAAATTAGGAGGAAACAATTATGGTTATGAAAATTAAAGGTACAATGGAAAACTTTGAAGCGAAAAAACAAGCATATATGAATCTGGTGAAAGCGGAAGATACAAAAATGGAGGATTTATCTGCAGCATTTGATGATATGTTTGATACTCTTGTAACGGATTTATCAGAAAAAATTTCAGCACAAGCACGTATCGAAGCGCAAGACGCTCAAATTTTGACGTCACGTGGACAAAACGTTTTAACGTCTGAAGAACGTAAATTCTTTAATGCAGTTGTACAAGATGGGGGATTTAAGGATGATTCAATTCTTCCATATACTACACAAGAACGTGTATTTGAAGATTTAGTAACTGAACATCCATTACTTGAAGCAATTGGAATGCAAGATTTAGGAGCAGTAACGAAGTTTATTTATTCTGACGCAACAAAAGCGTATGCATGGGGAGAATTATTCGGTGATATTAGAGGACAAATAAATGCAGCCTTTAGAGAAGAACAAATTGGACAACTTAAATTAACTGCATTTAGCGCTGTTCCAAATGACATGCTTGAATTAGGTCCAGTATGGGTTGAGCGTTACGTTCGAACATTATTAGTAGAAAGTTATTCTGTTGGTTTAGAGTTTGGCTTTGTAAATGGTGGCGGATCAGTAGCGCATCAACCAGTAGGTTTAATGAAAGATGTAAATGCAACTACAGGCGCAGTTACTGATAAAAAATCATCCGGCACATTAACATTTGCTCCTTCTGAAAATGGTGAAGTAATTGCTGGTGAGCTTTATGAAGTAGTAAAAGCTTTATCTGTTGATGGAAAAGGAAAATCTCGTAAAGTGTTAAATAAAATTGTGATGGTTGTCAATCCTGTAGATGCAATTGGTGTACAAGCACGTAACACAATTCAAACTGCTAATGGCCAATGGGTAATGGCATTACCTTATAACATTCAAACTGTTGAATCTGAAGAAGTTCCAGTTGGAAAAGCGTTATTCTTTGTGAAAGGACAATATATCGCAGCAATAGCAGGTGGATACAAACTTAAAAAGTTTGACCAAACATTAGCGATTGAAGATGCTACGCTTTATACAATCAAACAGTTTGCTAATGGTAAACCAAAAGATAATAAAGCGGCTCTTGTTTATGATTTAAAAATTTCTTTTACACCACCAACTCCACCAGCAACTAAATAAGGAATGATGTGAATGGATAAGGTAATTTCAAATGAAATATTACAGCAATTCAAAGATAGGATGCGATTAGGTGATGATGAAGATGACAACCTGAGACGCATCCTATTTGCATCCAATGAAGATTTAACTAGGGTTTGTGGTAATTACAATCTTAATATTGACGAGGTGTTCAAGGAATTAGTCTTTGAACGTTCTCGTTATGTTTATAACGATGCCTTAGAGTATTTCGATAAGAACTTTTTAAGCCAGATTAATAGTTTAAGCATTGGAAAAGCTTTAGAAGAAATTAAGTTGGACGGTGATTAATATGCGTCCTTTTCAGTATAAAAAACCATTAAATACAGGTGATTTCAGGAATCGAATTAGCATTGAACAACCTGTAGTAATAAAAGATGAATTAAACCAAGTAATCGAAACATCTTGGCAAGAATTAAAGAAAGCCTGGTCAATGATAAAAACGGTGAAAGGTTCCGAGTACATTGAAGCTTCGGCTTCACAAGCTACACGAGTTTATCGTTTTGTGATTCCTTATACTTCTGATATTACAGAATTAATGCGAATTAAAATGAAGGATCGTATCTTTGACATTATCGAACCGCCAATGAATGATGATGAAATGTATCAAACATTGACTATTATCGCAAAGGAGCATGTTTAATATGAACGATTTTACGAGTGAACTTGCTAGAGAATTACAAAGATATGCAAATGTTGTGGAAGAAGAGTTAATGACAGCAGAAGAAGAAGTAGCTGATATAGCTGTAGAAAAATTAAGGCAAGGTAGCCCTAAAAAAACAGGTGCATATCGTAAAGGTTGGCGTAAGAAAAAAGAAGGTAATGGTGTTGTTATCCATAATACACAAGGACAATTAACACATCTTTTAGAAAAAGGACATGCGAAAGTCGGTGGTGGCCGTGTACCGGCACAAGTTCATATCCTTCCAGTTGAACAATATGTAATTGATGAGTTGCCAAGACGTATTGAAAGGGCGCTTGAATAATGACATTAGGTGAGTTAATAAAAATCCTTGAAGCTACAGGTTATCCTGTGGCTTATTCGCATTTCATAGCAACACCAGGTAAGCCAGTACCAGCGCCAGCGCCACCTTATATTTGTTTCCTTGTGGATGGATCAGCAAATTTAATGGCTGATAACAAGGTGTATCACAAGATAGACGATGCAAATATTGAACTTTACACAACTAAAAAAGATTTAGTTGCTGAAGAAAAACTTGAAAAAGTCCTAGACGATCATGAAATTCCTTATGACTCGTACGGGACTTTTATTGAATCTGAAAAAATGTATCAAAAAATATATGAAACGAGGTTGATATAAATGAATGAAAATAAAGTAGCTTTTGGTCTGAAAAATGTCCACTATGCACTCTATGAAATTAAAGATGGTGCAATTACATTCAGTACACCGATTCGATTGCCAGGTGCAGTTGAATTAACCTTTGATCCACGAGGAGATCTAATTGAGTTCTACGCTGATGACATGCTTTACTATGCAGCAAGTAATAACCAAGGTTATGATGGGACGCTATCTATTGCGACTATTCCAGAGCAATTTGCAGTTGATGCATTGGGAGAGGAATTAGACACAGAAGATGGTGTATTAAATGAATTAGCTGACGCAAAAGGAAAACCATTTGCTTTATTGTTTGAATTTGATGGCGATGTACGAGCGACTCGACATGTTATGTTTAACTGTTCAGCAAGCCGTCCAACGATTGCCTCTAAAACGAAAACTAATTCAGCAGAGCCAAATACAAATGAGCTTAAATTTGTATCAAGCCCTATTGATATTAATGGAAAACGTATGGTTAAAACGAAAACTACAACTAAATCAAAACAAGAAATTTATGATAATTGGTACAAAAAAGTGTATACAAAAGTACCTGCAGTACCAAAAGGGGCGTAAGTGAATGGAAAAGACAATTACAATAGACGGAAAAAAAGTCAGATTAAAAGCTACAGCAGCAACAGTTAAACGATATAAAGCACAATTCCGACGAAATTTATTTGCAGATTTGATGGGATTAGGGGCAATTAGTGCAGTAACTTCACCAGGTGGCTCACAACAACCAATTGATATGTCTAATGTTGATTTAAGCAATGTGGATTTTGAACTTATTTATGACTTAACTTGGTTATACGCTAAAACAGCTGATCCGAATATTCCTGATCCTATGACATGGCTGGATGAATTTGAAGAATTCCCAATTGAAGAAATTATGCCAGAGGTAATGGAATTAGTTCAGCTCACTATGGGAGCAAAAAAAAAATAAAGAAAAACAATGGAGAGCAAGGGGCATTCAGTGATGAAGAATTTACCACTGAATTGTTTCTTGCTCTTTGTTATAAAGCAAATTTAACACAAGGTGATTTAGAAGAAATGACCGTTGGTGATTGCTTTGATTACATTGCTGAATTCGCTGAGTTAGAGAATCCAGATAAAGAAAAAATTAGAAAAGCAGGTCAAAAAGACTTCGATTCATTCTAAGAAAGGGGTGAGAAAATGGCAGGAAGAATTAAAGGGATTACGATTGAAATTGCCGGAGAAACCACAGGACTTCAAAATGCTTTAAAAGATGTAAATAAACGAAGTAATGATTTAACTAAAGAACTTAAAGACGTTGAACGGTTGTTAAAGTTTGACCCTGGGAATATTGAGGCACTTTCTCAAAAACAAAAATTACTTACGCAACAGATTGAAAATACAACGCAAAAGCTAGATAAATTGAAAGCAGCGGAACAACAAGTACAAGCTCAATTCCAAAACGGTAAAATTTCTGAAGAACAGTATCGTGCATTTAGACGTGAGATTGAATTTACAGAAGGGTCACTTAATGGTCTTAAAAATAAACTAGGAAACATGAAAGCTGAGCAAGAGAATGTAGCGAGTTCCACAAGGCAATTAGAAACATTGTTTAGAGCTACAGGAAAAAGCGTCGATGATTTTGCAGGAGCATTAGGAAATCGTCTTGTGAATGCAATTCGAAATGGAACAGCTACAAGTCGTCAGTTAGAGCAAGCGATTGGAATTATTGGCCGCGAAGCATTAGGGGCAGAAACAGATATAGAGAAATTACAGCGAGCACTACGATCTGTAGATGCTGGTAATTCAATTCAGCAAGTACGAAATGAACTGAGAGATTTACAACAAGAAGCTGGAAGAACTGAGAAGAAGTTTGAAGGTCTAAAAGTTGGATTAGAAAATGTTATCGGTGGAATGGCAGCTGGTGGCGGAATTGCAACGGCTATTGAAAAAGCAATGGATATGTCAAAGCTACAAACAAAAATTGATATTTCTTTCGATGTTCCTGAGTCCTCAAAAAAATCAGTAGAGGAAGCAGTAAGAGGCATTTCAGCATATGGATTAGATGCTGAAGAATCGCTTGAAGGTGTAAGAAGACAATGGGCTTTAAATAAAAATGTTAGTGATGAAGCAAATGCTTCATTTGTAAAAAGCGCAGCTGTTATCTCTAAAGCATATGCAGGTATAGATTTCACTGAATTAATTCAAGAAACAAATGAAATAGGAAATGAATTAGGGATTTCCCAAGAAGGCGCTCTCGGTATGGCTGATGCCTTATTAAAAATGGGTTTTCCACCCGAACAATTAGATATTATCGCTGAGTATGGTGGTCAGCTGACGCGAGCAGGCTACAATGCTGAAGAGGTCCAAGCAATCATGGCAGCTGGGGTTGAAACAGGAACATGGAATTAGATTATAGTTCCCTTGTATGGCGACATGCAATGAAAAACTCCTTTAATTCAGTGAAACTCTCAAATGAGACAATACTGAGCGAAGCCTTTTAATTAAGGAACGTGCAACGACTAGTCGAAAGATGTAGGGTGTAAGCGAATGACACTCGAAACGGGGAGCAACTCAAGTAGTTGAAGATATAGTCTAATCTATGCGGTGACGTATAGCAGTTCATAAGAGAACGGGCGTGACGTTGCGAGTCACGTTGAATACAAATGATTGATAATCTTTTAGATGGACTAAAAGAAGGTCGTATCAAAGCGGCTGAATTCGGTCAAGGCGTCGATAAAGCTATGAAAGAAGCACTTGAAGGTACACAAATTTCAGCGGAACAAGTTCAAAAATGGGGTCAAGCTGTCGCTAATGGTGGTAAAGAAGGTTCAGCAGCTATGACCGAGATTGCACAAGCCTTATCGCAAGTTGATGATGAAACCAAGCGTAATGAATTAGGTGTTAAATTTTTCGGTAGATGATAAATTGTGCCGAAGTAAAATCGCGGTATAAAGCAAAGAGGGTGCGAATCCTAATTTGAACCGAAGGCTATACAAAGTATAGTCAGGGGCAGAGCATAGAGGGTGAAAAGATATAATTCCTCCACGAGACCGCGACACTTTTTAGTGAATACATATGCCGAACTTACAGGAAATGAACTGTAAGAAGTAGAGGATAAAAAGCCTCTACGATAACAAAATGACAATGTATGAAGATCAAGGGCAAAACATCATTAATACTTTGCTAGGTGCGAAAGATAAAACGGTTGATTTTGGAAAACAACAAGATAAATTGAATGATTCCATTAAGAAAATGGATGCAAACCCAGCGGTTAAATTCCAAAAGGCAATGCAAGATTTACAAATGGCTCTCAAACCTGTTCTTGGAGTTATCGCTGATGTTGTTGCTAAAATAGCGGATTGGATTTCTAACAATCCTAAATTAGCGGCTACGTTGGCAGCTATAGCAGTAGCTATTGGTGTAATTTCAGGAGCATTTATGGCTTTAGCACCAATCGTTGTCGTTATATCGAGTATAGGGGCTGCAATGATGGGATGGGTAGCATTAATTGCTATTGTTGTAGCCGCGGTTGTTGCTTTAGGTATTACTATATATCAAAATTGGGATTCTATAAGTCAATGGACGATAGACACCTTTAATTCTATAGGTGAATATTTATCTGAATTGTGGAGTGGAATAGTCGAAACAGCATCATCTTGGTTATCTTCGCTTGTAGAATCAGTGTCTGGATGGTGGGCTTCTCTAGTAGAATCAACGACAACGTGGCTATCTTCACTTGTCGAAACGGCATCGTCTTATTGGTCATCCCTAGTAGAAACGGCTTCTACATGGCTATCTTCTCTAGTAGAAACAGCCTCAGGATGGTTTTCTTCTTTAATTGATACAGCTGTAGGTTGGCTCTCCTCTTTGGTTGAGACGGCATCTACTTGGTGGTCATCATTGGTAGAAACAGCAACTCAATTTTTCATGCAACTATACCAAAAATGGCAAGAAATTTGGAATTCTATACTTACATTCTTAGATCCAATTATTTCATTAATTTCAACGGTACTACAAGCTGGATGGCTATTAATCCAAGCTGGAGCGCAAATTGCTTGGGCGGCAATATCTCAATATATTATTCAACCAATTCAACAAGCTTATGAATGGGTAAGTACAAAAATTGGCGAATTAGTTACATGGCTTGGTACACAATGGGAAATTGCAAAAGCGGTAGCGCAAGTTGCGTGGGGATTATTTAAACAATATATCATTCAACCGGTTCAGGAAACTTGGACTTTAGTGAAGCAAAAATTTAGTGATTTAGTTTCTTGGCTTGGTTCACAGTGGGAATTAGCGAAGTCTTACACACTAGCAGGGTGGAATTTAATAAAACAGTATGTTATTCAACCGGTTCAAGAATTGTGGAATACAACGAAACAAAAGCTTTCAGATTTAGCTAACTGGATATTAGGAAATTGGGAATCTATAAAATCGTATACACTCTCAGCCTGGAATTTAGTGAAGCAATATGTTATTCAGCCAGTAACAGACGCTTATAATCAGGCAAAGCAAAAATTTACTGATTTATATAATTCAGCTAGAGAAAAATTCGATTCCGTAAAGAATGCAGCGCAAGAAAAATTTGAAGCAGCGAAACGATTTATTATTGATCCAATTAAAGATGCGGTTGATAAAGTAGAGCGATTTGTAGATAAAATCAAGTCATTCTTTAGTAATTTAAGATTAAAAATACCATCTCCAGAAATGCCTAAATTACCACACTTTAGCTTGCAGACTAGTACATGGACAGTTATGGGGAAAAATATCACTATTCCATCAGGCGTTAATGTGGACTGGCGTGCAAAAGGTGGTATCTTCACTAAGCCGACAATATTCGGAATGAACGGTGGCAATCTACAAGGGGCTGGCGAAGCTGGTGATGAAGCTGTTTTACCTTTAAATAAAAAGACACTTGGAGGTATTGGTGCGGGAATCGTAGCAGCCATGCCTCGAGGTCAATTTGCTATGTCAGGTGAAATAAATCAATTAATGAGTGACATGGGACGTATGATGACTAGTTCCGCAAGCCAATTGGCAGGACTAAAAAGTGTCATGAGTGGTGTGTATGGAAATATGTCGAATAGCAGACAGGCGATGACAAATAGTGTATCAAATCAAGTTGTTAATAATTCTTTTGGTTCATCAAGTAATGGAGTAACCCCAATGCTTGGCGGTGATTTAGTTGTTGAAGTTCCTGTTGTTTTAGATGGACGAGATGTGGCACGTGGTACTTATCGATATACAACCGAGTATCAAGAAAGAGAAGAAAAAAGAAACTCAGACTTTTAGGTTTGGGTTTCTTTTATTTTATAAAGAAATGAGGTGTCAAAATGAGCTCTTTCAAATTTAACAATGAACGTAAAAAGTATATCCAAATTGCAAAAGGGTGGAAAAGACCAACTTGGGCACCATTGAAACGGAATTTTCTACGTACCCCAGGATATCCAGGAGCAAGATTATTAAATACACAAACCGAAATGCGTGTTTTATCAATTCCTGTAGGGATTATAGTTCCTGGTGATACTGATTTAGAAATGTTAAAAGAAGAAATTGCAAGTTGGTTAATAACAGATCAACCAGTAGAGCTTATTTTTGATGTAGAACCCAATAGAACATATTTAGCAGTTGTGGATGACAGTTTTGATCCAGATGAGTTTGTAACACTTGGAATAGGAACACTTAAGTTCATTTGTCCAATGCCATATAAGTTAGGTCCTATACAAAATAAAACCCTTGCTATTGAGAACAGTGACTTAAAGTCTAACTTTATTAACAAAGGATCTGTAGAGTCTAATCCAATTATTGATATAACTGTAGGGGCAAAGAGTCCTTTTCTGGATGTATGGAACGGGCTAGAGTACTTCAGACTTGGTTATCCAGTCCCAATACAGACGGTTGTGGTATCTAGAGAGGAACGTATTTTATGGGATGAAATGACGGACTTAGCCAAATGGACACCGTATACTCAAAAAATCGGTTATATTCAGCCCGCAGGTAGTTTTAAAGTATGGCAAGGTTACGCATTCTATGCTGAAGATTATGGTAATGGTACCGCATGGCATGGACCTGTAATGACTAGGGCAATCCCTCAAGATGCTACTGATTTTATTTTAGATTGTCAATTCACACTACAATCTACTAGGGTTGGTCAAATGGGTTCTGTAGCTGTATTTCTTCTAGGAGATAATGATGAAGTTATGACTATGCTGGATTTAACAGATTACTACAATACTATGCAGAATATTAATGCTAGAGTTGGTGTAGGTTGGATGGAATCCGAAGTCAATAAAGATAACTATAGAATTATCGAATCTACAGGTGGTATTCGTGAAGGATCGTTCAATGACTTTAGAGGTCATTTGTCAATGAAACGCGAGGGCAACAAGTGGTTTGCTAAAGCATCTAAATATAGAACGAATACAGAGATTGATAACGATACTGAATTAGATTATTGGATAGATATAAGCAATACATCTAAATACACAAGTATGAAGCCCAAAAAAATTGCTGTAGCAGTTACTAAATACGGAAATAATGATGCGATGGAAGTCGCATTTATTGAAGATGTTAAGTTTTACAAGATTAATCATTTCGATAAAGATGTAACACCTTATATTTTTGATATAGGAGATAAAATTCAAATAGACACAGAAAGATCGTTAGTAACAATCAATGGAACAAATGCGATTGCACTAAAAGATATATTTAGTTCATTCCCTGTTATAAAGAGAGGGAAAAATGAAGTTATAATACGTCCAGCAAATGTAGGAATAGCAAAATTAACGTATAGGGAGCGATTTAGATGAGTACACCAAGTGGAGACTTACATGTTGTTGATTTTAAAACAAATCAAATCGTTTCAGCCGTACAAACTAAAGACTATTGGGATGACAAACGACATTGGGAAATTAAAAATAATATTGATACTCTAGAGTTTAGGGTATTTGAGAATACAGATCATGCAGTGACACTTGTACAACAAAATTTAGTACTAAAGGAAGTACGTGGCGGTAGAATCATTCCTTATGTCATTACAGAAACGGAAAAGGATTCTAAGGATAGATCATTAATGGTTTATGCATCTGGTGAATGGATTCAGCTTGCTAAAGCAGCAATTATAGAGCCACAAAAATTGGAAAGCAAAACATTAAAACAGTGTATGGAAATAGCTCTTAAAGGGACGAAGTGGAAAATAGGTAAAACCGAACATGATGGAGCACATTCAATGGAAATTGAAGAATTTACAAATCCATTGGATTTTCTTAAACAAATTGCCGCTTCATTTGAAATAGAAATTCAATATCGAGCTGAAGTTGTTGGTTCTAAAATTGTTGGTCGTTATGTGGATATGGTTAAGAGACGAGGGCGAGATACAAGAAAAGAAGTAACCTTTGGTAAAGATTTAATAGGAATTAAACGTATTGAGAACTCTCAAAACATTTGTACAGCCTTATTAGGTTTTGTGAAAAAAGAAAATGGAGAATTTATTACAATCTCATCCATAAATAAGGGTGTTCCTTATCTTGTGGATGATGCAGCTTATCAACGCTGGAATGAGAACGGAAAACATAAATTCGCTTTCTACACTCCACAAACAGACGACCAAAATATGTCTCCAGAAAGACTTTTAACTTTAATGAAAACGGAAATGAGAAAGCTTGTGAATGCTTCCGTTTCTTATGGAGTCGATGTACAAAATATAGCTAGAATACCTAATTTATCACATGAAGAGATCAATGAAGGAGATACAATTCGAATTATAGATGAAGGGTTTACACCTAAGTTGTATCTTGAAGCGCGAGCTATTGCTGGTGATGAATCTTTTAAAGATCCTATACAAGATAACTATGTATTTGGTGATTATCGTGAAATCGTGGATCAAAATGATGAGTTGCGAAGATTATACCAAAAGATACTAAGTTCATTGTATGACAAGGTTCCGCAGGAGTTATTTGACCAATTAAATAATAAAGTAAAGGAACAAAACAAAGACATCATTGATGCTAAAGATAAAGCTGATCAGGCTCAAAAAGAAAGCCAAACAGCAAAAGACTTGGCAGAAGCAACACAAAAATATATGAATCAAAATCTTGTAGATATTATAGAAGGAGATAATCCACCTACTACTAATCTTAAACCTAATAAAACACTATGGCGTGATATTAGTAATGGTAAGCCTGGTATTTTAAAAATATGGACAGGTGTATCGTGGGAACCTGTTGTTCCTGATACAGCTCCATTACAGCAAAGTATTAAAGATGTTAAGAAAGATATTGAAACAGCTAAAACGGAATTAAATCAAAAGGTTCAAAGTGTGGAAGGTAAAGCGCAAGAGATAGCTGGACAAATAGTGGATGTTCAAAAGCAAGTTAATGGCAAAGTGGATCAAACATGGATTAATACACAGTTAAAAGATAAAGCCGATAAATCTGGAGTGTTTACAAAAGAGGAAATTAACAATGGTTTTATAGGGAAACAAATCTATGAAACTGATAAACAAGGGAATGTACAGAAATTCAAGGATATTAATACATCGATTGGTCAAACAAATGAAGCTCTTACACAGAAAGCGGAGAAGTCCGAATTAAAGAAAACGAATGAAGGCATGTCACAGTTGGAGCAGAAAACAAACGAGATTAAGACAACAGCTGAGGGGACGAAACAGACTCTTACAGAACTTAAAACGCAAGTAGATAATACAAAACTAGATGGACGAAATTCGCTTAAAAACTCTAATTTTTCTAGTTATATTGTTAATGATTCTATAAGTTGGGACAAATCGTTAAATGGTAATCTTCAGGCATCTGGTTGGGGAAGTGGGTATAACGGTGGTGTAGCAGATCCAACAAAAGGTTATCATGCCCATCTAGATATAACTACTTTCGGTTATCCAGTTGTAGCGTTTATTAATAAAAACAGTATTATCGGTCAAAAAAATAGATGGCTGGGTATCGCTGAAGATGTGGTTGCAGAATTTGCGAGAAATAATGTCGCGGGTAAAGAAATTACTATTAGTATGGATATTTGGTCAGATACAAAAGGTTTCCGTATAAACGGTGGGTTACATCATTTTATTGAAGGTAACACAGCACAAAGCTTTCACAGTGGTCAGTATGTGTTTAACGTAAGTGAAGTTAATAGATGGGAACGCTATACGTTTACCATGAAACTTCATGAAAAATTTGACGTTACTAAAGCTGTTAGATTGTATATATATGGTGGCGAAGGTATTGAAGGTACAGCGTATGTAAAAAACGTCAAACTTGAATTATCTAACGTTGCTACAGCATGGACTCCAGCGCCAGAAGATCAAGTAACAACAACTGATTTTACTAAAAAGACGGTAGAAATTGAGACTACTATTAAAGGGATTAACACGACGGTTTCTAATATTCAAAATGAACAAGGAAAGCTTACTGAACGTGTAATGAAATCAGAGCAAACCGCAGATGGATTTAAAACTTCTATTGAATCGTTAACAAAAAAAGATACTGAAATCAGTAATAAATTAAATACGGTTGAATCCACTGTGGAAGGTACGAAGAAGACTATTTCTGATGTGCAGCAAACAACAAGTGAGCTTAAGAAAACAACAACTGAAATTAAAGAAGAAGCAGGAAAAGTCACCGAGAAGTTGAGTAGTGTGGAGAAAAAGTTTGATGATATGAAGATTGGCGGACGTAACATTCTGTTAAGTACAGGTGGCACACTTAAATCTGACACAGGAACAACAGTGTCTAATATAGTAAATAAGTTATTTAAAATTGTGCCGGATGGTTTATCGATGCTACAAGGGCAGCAGTTTACTATTAGCTTTAAAGCAAGAACTATTGGATATGAAAAGGGAACACCGAATCCATGGGCTGGGGTAGAAGTGTGGATAAAGTATAAAGATGGTGAACAATTATGGCCTGGTGTTCGTTGCGAAAGTGATGTTAACGCAAATCAAGAATGGAAAACATATTCCTTTACTTATAATCTTAAAGATAAAGCAATTGAGGTTTTCAATCCGCAAACGCTATTACGTAATGTTAAAGGCATGATCGAATTAAAAGAATGGCAAATTGAAATTGGAAATAAAGCAACAGACTATAAACCAGCAGCAGAAGATCAAGTAACAACCGATGAATTCACGAAGAAAACAACCGAAATCGAAAAAAGTGTGGATGGTGTAAAAACTACTGTATCAACTGTTCAAAAAGACCAAGGTGCAATGCAAACTACCTTGAATCAAGTTAAACAAACAACGGATTCTAATTCACAAACCATTACAACTCTATCTCAAACACAAGGCAAACAAGGAGAAATTGTACAACAAAACACGAGTGATATCACACAGTTGAATAATCAAATTAAATCCAAAGTAACAGATACTCAAATGCAAGAATATGTAGGTGGATTAGGAAGTACAAACTTACTATTTAATACTGCATTTGAAGATCGAGTAATAAACGCTACTACAGGAGCTGTAACGAGTAGAAAACCGAGTATTTCTAAATGGGGTGTCGGTCCAAACGGCAGTAACTTTACAGCTGTACCAGAAACAGCGAGAAACCATGACGGTATGAATTCCGTTAAATTAGAATCGTCCGGGCAGACAGTAGACAGAAATGCAGCGTTCTATCAATCATTACCTGTATCTCCTAACTCCGGTGATTATGTGTTATCTGCATGGTTTTACACAGATGCAGTTGCTACCATAGATAATACAGCATTTGTAATGATTGAATTTTACAATGGTTCTACTTGGGTTACGAATAAAGTCGTACAACTTGTACCATTACTGACTAATGGATCATGGAAATTTGTTAGTGTAACTATGCCATCTCCTGCATCTAGTGTTACTACGATACGTTTCGTAGTGGTTATTAGAAAAAACGGTAGACTTTGGGTATCGCAACCACAATTACAACAAGGTATTACACCTTCTAGTTTCATGGAGAATCCGAAAGACTATGCCAACTATGACCAACTTGTAGGCGAAATTGCAAAGAAAGTGGCTACTTCTGATTTTGACAGTAAAGTTTCTAAAATGGAAACAACGATCAATCAGCAATCTAGCCGTATTGACCTAAAGGCAGAGAAAACGGATGTATACACCAAAACAGAAGCGAACGGTCAATTTGGAAGTAAGGCAATGGTGGAAAAGCACGAAAGCTCTATTACATTAATGTCTAATGAAATTAATTCAACAGTCAAAAAAGGCGATATTATTTCATCTATCAATCAAACAGCAGAGGCAGTTAAAATTAGTGCAGGTAAAATACAATTAGATGGAACAACAATAGCAAAGTATTTAGAAGCGCAGGAACTTAAAGGTACAACCATACGTACAGACAATAGTTCTAATTATGTTCACATTCAAAAGCAATTTATACGCTTGATGGAGTCAAATTTAACCCGTGTATTCCTTGGATACTATACAAACTCAGTAAAACAACTGCAACCAACGATTGTATTAGGCGGAGATGCAGGTTTTCAAGATGGTTCTGTTGTTCTCAGTCAACAACCAACGCAAGGTTTTCTAGGTACGGTAAAAGGTAAAGATGCAAATGGTGACCCTAAATTTGTAAGTTACATTTCACTAGGTAAAGATGGAACGACAAGGTTAAAAAGCGATAGCCTAATGTCGTTTGAATCTGCAGCTGGATTAAGCGCAACAATCGCTAACGGGTCTTATTGGGTGGAAGCAACAGGTGGGATTGCATTAAAAGGAGGAGCTAAATCCGTATCGTTAGATAGCCAGTCTGCTATTGTTTTCAATTTAAACGGTAAAAACATGCTTGATGTGGTCGCGACACCAAATAACGAAACTGATCTTCGTTTCCAAACAGTAACTCTACGTAATGGTATCATCGATGGATATACAACACTTCAAGTTAAAAACGGGTCAGGAAGTGCATATAACGCTGTTACGGCATCGGCATTCCAAACGGCATCGAAACGTGAGTACAAGACAAATATTCGTGACGTGCAGTTTAGCGCAATAGAAAAAATTATGGCACTTCAAATCCAACAATACAACTTGAAAACAGATATAGAAGATTTATATGAGAAGCGAATGAATCGTGTTGAAGGTGATCCAATCCTTACAACAAAGGATATAGAAACTCACTATGGGTGGATTGCAGATGATGAAAATACTCCTGAGTGTTTTGTTACAAAAACAAGAAATGCAGCTGAAATATATTCTTCAGTAGCCATTCAAATAAAGGCGTTTCAAGAAGAAAAACAAGCGAAAGATGCTGAAATTCAAGAGTTAAAAGAAGAGAATAAACAAATGAACAGTAGAATTGAAGTTTTAGAACAACTGTTACTTCAAAATTTAATTGATAAGAAACCAGAGCAGCTATAGGCTGTTTTTTATTTTGTATAAAATACGGCTTTGATTCAATTCATCAATCAAGAGGAGTGATTTCACTTCTCTTTTTATTTTGAGGAGATGATCAGTGTGAAACGAATAGTAGACCAAGTAATTTATGAAAAGCATGTTAGCCAGGAAAATAAAAACCTAGTCAAAGATTTTCTCATTGAAAAGAAATCGCAAGGGAAAGCGGCAAGCACTTTACAGCAATACAGTTGGGATTTACGAATTATTCTGTTTCTGATACATGAACACTTCGAAAATAAAAAACTTATTGATTTAACACGTAAAGATATTCGGAATTTATCTATTATTTTTCAAGAGATGGGAATGTCAAACGCACGTGTGAATGGATTGATGAGTGCATTACGTTCAGCTCTTGAATTTTGTGCTGACGATGATGATTATAATTACGAGTTCAACGTAGGCTCAAGGGTGCGTGGTTTACCTAAGAATCCAATTCGAGACATTACATTTATAACAGAGGACCAGATTAATTGGCTAATCGATGAATTACTTGAGCAAGAAAAATATATGTTAGCAACGTATTTAGCACTTTCTTATTACAGTGCAGCTAGAAAGAATGAGGTATATCAGGTTCAAAAAGAAGGGCTGACAGAACAATATTATACAAATGTGGTACGAGGAAAACGCGGTAAGAAGTTTAGATTATATTACAATCACCGAGTGCAGAAATGTATTCGTTTATATATAAATCAGCGAGGTAAGGATACTATTCCAGATTTGTTTGTGCGTGTTTATAAGAATGGTGAGAGAAAAAGATTGAACAAGAGTGTATTTAATTATTGGTGCGAAATATTTGCTAAGATGCTGAACGAAAAGGAAGGGAAGGGATTTAAAATTAATCCTCACTGTTTCCGTCACAGCAGATTAGATAATTTAAAAGTTCAAGGAGTACCGCTTGAAAAACTAAAATCACTCGCTAATCATTCTGATATCTCCACAACTGAATCTTATTTGAAAGACAGAAGTGAAGAAGATATTGCTGAGATATTTGGAATGGATCCAAGTTGCTTTGCAGCATAAAAAGGAGTGAAGAAATGACAATTGAAATTGGTTTACTTATTGCAGCGTTATCACTTGCCGTTAGCTATTTGGGCTATTCATTGAATAGAACAAAGTCTGTAAAGTCTGATGGACAAGAAAGTGCAGAAATGAGAGCAGAATTAGGGTATATCAGGAAAGGAGTTGATGATATTCGGATTGATCAAAAGGCAAGTGAAAAACAAATGATTTTATTTGGAGAAAGAATTACAAGAGTAGAGGAAAGTTCTAAACAAGCACACAAACGCATTGACACTTTAGAAAAGGAGATAAATTAATTATGACAAAAGAGAATATTAAAAAACGATTCCGCAACTGGAAAACATGGGTTGCGGTTTTTTCTTTGCTTGGATTTTTGTTTACAAAGTTTGGTGTTCCAGAAGCTAAGAGCTTTTTGGATGAATTAGCACCTTATTTGCTGTCAGTTGGTATTGCATTAGGTATTTGGTCTGATCATGATGTAAATAGCGAAGGAGACGATAAATAATGGGTTACACTGTAGATATTTCAAAATGGAACGGTAATATTAATTGGCCTGTAGCAAAGCAATACTTAGATTTTGTTATCGCTCGTGTACAAGATGGTTCGAATTATGTAGATCCTTTATACAAAGGATATGTAGAAGCAATGAAGCAACATGGTATCCCTTTTGGTAACTATGCATTTTGTCGTTTTGTTTCTGAAAATGATGCGCGGATAGAAGCTCGTGACTTCTGGAACCGTGGAGATAAAAGTGCGACAGTCTGGGTTGCAGATGTAGAAGTAAAAACGATGGGAGATATGAGAGCAGGCGCACAAGCATTTATTGATGAATTACGCCGTTTAGGAGCTAAGAAAGTTGGTTTATATGTCGGTCATCACATGTACGCTCCTTTTGGCATGGCAAATGTAAAAGCTGATTTTGTATGGATTCCCCGCTACGGAGGGAAGAAACCAGATTATCCATGCGATATTTGGCAATACACTGAAACAGGAAATGTGCCTGGTGTCGGCAAATGTGATTTGAATGAACTAATTGGAAGTAAACCTTTATCTTGGTTTACAGAAGCAAAGCAACCAGAACAATCCATTTCTAATGGTGGATATCAATATGTTAAATCTGGTGGGTTTGGCGTCTCGTTGGTTCCAGAAGTTGTAAACGCTATGAACGAGCGTGGAATCAAAGGAAAGGTTATCTCGGATTCTTCAACTGGAATAGCATACTTACAAACGGAAGTATTGCCTAATCAGGAATTAGACAAGATTACTTGGTGGATGGATACTAGACCTGAAGGTAAATGGTGGTACGAGTACATTAAAAAATAAAACAAAAGAATAGTTTGGTTAAAAAGAGCCATCATTTGATGGCTCTTTTTTTATGTTATTAAAATTTGCTTTTAGATAATGCTTTTAATATCGGATTCACAATTCTACTAATTAAGCGAATTCCTCTAAATATAGACTGAACAACCTTCATATAATCGTCCCCCTTAAATTAAGTAAATCATACCAATTTATAGAATGTATGAAAAGTAATGATTCATTTGACCACTGACCACAAAAATGACCACACACTTAAAATAAATTAAATTTATTCAAAACAAAAAGAATGCATTTGGATTTATTTTCTTCGCAGAAGAATGCACAACAGTAGTATAGGGTACACCAAAAGATATGATATACTTTATACGACGCATGTGGAGTGTGTGGCTTGGCTTAAGTTAGTATAATAGGAAAGCAGTTGATATAGAAAAAATCTATACCACCTGCTTTTTGGTTTACAAAAATACCATTCATAAGCGATTTTAGTTAAAATAAATATTGCTGATTTTCACAAATTATAAATTGAGATTTTGAAATTGTATTCATAGTGAGAGGATTTGAATTTGAAATGATAGATAATTTTTGGCGTGAATTACCACGACCATTTTTCGTACTTGCACCAATGGAAGATGTGACAGACGTTGTTTTCCGTCACGTAGTAAGTGAAGCAGGTCGTCCGGACGTATTCTTCACAGAGTTTACAAACTCGGATAGCTATTGCCATCCAGAAGGTATGAAAAGTGTACGTGGCCGTTTGATTTTTACAGAAGATGAACAACCGATGGTAGCACATATTTGGGGAGATAATCCTGAATACTTCCGTCAAATGAGTATCGGTATGGCAGAACTAGGATTTAAAGGCATCGATATTAATATGGGTTGCCCAGTACCGAATGTAGCATCAAGAGGAAAAGGCAGTGGTCTTATTCTACGTCCAGACGTTGCAGCAGAACTTATCCAAGCAGCAAAAGCGGGCGGACTACCTGTCAGCGTAAAAACAAGACTTGGCTTTAAAGAGTTAAGCGAGTGGGAAGATTGGTTAACGCACATTTTCAAACAAGATATTGCAAACCTTTCTATTCATTTACGCACAAGAGAGGAAATGAGCCAAGTAGATGCGCATTGGGAACTAATTCCGGAAATAAAAAAATTACGTGACCGCATTGCACCAAATACGTTAATAACAATCAATGGAGACATCCTTGATCGTAAAATGGGGCTGGAACTTGCTGAAAAATACGGCATTGATGGCGTAATGATCGGACGAGGCATCTTCAAAAATCCATTTGCTTTTGAAAAAGAGCCAAGAGAGCATAGCAGTAAAGAACATCTAGATCTTTTAAGACTACAACTTGATCTTCAAGATCAATACGCAGAAGTACTGCCACGCTCAATCACAGGGCTTCACCGCTTCTTCAAAATTTATGTAAAAGGCTTCCCTGGAGCTGCTGAATTGAGAAATCAATTGATGAGTACGAAATCTACTGATGAGGTGCGTGCTTTGTTGGATAGGTTTGAGGATAGTGTTGGTGTGGCTCAGGATAGTGAGACGGTTTAACGCTCTGAAGATAGAGGAAAATGGACTGTATTAATTTGTGGGTAGTTATTTTATTTAGTTTTGAGTTTTTTTGTGAATGTAACTTTTTTTGTTGATACAGTCTGCTTGCTGAAAAAAGAAGTCTTTGAGAATATAATGAACTAACGAATACTCGTAAGGAGAAAAATGACAAGAGCTGGAGTAGAGTACATTAGGCTCTATCGAGGTATGAAATGTAATCTGAATAATAGACAGAAATAAAAAATCTCTTTATTTGAGCATGGCCATCAAGTTAAGAAAATGTATGATTTTTATCTAAATAGGACCTCCTTACATGCAGAGTGCATGTAAGGAGGTCCTATTTTATGTTTAAATTAATTAATTTAACAGAGGAAAAAATAAATCTGAATTTCCGATTATAAAAATATTGTTTTTCGACTTCTTTCGACATAATTTATAAAGTTAATTATTTAGTATTGGTATGAAGATCTTTTGAATAATAGTTATTTTTAAATATTCGATAATAATTTTAGAGTACTGTGGAATTTTCTTCTGATTTGAAGATTTTTTCTTATAGGAGCTACCAGAATTTTTTTATTTTAATTGGAGGGAAATTATGAAGAAAGTATTAATAGCTTTACTTACAGCAGGATTAATTACATCGGGTTGTCAAAAATCAACAGAATCAGTACCAACAAAAGAAGTAAGCCAAAATGTTAAGCAAGATGAGAAGAAAATTATGACGAATGAGAGCAATGATATTTCGACTTCAAATTTAAGTGGAATAGCAATGTACCTAAAAAAAACTTATCGACTTGAAGATTTAGAGAGAACGCTTTCATCCCCAA
Organism: Bacillus sp. FSL L8-0152; assembly: GCF_038006365.1. Lineage (NCBI taxonomy): Bacteria > Bacillati > Bacillota > Bacilli > Caryophanales > Bacillaceae > Bacillus > Bacillus sp. FSL L8-0152. Next base: position 398,696 of record NZ_JBBOVB010000001.1, read on the forward strand.
GAACAAAAGAGGAAACTAGATGGTTATATGTAGATAATTATGCTAAATATACATTTGAAAGTGATGGGAAAATTATTAATCATATTAAGATTGAATTATTAGAGCCAAAAGATTTGAAGTATAAGGATGCCTTCAAATTATTAGGTCTTGATATTATGTTAGGTACTAAAATTGAATCAGAAGGCACTGAGGCGGAAGGGTATGCAAAATATGATGTTCGAGGAAATGATGCGGAAAGTGTGCAGATTGAGAAGTTTTCAGGAACTGGGGGCGGTAGCATATCTGTAAGTGTGGATGGGGCTTTCAAAAATAAAGAAGGTACTGTTTGGTTGGATTGTGACCGGGATGGTAATGTGAAATTTATTGAAATGAATTATAAGGGTAAGGCGGTAGGAAATGAAACAAGTGTTGCTAACGAGAAATTAGAACCCTTTGATGCAGAGGCAGGATCGGAAGTAGGAAAGAATATTGCAAATATAAAAGTTTATGATACGAAGGATTTACTTATTGAACAAACCGGATTAGCCCCATTTTTATTTCAAGCAACGCTGTATGATAATCCAAATATGTATTATACAGCTGATTTTCCGATAAAAGTTCGAGTTGATAATAAGTCTACGGTAGAAGAAGCTGTGAAAATCGGAAATGAAATTAACAATTTAGTGGTAAGTGCTGTAAATAAAAAGTTTCCACATAAAAATTTTAGAGTCAAAACGTACATTTATCATACAGAATTGGATTCATCAGGTAATTTTAATGCTACTACATCAAAAAAATTGAAAATAATAGAAAATTAATATGTGAAACTTTGGGGATTTGATTTTAATAATAGGGCAGGGAGAAATAAAATAATGAATTGTACAGCATGTAATAAGAAATTATTGAAAACAAATAAGTACTGTACTAGTTGTGGTACAGAGAGAATAAATTTGGATGAATCAGAAGAACTATTTGATAATGGAGAATTCCATAACGATATTACGCCCCAAAATAGAAATGATAAAAACATAAAATTAATAAGAATTGCAAAAAAATCTCCTTGGTACGTGTGGATAATTGGGATTGTGTTTATAGTTATATTAGTTAACGTTCTAATTCAAAATAATAGTCCACAAGAAACAGTAAAAGGCTTTTTTAAAGCTCTTGAATCAAGAGATTTAAACAAAGCAGGTGAGTATATACATCCGAGTCTCCCTTGGGATGTAGAAGCTGGAAAACGTATTGGAATTCCAAAAAATGCGTCAATAGATATATTGAATATAGAAGAAAGAAAAGTTGGAGATAGAGCAAAATTAAAAGTTACGATAGATATCTCTCCAAAACCTTTATACGGCCCTAATCCTGACAATATTACTATTGATTTGAAGAAAGTTGACGGAAAGTGGCTAATTTATGATATGCAATAGTCTCCTATATGGATAAAATTCATCGAAACCCATAAACTCTAGTTTGTATAGAAGAAATATAACAATGTAAGAGACGAGCAGTGTATTTGAGGAATCAAAGCACTGCTTTTATAGTTAACAAATATAAACTAGAATGTAGATCTAATGAACTAAGAAAAAATGAACCGAAAAGTTACTGTAACCCTTCTATAGAATCAAATTATTGCTTGGATTGTAGTATAGCCTCTATAATCATAAATTTGGTTAAGACTACAAAACCTCCTCCTAAAATGTTAAAGTAGTAACTTAACGACATTAATTTACACATGCTAAAAGCATTACTATAATCAACATTTCAGGAGGAAACCCAATGGCAATGAGCAACAACGATATATTAAAAAGAGTAAGATACGCTTTAGATATAAAAGATATAGATATGGTGGAAATCTTTAAACTTGGCGGGATGGAAGTAACGAAAGAAGACGTAGTTGATATGCTTACAAAAATAAAGAGAGCTCCTCAGCATGAAGCTGAAAATGATGAGGTAGCTGAAGATGAGTACGTAAAAACATGCGATATGATGATGTTAGAGGCATTTTTAAATGGATTTATTACTTTAAAAAGAGGAAAGCAAGATCCGAAACCAGGGCAGCCTGCACCTGTACAGAGCAAGGAGAGTGCCAATAACCTTCTTCTAAAGAAAATGAAAATCGCACTATCTTTAACGAGTGAGGACGTACTTGATATATTAGATAGCGTGGGCGTTACGGTAACAAAAGGAGAGTTAGGCGCTCTATTAAGAAAAAAAGGTCATAAAAATTACAAAGAGTGCGGCGATAGATACGCAAGGAATTTCATTAAGGGATTAGGTGTAAAGTATAGAGGATAATGAGTTCGTTAAAGCAGTAAATGATATAATAGGTAGAGTAGGACGTTCGTATCCTACTCTTTTTTATTTGTAAAAATACTATGCTAGGTGATGAAATGGTACATACATATTTAGGCGAGACAATTAATTTTCATATAACTTATAAGAAGAAAAAGTCCGTGCGTCTTTTTGTGGATTCGTATGGAAATGTGGAAGTGCAGGCTCCGAAAGGGACACCTGTTGAATACTTAGTCCAGTTGCTAGAGGAAAAGTGGGATTGGATTCAGACAACCCGTAAGGAGATGGCTGAGCGAGCGCGTGGACCACAGGAAAAGGATTACGATCAAGGAGAAGGCTTTTTGTATTTAGGGAATACGTATCCGATACAGATTTCCCAAGATGTAAGCATTGAGCAAGACAATGCGATTTTTGAAGGGGATAAGTTACATATTTATGTGAAAGAGCTTAAGGATGAGAAAATACAACAAGCTTTAAAACGATTTTATTATAAGCAGTGTAAAACCTTAGTAGAGAAGAGCATTAAAGTGCATCAAAGTAACTTTAAGACAAAACCACGTTCTATTCGTATTACAGATAGTAGTCGTACTTGGGGTACTTGCGATTCGAATTTACAACTAACGTTCAATTGGAAGCTAGCGATGGCACCACAGCGAGTAATTGACTATGTAGTCGTTCATGAAATGTGTCATATGGTTCATTTAAATCATGATCGCTCTTTTTGGCGTCTTGTCGGGAAGATAATGCCTGATTATAAGGAAATGGAGAACTGGTTAGCTTTATCTAGTTGGAAGATGACGGTTTAGGAAGGGATATCGATTTTTGTCGGTAAATCGATATTTCTTGTCGAATTGTTGATATATTGTGAGTTTTGATAGATATATTTTAAAAATCGTTGATATATTGTAAGTTATGATAGATATATTTTAAAAATCGTTGATATATTGTAAGTTATGATAGATATATTCGAAAAATCGTTGATATAATTTCATTTACCACAGGATTGTTCAACAAATCGAAAAGAGAAGAGGTCACAGCAGGCATCTCCTCTTTTCGAGTATATAGATTATCGTCCAAACTTCACAACAAAATCCCCATCCACTTTCGCCATCTCATACCCACGATACCCCTCCGAAAGCAAAGCCTGCTGTCCACTAGCATCACTCATTAGAATACTTTGAACATCTGTCCAATCGTTTTCCTTATCTCTGCGCAATTCCTTCACAAAAACATACCGCAGACTACCACCATACTTCTCCTTCAGCGCAGCAATCTCCATCCCTTGCGCAAACTTATCCTTCAAGCTCGGAATGTTAAAAGGAGCAACGGTGCAGCATACATAATCATATTTGCTATCTTCTTTTTGTAATTCGTCCATGATGACGTTTGCTAATATTTTTTGCATCCCATTTCCTCGACAGTTCGGGTGAACGTTTGAGATTTCTTGATAGATGACGCGGTGTAGTTCACTTTCTGGCAAACCAATATCGAGCCCTAAATGTTCATCATCGATAGGAGGGACGAGTAGAGCGCGAAATGCGATGAGTTCGTTTTCGATAAAAGCACCGATCATCATGCCGTTTCCTTCTAGAATGTATTGAAATTCTTCTTGTGAGAGTGGTTGTAAACGACTTTTATCTTCTAGTGCTTCAACTACAATGTTTTGTAGTGATAAGATTTGCTCGATATGCTCTAGTGATAGTAATGTAACGTGAAATGATTCGTTATTTTGTTTTAATGTTCCTTCGTATAGAACCGTCATATGATAGTCCTCCTTTAGCGTACAACGTCTTGAAAGACGGTTAGTTCTTGTAGTGTATCTTCGTTTATTTCAATGCCGAGTCCAGGCTTTTCGTTTAAGCGAATGAATGGTACATCGTAATGTAAGTTTCCAATGTCTTTCGTAAATTTTAATGGTCCTGTTAGCTCTACGCTCGTAATGATTTTCTTTGAGAAAGCGACATGGAATCCTGCGGAAGAGGCAACAGATGATTCGACCATTGATCCCACTTGGCATTCAATGCCTGCCATTTCTGCTTGATGAGCGAGCTTTACAGCTGGATATATGCCGCCGCATTTCATTAGTTTTATATTTACTTTATCAGCAGCTTCTAATTTAATAATTTGGCGCATTTCACGAGAACTTTTTAATCCTTCATCAATCATAAGCGGGAGGTCTGTTTTAGAACGAATATGAGCCATGGCATCAATATCGTCCGCGATAACAGGTTGTTCAATCCAGTCAATGTTTAAATGTCCTAATGAACGCAGTGCTGTTAATGTGTTTGCGCTATTTTTCCAGCCTTGGTTTACATCAACGCGAATAGCGATGTCATTTCCTACACGTTCTCGTACAGCTTCAATACGTTTTACATCTTCTTTTACATTTGTACCAACTTTCATTTTGAAAGATTGGTAACCTTTTTGAATCATAGAAGCAGCTTCTCCAGCCATATCTTCAGGATCGGCAATACTTAAAACGTGAGTGACAGGGAATTCTTCATGGTAGCGCCCGCCAATTAATTGATATACAGGTTGATTTAGTTTTTTGCCCATTATATCAAAACAAGCAATATCAATTGCGGCTTTCGCTGTTGGAACACCGTAAATTGTATTGTCCATCATGTCGTGTATTTTTTCGATATTCATTGGATTTTCCCCAATTAGAGCAGGGGCTAGCGTATGTTTTAAAGTATGGAAAGTACTTTCCCATGATTCACCTGTGACGTGATCATCAGCAACGCCTTCACCGTAACCGATAATACCTTCATCTGTTTCCATTTTGACGATAATAGAGGGCATATCAGAATAAGAGCCATAACTAATAACAAACGGATTGCGAAGCGGTAAACGAATTGCGTAAAGATGAATAGCTGTAATTTTCATTGAATAGAAACCCCTTCCTGTTTACAATAGTTTTATACATTTGATATAGTTGACGTTAAATAGTCGTTAATTAATGATAAGGAGTTAGAGAAAATGATGATAAAAATTGCAGTTGTCGGTTCAAAGGAATTTATGGACAACCTTTTTCCTATTGCTCAAAAATTAGAGGGAATAGAAATTGATCCATATATTTACCTTCATCCAGCGGAATCTTCTGAACTATTAAAGTGTTTAAAGCCTTGTGATGTCATCTTTTTCTCAGGTGCTTTACCTTATTATATGGCAAAAGAAATAAGAGAACAATTACGAATTCCAAGTACATACTTACAGCAAGACGAGACAACTGTCGCATCTTCAATTCTTTCTATCATGTATCATCAAAGTATTCAACCACATAACATTTCCATCGATTTAGTAGACCGCTCGTTTATTACAAATGTGTTTCATGATATCGGTATAAAAGAAAGTCCGCAAGTGTTGGATTATGAAAATATGCTGTGGAGTAAAGATGAGATAAATAGAGTTGTTGATTTTCATGTAGCTAAATATCAATCTGGAGAAGCTCATTTAGCTTTAACTAGTATTCACGCTGTTTACGACGAGCTTCAAAAAAGAGGTGTTCCTTCAGAGCGTATGATTGATCCAACACAATCCATTATACATGGGCTAAAAGATGCAAAAATAAAAGCTGAGTTAGCAAAAAGCTATTCAGCTACTGTTGGTGCTTGTATAATTTCTTCCTTAGAATTACGAGCGAGTTTGCTTGAAAAACTAGATGTCATTTCAAAAGAACTACGTGGTTCATTTAAACAAGTGGATGAACTGACATGCATTTTGTATACAACTCGTGGTGATATCGAATCAATTATTAAAACAAATGCGATAGATAACTTGTTTGCGAGCGTAGAAGGAACGATAGCTATTGGATTTGGTTATGGGAAAACCGTGAAAGAAGCGGAGCAAAATGCAAAAATTGCTCAAAGTTTTGCAAAGAACAATCCAATAGATCGTTGTTTTTATATACTAACAAGTGATAAAGATTTGTTTGGTCCGTTCCCGAAAGAACAGAGAGTACAAAGTTTGAAAAATGATAATCCGGAACTAATGAAAATAGCGAAGGAAACAAAGCTTAGTCCGGCCAACTTGTCAAAAATCATTCAATTTAGTCAATCGCACCCGTCATTGAAGTTTACAGCAGCTGACCTTTCTGAGTACTTACAAGTGACTCGAAGATCGACAGAAAGGTTGTTAAAGAAATTAGTTGATTACGGGTATGCTCATATTTGCGGCGAGGAAATGCCCTATCAACAAGGGCGACCTCGCGCACTATATGAACTGAATTTACCGCTATTTTTAAGCTTCTAGTTGAGCTTTTTGTTTCTTTAGTAGTTCTGCTTTTTCAATGTCTGATAGTTTTACAATTGTGAAGCCTGTTATACCATAAATGATTGAGATAATAGGTACGATGAAATTCAAAATAGCATAAGGAGCATATTCAAATGCACCTACGCCAAGTGTTGCGAGAATAAATACACCGCACGTATTCCAAGGAACGAAGACAGAAGTTAATGTTCCACCATCTTCTAATGCTCTGGATAAGTTTTTTGAATGTAGTCCTTTTTCCGTGTATGCATTTGCGTACATTCTTGAAGGGACAACAATTGAAATATATTGTTCAGAGCAAGTAAGGTTTGTTGCAAAACAAGATGCGATAGTAGAAGCGATAAGCCCTTTTGCTGATTTCGCTAACTTTAAAATTTGATTTACAATTGAGCGAAGAATACCTGTATGTTCTAATACTCCTCCGAAAGTCATAGCGACAATTGTCATAGAGACTGTATTCATCATCGAATCTAAGCCACCGCGGTTAAATAGTTCGTCTACTAGCTTGTTTCCAGTGTCTATAACAAATCCAGCTTGGAGTGCACCGACAGATGCTGAGACAGAACCACCTTGAATAAAGACTTGTGATAAGAATCCTAAAATAATACCGACGAGAATCGCTGGTATAGCAGGGACTTTTTTAGCGACCAATACCATAACGACTACGGGTATAATGAGTAGGAAAGGCGAGATAACAAAATTTTGTTGCAATACTTGTAACGTTTGATCGATGCTCTTCGCATCAATATTGTTAGCGCCGAAGCCTCTTCCTAAGACTGCGTAGACGATAAGAGTAATAATTAAACCTGGAACTGTAGTAAATAACATATGACGAATGTGTGCGAATAAATCTGTATTTGTTAATCCTGCGGCTAAGTTAGTTGTATCTGAAAGCGGTGACATTTTATCGCCAAAATAAGATCCTGAAATAATGGCACCAGCAACCATTGGAGCTGGAATTCCCATACTTAGGCCAATTCCCATTCCAGCAACACCAATTGTGCCCATTGTAGACCAAGAGCTACCAATTGCTAATGCAACGATAGAACAAATGACGGTAATGGAAACTAAAAATAGTGATGGAGTTAAAAGTTTTAAACCGTAATAAATCATCGTTGCGACGATTCCACCGCCAATCCAAGCACCAATTGTTAAGCCGACAAGAATAATAATGACGATAGCGGGTAATGCAAGACGAATCCCTTTATACATTGCTTCTTCAAGATCATTCCATTTGTAACCGTAACGCCAAGCGACAATAGAAGCAACGGTTGTACCGATAATAAGTGGAACGTGAGGGGTTTGTTTTAATACAACAATTGTAACCATCATAACTGCAACGGTAATGATAATAGGGATAAGCGCTATTCCAAAAGGTATTTCTTTTTTCATAAAGTTCCTCCTTGTTACGTATGTTTGTTTGTATTTTTAGAATTGTCGTAAAATAGACGTTTATTAGGTTATGATAACTAAAAGTTTATGTAAGCGTCAATATAAAAAACAGAAAATAAGGAATGTTCTAGTTGTTTGTTTAGTTTGTAATATAGGTGAGGAGTAAGCTTTTTAAGTATTTAAAAATAAACAATTGACTTTTTTCTTAAAATTCAATATGTTCATAAAAACATCTGTTTTTCATAAGTATAATTAACCCGAATCGTTTGTAATGTGGGAAGGAGACTGGAACGTTGAAAACATTAGAACTACAAGAGCGCTTAACGGAGATTTTTCAGCATTTACACGAAAACCCTGAAGTAAGTTGGAAAGAATATGAAACGACAGCGTATATTACTGACTTTTTAAAAGAAGAAGGAATTTCATATAGAACATTTGATGATTGTCCAGGTGTAATTGCTGAGATTGGAGGCGGGAATCCAGTTATTGCGATTCGTGCTGATATGGATGCACTTTGGCAAGAAGTAGATGGAGAATTTAAAGCGAACCATTCATGTGGTCATGATGCTCATATGACTATTGTAATGGGACTTATTTTACAATTGAAAAATATGAGATGGAAAAGTGGTACGGTTAGATTTATTTTTCAGCCGGCAGAAGAGAAGGGGAATGGTGCTTTGAAGATGGTGGAGAAAGGTGCTGTAGATGATGCTGATTTCTTATTTGGTGTCCATCTAAGACCGATTGAAGAACTAACTTTGAAACAAGCAGCCTCATCTATTCGCCATGGAGCAGCAGGATTTTTAGAGGGTATGATTCATGGGGAGGATGCACACGGGGCAAGACCACACCAAGGTGTGAATGCAATTGATGTCATTTCCATGATTAATATCGGTTTGAAAAATATTTGGCTGCCACCGCAAAGTTCTTATTCAGTAAAAATGACGAGATGCCAAGCTGGTGGTGATAATTTAAATATTATTCCGGGAAATGGTCATTTCAGTTTAGATGTAAGAGCAGAGAGTAATATACTATTAGAAGAATTAAAGAAAAAGATTGAGCATGTAATAGAATCAGCTGCATCGATGGGATCAAAAACTTCATACGAATGGATGGATCTTGCACCGGGAGCGGAGGTTTCTGAAGAAGCAGAGCGCTTTATGCGTAAAGGTATTCTCGAAGCGTATGGGGAAGAGAGATGTACGGGACCTCTCTATACGACGGGAAGTGATGATTTCCATTACTATACAGTGAAAAGACCACATTTAAAAGCTGTCATGCTTGGACTAGGAGCAGATCTACAACCTGGATTACACCATCCGTATATGAGGTTCGATCATAGTTGTATTATGGATGGGGTAGAAATATTGAAACAAACTGTATTGAAAGTGTTAGAAGACAGGGGCTAGAGAGCTCCTGTTTTTTTGTCGTGAATTGTCGGCAAATCGATATATTTTGAGTTATGATAGATATATTGAGAAAATCGTTGATATATTTGAAGTTACGATAGATATATTAAGAAAATCGTTAATATAATTTCACATACCTATTAATTTGATGAAAAATGAGCCTCCAGTACATGGTGTATAATAATAAGTACCATTTTTTAATAGGAGAAAACGAATGAACGAACAATATTACGATGCAGTTTTACATATAAAAACAGTCGGTGAGCAAAAAGGGTTTAACAAGTCTATGCATTATCACCGCTATGAACCGACGCCGTATAGCGGGTTAGATGAGTTATTGAATCAATATGAGATACGAAGTAGCGACCGAATTGTAGACTTTGGGTGCGGAAAAGGGCGATTAAACTTTTATATGCATCATAAATGTGGTGCTTCAGCAGTTGGAATTGAAATGAATGAAGAGTTTTATAAAGAAGCAATGGATAATCGAGATCGTTATGCACGAAAGGCACGAAACAGTAAGGGGAAAATTCAATTCCAATGTTGTTTAGCGCAGGAATATGAGATTGATCCACGCGATAACCGTTTTTATTTCTTTAATCCATTTTCTGTACAAGTGTTTATGAATGTAGTAAATAACATTTTGCTTTCGGTAGAAGAATTGGAGAGAGAAGTGGATATTATTTTATATTATCCCTCTGAGGACTATATTTTCTTCTTAGAAAATCAGACTGCGTTTGAGCTGAAGAAAGAAGTTAGATTGTCAGGTGCTTATGAGAGGAATGGGAATGAGAGGTTTTTAGTTTATACATTAGGGTAATAAAAAAACAGGTGCCAAGGCACCTGTTTTTTTATTAGTTACGGATTAAGTAATCAAATGCACCTAAAGCTGCGTTTGCACCTGAACCCATAGAGATGATGATTTGTTTGTACGGATTATTTGTACAGTCACCTGCAGCAAACACTCCTGGTACGTTTGTAGCGCCGTGCTTGTCTGTTACGATTTCACCGCGAGCGCGTTCAACTGTTTCGCCTAACCAGTCTGTGTTTGGCACAAGACCGATTTGTACGAATACACCTTGTAATTCAACGTGATGAACTTCTTCAGTTTCACGATCAATGTAAGAAATACCGTTTACTTTATCAGTACCAGTGATTTCTTTCGTTTGAACGTTTTTCAGAACAGTTACGTTTGGTAAGCTGTTAAGACGCTCTTGTAATACAGCATCAGCTTTTAATTCTGGCATGAATTCAAGAACAGTTACGTGCTTAACGATACCTGCTAAGTCGATAGCCGCTTCAATACCAGAGTTACCTCCGCCGATAACTGCTACGTCTTTTCCAGTGAATAATGGACCGTCACAGTGTGGGCAGTATGCTACACCTTTATTTTTGAACTCAGCTTCACCTGGTACGCCAACATTACGCCAGCGAGCACCTGTAGAAACGATTACGCTCTTACTTTTCAGAATAGCGCCGTTTTCAAGTTCCACTTCAATAAGTTCTTTTTTCTCTAAACGTTTCGCACGTTGTAGATTCATTACATCGATGTCGTATTCTTTTACGTGCTCTTCAAGGCTTGCTACTAGCTTAGGACCTTCAGTCTTTTTCACGCTGATGAAGTTCTCAATGCCCATAGTATCCATTACTTGACCACCGAAGCGCTCAGCAACGATACCAGTGCGGATGCCTTTACGTGCTGCGTAAATTGCTGCACTTGCACCAGCAGGGCCGCCACCAACAACAAGAACATCGTATGGATCTTTATCAGAAAGCTCTGATGCATCTGGACCGTTACCCATTTTAGCTAAAATTTCTTCAAGTGTCATACGACCGCTTCCGAAAGATTCGCCGTTTAGGTAAACAGTTGGTACTGCCATAATGTCTTTGCTTTCTACTTCCTCTTTGAATGCAGCGCCATCAATCATAGTATGTGTAATACCAGGGTTAAGAACGCTCATTACGTTAAGAGCTTGTACAACATCAGGACAGTTATGACAACTTAGGCTGATATAAGATTCAAAATGATATTCGCCTTGAATGTTTTTAATTTGATCGATTAATTTTTGTTCAATTTTTGGAGCGCGTCCACTTACTTGTAGTAAAGCTAGCACTAATGATGTAAATTCGTGTCCTAATGGAATACCAGCGAATACGACACCAGTGTCTTCACCAGGGCGGTTTACGCTAAAGCTTGGTGTTCTCTCTAATTCAACTTTTTCTACTGTAATCTTAGATGACATAGTAGCTAATTCGTCTACTAGAGCTAACATATCTTTAGATACGTTATCGTCTCCTGCGCTTACTTTAAGTAAAATATCGTTCTCCATTAACTGAAGGTATTGGGATAGTTGTGTTTTTATATCTGCATCTAGTATCATTTTGATCGAACTCCTTAGATTTTGCCTACAAGGTCAAGGCTTGGTTTAAGTGTTGCAGAACCCTCTTGCCATTTAGCTGGGCAAACTTCACCTGGGTTGTTACGTACGTATTGAGCAGCTTTAATTTTGTTAACAAGAATGCTTGCGTCACGGCCGATACCGTCAGCATTGATTTCCATAGATTGGATAACGCCGTCTGGATCGATGATGAATGTACCACGAGCAGCAAGACCTTCTTCTTCCATTAAAACGTTGAAGTTTGTAGTGATTGTGCGAGTTGGATCACCAATCATGATGTACTCGATTTTGCCGATAGTTTCTGAGCTATCATGCCATGCTTTGTGAGTGAAGTGAGTGTCTGTAGATACAGAGTATACTTCAACGCCTAAGTCTTTTAGAGTTGCGTATTGGTTTTGTAAGTCTTCAAGTTCAGTTGGGCAAACGAATGTGAAGTCAGCTGGGTAGAAACAAACTACACTCCATTTTCCTTTTAAACTTTCGTCAGTAACTTGGATAAATTCTCCATTATGGTAAGCATTAGCTTTAAACGGTTTTACTTCTGTGCCGATTAATAACATGTTAAAATTCCTCCTAAATGTTGGTTTTGAGCATCAAAAAATAGTGTGCTCATAAAATATATTTTTTAATTAACTATAATAATTCTAATTCGATATTAATTATCATATAGAAGTGGTTATTTTGTCAAGAGAATAAACCAACTTTATACCAATTTAATTAATATTTATTCTCAATTAAGACTAACAGGGAATGGAAAGGTAATTTTAAGTCTATAAATTTTAGATGAGTAGTTGAAAGTTTAGTGTGTATGTTAGAGATAGTGTGTAAGTTTAATTTCTTGGGAAGGAAATATTTCTTAGAAGTTGTAGTTTTGAAAAGGAACTGCTTACTTCTATTTTACAAAGAATTTTGTGATAAATAAAATAAAATGAATCGGAAAATTTTTGAACAATTTTTGTCATCCCAAATATATAATTAGGAAGTATATTACGATGATAGTTAGAAACATTGACTCAAAGTGCTAACAAGATATAATAAAACCTAGATATACCTTTCAAAAAGAAGAATATATATTTATAGGATGAAAAAATTCAACCTATTATTTTTTATAGCTTTTAGAAAACGCTTACAATTAGTGTGGAGGGGAAACCATGTCTAAGTTCACGAAGTATTTTTTAATGGAAGCTAAAGATGTGATTGCATATGTGAAAGAGAAATTATCTAAGTTTGAAAATGCAAAGGGGTTACAGTGTAAAGAAATAGGTGATGGCAATTTAAATTATGTGTTCCGCGTTTGGGATGAAAAAGAGAACATGTCTGTCATCGTAAAGCAAGCTGGGGATACAGCTCGCATTTCAGATGAGTTTAAGTTGTCGACGAATCGTATTCGTATAGAATCAGATCTTTTGCAGTTAGAGGATGAGTTAGCACCTGGACTTGTTCCTAAGATGTATTTATTTGATAGTGTGATGAATTGTTGCGTAATGGAAGATTTATCGAATCACACAATATTACGTACAGCACTTATAAATCATCAAATATTTCCGAGGCTTGCGGATGATTTAACTACTTTTATGGTAAATACACTTTTGTTAACATCGGATGTTGTAATGAATCATAAAGAGAAGAAGGAATTTGTGAAGAATTATATAAATCCTGAATTATGTGAGATTACAGAGGACCTCGTATATTCAGAACCATTTACCAATCATAATAAGCGTAATGAGTTATTTCCGTTAAATGAGGGATGGATTAGGGAACATATTTATAGTGATAAAGAGCTTCGTATGGAAGTAGCGAAACGTAAATTTTCTTTTATGACGAATGCACAGGCATTACTTCATGGTGATTTACATACTGGTTCTGTTTTTGTAAGAGATGATTCTACAAAGGTTATTGATCCTGAGTTTGCTTTTTATGGACCTATGGGATATGACGTTGGGAATGTAATGGCGAATTTAATGTTTGCTTGGGTGAATGCAGATGCAACGATGTCACCTGGAGCTGAGAAAGATACGTATATGGATTGGTTACAAACTACGATGGTAGAGGTAATTGATTTATTTAAGCAGAAGTTTTTAGGTGCTTGGGATATTCATGTGACCGAGATTATGGCGAAGGAAGAAGGCTTTAGCGAAGTCTATTTGCAATCTGTATTAGAGGATACAGCTGCAGTGACAGGTCTGGAATTAATTCGCCGTATTGTTGGATTAGCGAAAGTAAAAGATATTACTTGTATTGGGAATGAGGAAGCACGTGCTAGAGCGGAGCGAATTTGTCTTCAAGTAGCGAAGAGTTTTATTTTACGAGCGAATCAATATAGAACGGGCACAAGTTTTGTAGAAACGTTAAAAGAACAGTCAATGCACTACGCGAAGTAAGGGGAGAATATGATGGAAGAGCAATTAATACCAATTCAGTGGAAAGATGATGCTTTAGTTTTGTTAGATCAAACGTTATTACCAAATGAAATTGTCTATGAATCTTTTAAAACAGCTGAAAGTGTGTGGAATGCAATACAAGTAATGAAAGTGCGAGGTGCACCCGCGATTGGTGTTTCAGCTGCTTATGGAGTGTATTTAGGGATAAAGGAATTTGCTGAAAGTACGGAAGAAGGATTTATGGATGAAGTAAGAAAGGTATGTACATACTTGGCGACATCAAGACCGACTGCAGTAAATTTATTTTGGGCGCTTGAAAGAATGGAAAGTGTAGCGATAGATAATGCTCACTTATCAATCTCACAGCTGAAAAATAGATTACTAGAAGAGGCAAAAGAAATTCATAGAGAAGATGAAGAAATTAATCATCAAATTGGAGACCATGCATTAACATTATTCCATGATGAAATGGGAGTATTAACGCATTGTAATGCAGGTGCTTTAGCGACGACTAAGTATGGTACTGCGACGGCTCCAATGTATTTAGCGAAAGAAAAAGGATGGAATTTAAAAATTTATTCGGATGAAACGCGTCCTAGATTACAAGGTTCAACGTTAACAGCATTAGAACTGCAGCGAGCGGGTATTGACGTTACTGTTATTACGGATAATATGGCAGCTATGGTCATGTCACAAGGGAAGATTGATGCAGTAATCGTTGGATGCGACCGTGTGGCAGCAAATGGTGATGTAGCAAATAAAATTGGCACATTAGGCGTATCTATTTTAGCTAAATACTACAACATTCCGTTTTATGTAGCAGCGCCAACACCGACAATTGATTTAAAGACATCGACAGGAAAAGAAATTCCGATTGAAGAAAGAGATGCTTCTGAAGTGATTAATCGCTTTGGACAATATTCAGCTCCGAAAGAAAGTAAAGTATATAATCCAGCATTTGATGTTACTCCACATGAAAATGTAACAGCGATTATTACAGAAAAAGGGATTGTAAAGGCACCGTTTACGGAGAATTTAAAAAAGCTATTTCAATAAGTAGATAAATATAAAAGTCAGTCATCATAAGCTTCATACTTAGGGGGATGTATATGTTATTACAAAAAGAAAGAGAAGAAATTGTAGCGTATGGAAAGAAAATGATTTCTAGTGGTTTAACAAAGGGGACGGGCGGTAATATTAGTATCTTTAATCGTGAACAAGGTCTTGTTGCGATTAGTCCAAGTGGTTTAGATTATTATGAAACAAAGCCTGAAGATGTAGTTATATTAAACTTAGATGGTGAAGTAGTAGAAGGAGAAAGAAAGCCATCAAGTGAACTAGATATGCACCTTATTTATTATAGAAAGCGTGAAGATATAAATGCACTTGTACACACACATTCTCCTTATGCAAAGACGATTGCATCATTAGGATGGGAACTTCCTGCAGTATCGTATTTAATTGCTTTTGCAGGCCCGAATGTACGCTGTGCGCCGTATGAGACATTTGGTACGAAGCAATTAGCAGATGCTGCTTTTGAAGGCATGATTGACCGCCGTGCAGTGTTACTTGCGAATCACGGTTTAATTGCTGGGGCAAATAATATAAAAATGGCGTTTACTATTGCAGAAGAGATTGAGTTTTGTGCTCAAATTTATTATCAAACGAAAAGCGTCGGAGAACCGAAGCTTTTGCCAGAAGATGAGATGGAGAATTTGGCGAAGAAGTTTGAAGGGTATGGGCAGCAGTAGAAATCTAACGGAAATGTTATTCAATGTGTATTAAAATGGCCGTGAAAGAATATATATTCTTCCATGGCCATTTTAGGATTTTAATTATTTAGATATATTTTTGAGTTGCGAATCTAATTTCCAAAAACCGATTCCTGAGAATAGTGCTGCTAATGAACCAATAATTGCAGCAATACCGATATCTCCGAACATCATTCCGCCCATTAAGATACCAAAAATTCCAATTAAGATAAGAATAATAGAAATAGCTTTCATTATACGATACTCCTTAAAACGTAAAAGTTATATGTGATAATATAACATTAATAGATTTTACAATCAAAAATATTTTGTTCAGGAATTGTATTGAGGTAGGAAATATGAATGGTGAATAAAGGGTTAGGAGAAGGAAACGAAAGGAAAAAACATCCTCAAAATTGAGGATGTTTTTACGCTTTCTTAAGCAACAAATACATAAAGTAAGGAGCCCCAATTAAAGCAACGACAATACCTGCTGGAATGCCATTAGGATCAACGATATTTCGCCCGATTGTGTCTGCTAGTAGTAATAACCATCCGCCAATTAAAACGGCGATAGGCATGAATATTTGATGTCTTGGACCTACTAAAGATTTCGCGATATGAGGAGCCATTAATCCGATAAAGCTAATTCCTCCTGTTACGGAAACAGCTGCGGCTGCAAGTGCAACGGCTGCGATTAATAAGTATCTTCGTTCTTTTTCAATTTCAATTCCAACACCGATTGCGACCGGTTCGTTTAATGCTAGAATGTTTAATCGATTTGCTTTATAGAAGACAAATGGGATTAATACAATTAGCCATGGAAGCATTGCTAAAACAAATGTCCAATCATCTCCCCAAATGTTTCCGGCAATCCATTTTGAGATAAAGTCCACTTTCATACGATCAGCGGATGAAATAAGGACAATCATCGCTCCAGATAGTGCAAATGCAAAACCGATACCAGTTAATGTTAATCGTATTGGTTGAAGTCCAGTTGATTTACTATATGAAAATACGTAAATTAGAACAGCTGTCAGAAATGCCCCAATAAATCCAACGACAGGTAGTAAGTAAAGAAATGAACCTACGTCTATTGGAAAGTATAAAAAGAAAATAGCAACAGCAACACCAGCCCCAGAGTTAATACCAAGAATACCAGGTTCAGCTAAATCATTTCGGGTAATTCCTTGCAGAATAGCCCCTGATAAAGCGAGAGCCATACCAGCTAATAATGTAATGACAATTCTAGGTAGTCTTAAAGAGTATAAAACGAACTCCTCTTTAAAAGTCCCTTGCCCCATTAATGTTGGGAGTAGTCGATCATAAGATAAAGATGCTGAACCAAGTCCCATTCCAACTACAATGGTTGTGATGATTACTATAAGTAAAGCGAGTATAATGAGACGCCGTTTTCTTAAAATAGATTGCATCATGAGAATGTTTTTCCTCCTTTACGTACAATGAATAGGAAGAATGGTAATCCTACAATCGCGACAATTGCCGCAACTGGTGTTTCGTACGGAGCGTTAATAGTACGTCCGATTGTATCTGCAAGTAGCATAAAGGAAGCTCCAGCAATTGCTGACATCGGTATAATAAATCGGTAATCTGGACCGACAATTGGGCGTACCATGTGAGGTACCATTAAACCGATAAATGCCATATTTCCAACAAGCGCTACAGATGCACCTGCAAGTAAGATAATAATGATAAATAAAATAGTTTTAATAACAATAATTTTTTGACCTAGTCCAATAGCCACTTCCTCACTGAAACTAAGAACTGTCAATTTTTTTGCTAGTAAGATAGCGATAAAGATACTAATTGAAATGACTGGAATAATAATTTTTAATTGGCTCCAAGTTGTTCCAATTACGCCCCCAGCAGTCCAAAGTGATACATCTTGTGAAATTTTAAAGTAAATGCCAATTCCTTCTGAAATTGCGAGTAGAAATGCTGAAACTGCGGCGCCCGCTAATACAATTCGAAGAGGAGAAAGACCGCCTTTTTTCACCATACCAATTCCAAATACCATAATTGCGCCAATTGCAGCACCGATAAAGCAAGCTAACGTTAAGTAAAGATAGCTAATGGAAGGATTGAAAGCAAGTGTTAGTGCAAGCGCAGCATTTGCTCCACCAGATAGCCCTAATAATCCAGGGTCCGCAAGTGGATTTCGTGTTAATCCTTGCATAATTGCTCCAGAAACGGCTAATCCAGCTCCTACAAAAATAGCAGCAACTTCACGTGGTAAACGTATTTCTCGAATAATAGATATTTTGTCTCCTTTAGCGGAGGAAGTGAGTGCTAACCATACATCTTTTATCGAAGTATCTGCAGCACCTAATACCATTGCAACCATAAAAATAAGAAAGAATGCAATTAAGCTTAAAATTAGTTTGTATGTAAAAGCTATAGAACGTGGATTATCATGATCTTTTGTCATTCGTTTCACATCTTTTCTGTTCATAGAATAAAGGAAGAGGAATTCTTAAATTAAGAATTCCTCATGTTTGTATTATTTACCAAGAAAGTTCTTCTTGAAGAAGTCTAGTTGGAAATCTAATGTAAGTGGATCATTGAAATAGAATTCCATCATGTTTGCTTCATATACGCGATTATTTTTTACTGCTGGGATGTTTTTATATGATTCTGTCTCTTGGAATGAGTTATCAGTATCTTTGTTTTTACTTACGATTAAGTAATCACCAGCAAATTCAGGTAATACCTCAGTAGATAATGCGTAGTAACCTTCTTTTAATGCTTTTTCTTTTACTTTTTCAGGCATTTTTAATTTCATTTCTTGGTACAGAATTTCTGTTCCGCGGCCCCAGTTTTCGCCGTATACATAAAGCTGTTTGTTGAAGTTTTCTACAACAGAAACTGTTGCATCTTCACCGATTTTTGCTTTAATTTCTTTACCAGCTTCTTGTGCACGTTTCTTGAAGTCATCAACCCAAGTTTTTGCTTCTTTTTCTTTGTTTAATAACTTACCAATTTCTAAATGCTGTGTTAAGTAATCAACTTTTCCGTAAGTGTATGTTACAGTAGGAGCAATTTTCTTTAACTTATCGACATTTTTAACATTTGATAAACCAATGATTAAATCTGGATCTAGTTCAGCGATTTTTTCAACATTTTCATCTGATACTTCAGCAACATCTTTAAGTTTACTATCAAAACGTGGGTTTTGTTTAGACCATGAATCTACCCCAACAAGATTTACACCTAATGACATTACGTTACCAGCGAATGATGATAGTACAACAACGCGTTTTGGATTTGCAGGAACTTCTACTTTACCATTTTCAGATTGGTATGTAATTGTTTCTGATTTACTACCTTTTGCATCGTTCTTTTTGTCTGTAGAGCCATTGCTACAAGCACTCATAACAAGAACGAAAAGAACTGTTAGTGAAATAAATAACTTTTTCATCGTCTTTCTCCTTTAACATAGATGATATGTGTATACAATAATTTGTTTAACTGTAATCTTTTTGAAAGAGTAGTGGTAAAGCAAAATGATTTATTAAAAATCTTGAATATGAGATTTTATAATATAGTATTAACCATATTAATGAAAGAAGATGTAATCTCAAATTTGCTAATTATTAACAAAATGATAATGATTATCACTATTGATTCTTTAAATAATATAATTTTATATAGGTGTATTGTCAATAGTAATTTTGATTGTAAATTTTGCGGAAACAGGTTATATTTTATTGAGAATGATAATCAATGATTAATAGCTGAGGAGTGAGCACGAATGAATCGAGAAGAATTGTTTGATGTAACCGTGATAGGCGGAGGACCTGCAGGGCTTTATTCAGCTTTTTATAGTGGACTCAGAGAAATGAAAACAAAAATAATAGAATTTCAACCACATTTAGGTGGAAAAATACATGTGTATCCGGAAAAGATGATTTGGGATGTAGGAGGACTATTGCCAGTTACAGGTGATAAGTTAATTGAACAACTTGTACAGCAAGGGTTAACATTTAAGCCGGAAGTTGTATTAGATACAAAAGTAGAATCGATTATTCGTAATCAAGATGGTACTTTTACATTAAAAACAAGTAATGGCGAAGAACACTTTTCAAAAACAGTTATCGTCGCAACAGGAAGTGGTATATTGAAACCGCAAAAGTTATCTATTGAAGGTGCTGAGCGATTTGAAGTATCGAATTTAAATTATACAGTTAAATCTTTAAAGCGTTTCAAAGGTAAAACAGTTATTATTTCCGGTGGAGGCAATTCTGCTGTTGATTGGGCAAATGAATTGGAACCAATTGCGAAAAAAGTGTATGTAACCTATAGAAAAGAAGAATTATCTGGTCATGAAGCACAAGTAAAACAACTTATGAACAGCTCAGCGGAGTGTTTCTTTAATACATCGATTACAAAATTAATTGCTGGTGATAATCATGAAGCGATCGAATATGTAGAATTAACAAATCATGAAACAGGTGAGGTTTCTCACTTACCTATTGATGAAGTTATTATTAATCATGGATATGAACGCGACATTACATTATTAGAAAATAGTGAGTTAGACGTTGCAATTATAGATAATTATTATATTGCAGGTAATGCAAATAGTGAGTCTTCAGTAGATGGATTATATGCTGCTGGAGATATTTTAAAGCATGAAGGGAAACTACACTTAATTGCAGGTGCATTCCAAGATGCTGGAAATGCTGTGAATAAAGCAAAGCAATTTATCCAACCAGATGCAAGTGAGTACGGAATGGTTTCTTCTCATAATGAAGTATTTAAGAAGAGAAATCGCGAACTGATTAAGCAGATGATAAAATAATAAGGAACAAGTATACCCCCACATACTTCTCTATTCAAATGGATGAGAGATGTACGTGGGGGTTTTCCTGTTTACTATATTTTCAATCATTATAATGACACCGGTTTCATCAGTTCATATGATATGAACATTTTTATTGGTAAAGCATCTTAGAAAACAATTTAGCTATGTTTTGCTTGCGCAGAACATGGCTAAATTACGCTGTCCCTTTAGCGCGTTCATTAGGAAATGGCATATTTAGTATAGAAGCAATATATTGTTTTCCATGTTTTCGAGCCAATGATTCTAATATTTGACGGACGCGTTTTGTAAGATGGCCTTGTTTTTTGATGGCTTCACAATATGCGTCATAGAAAGCATATTTAGCCCAAAGGAAATCATCTTGTTGGAATAAGAAATGATTTTTGTACCATTCACCAATTGTATGATAACAATTGTTTTCATGTATTGCTGTGCTTTGAGAAAGAAAACGATCAGATAAAGATACATTCAAATGAGAAATTGTGTTTTCTGTTTCAACTTGTAGTGTTTTTTCTAACATTGTAATGATGTGACGAGTAGCCATATGTTAACTCTCCTTTGTGTAAATGGGTAATACCATTCTATATTTAAAAAATTCTTACTATATAATACTATACAATATATGGAATGCATCTACCTGCTTTTTGAACTGCATTTACAAAATCTTTTTTATTTGTTTACAAAAATAAAGTAAAGTAAGATACAGTATAGATGAAAAAATAATAAAGGAATGAACGCATTGTATATAACAGTAGAAGAGACTGCGGAGTATTTGAATTTACCAAAATCGTATATTGAAGAGTTAATTCAGCAAAAGAAAATTCGTGCGCTATTCGATGGAGAGCAATATTTAGTAAATAAAGAACAATTTAATACACATTTAGAACAAATGGAGAAATATAAGCAATTAGTGGAAGAAATATTGAACGAACCAATTCCAGAAGATATGGATGTTAAAGACGAAGATTAAACTATGGAAAATCCCTTATGAAGATATGCAGAAATGTATATTCATAAGGGATTTTTTGTTTGAAGATATCAAAAACATAAGGAGTTCTTAGCCTTTCCTCAAATTTTGATAGGTAGTAGTCTACCATGTTAAAAGCATATTTTTTTCTAGCTAGGACAAACATAGAGAACGTAACCTGTACAGATACATATACTATCAGTGCAAAAGCTTATAAATTAATGGAAGGGGTTTTCTCGTGAGTTTATTTCATTGTGATTTTCTGAAAGACTTAATTGGATCTTTTGTGAGAGTAAACAGGGGTGGTCCAGAATCTCAAAAAGGGACAATAATATCAGTATGTCCGGACTACTTCGTATTGAAGAATGAAAAAGGTGAGCTTTATTACTATCAACTTAGCCATCTGAAAAGTATTACGAAAAATGCAAAAGACTGTGGATCAAGTGATTGCGATTGGGAAGATTGCGAATGTGCAGACGACTTTGAAGCACTACTTCTAAGCTTCAAATATTGCTGGGTGAAAATTAATCGCGGTGGTCCAGAGAAAGTGGAAGGAATTTTACAAGATGTTTCTTGTGACTTCGTTACATTAATTGTAAAAGAAGAAGTTATATTAATTGCAATAAAGCATATTAAAAGTGTTAACTATAATGCATTAGCATGCGGAGAGAGCGATGAGAGCGACGATAGTAAGGAAAGTAGCGATAATTCAGGTCGCGCTCGCGCACAAAGACAATCAAGTAGAGGAAGATAATAAGAAAGGGGGATACAAAATTGGAGAACGTATTATGCTGTGACCAAATTAAATGTTTAGTTGGTGAGAATGTAAAAGTAAATC
Organism: Bacillus sp. FSL L8-0152; assembly: GCF_038006365.1. Taxonomy (NCBI): domain Bacteria; kingdom Bacillati; phylum Bacillota; class Bacilli; order Caryophanales; family Bacillaceae; genus Bacillus; species Bacillus sp. FSL L8-0152. The sequence goes on from NZ_JBBOVB010000001.1 coordinate 421,216, forward strand.
TTCGCGGACCAGAAAGTCGAGTAGGGACACTGGTATCGTTAGGAAAAGACTATCTTACATTACAACTACCTCATGGTGAATTAGTATATTATCAGTTGAAACATGTGAAGAGTCTAGTGAAGAAAGTGAAAGAAAGTAAATGTGGCGATTGCTATAGTTCATGTTTCTGCTCTGATGAGGATACTTTTTTAGATATATTAAAAGACTTGAAGTATAAGTGGATAAAAATTAATCGTGGCGGTCCAGAGTGTGTGGAAGGTTTATTAAGTGAGGTACACCATGGCTGTATTACACTAGTAAACGGCGATGAAGTTATTTATGTAATTAAGTCTCATATTAAGAGTGTGAGTCAAGTAGTTAAATGTAAAAAGAATGAAGATGAATAATGTTTAATAAATAAGAGGGGCATTATGAGGGAAAGAGAAGAACAATTTCTTATTTCGATAGTATGAAAAGGAATTACTTACTATTAAAACAGAACTTTGCCCTGATTATTTTTTTAGAAATGGAAGACAGGTAAGAAGAAATTCATAGGAAGGAGGATATAGATGAATGAGTTAAACAAAAGTATTGGAGAAAATATATATGTTAAATTAATCGGTGAAAAAAGATTTAAAGGTGTATTAATTGATGTAGGAAATGATATCGTTGTTCTTTACAATGGACAAGATTACGTATATATATCTTTATATCATGTACAATACTATAAATTTTTAAGACCATATGACGAAGAAATATTAAAACCAGATGTTGATTCTGTAATTAAGAGGGAATCCCCTTCAATTTCTTTGAGAAAAGTATTAAGTACTTCTAAAGGGATTTTTACAGAAGTTTATGTAGCAGGAAATGCTCCAATACATGGTTATGTTACAAGTGTGATGAACGATTATATTGTTTTTTATAGTCCGGTTTATAAAACGGTATATATATCTTTAAAGCATTTAAAATGGTTAATTCCGTATAAAGAAAACCAAGTACCGTATGCCCTCAATAAAAATGAACTCCCCGTAAATCCGTTAAATATTACGTTAGCTAGAACGTTTGAAGAACAGCTTATTAAAATGACAGGGAAAATTATGGTGTTCGATTTAGGTGAGGAGTCCAATAAAATTGGAAAAATGGCGAAAATTGATGAAGGTCATATTGAAATATCAAAAGCACGTGATGCAAAAATGTATGTGAATATTCAACATGTAAAATCTGTCCATTGTCCGTAAGCTAGTTGAAAGGGCTGGCTTTTTCTTTTATATGCAGAAGAAAAGGTCGAGCCTATTTGTTTAGCTCGATTTGAATATGAGGGGAAAATGAATTGAATATAAATATACTATGGTGTGATTTTTTAAAAAAATTTTGCACTTATTTATAAAGAAATGTGTACGAGCTATCTTTTTATGTATTCAATTTATTTTTTGAGGAGGAGCTGCTCAACTAATTTATTAAAGGGGTTTTGTTTGTGGAGCAGTTTCCTAATTCGTTATCAATTACATTGCTTGGTAGTGCTGGTGGAGCAGCAAAAGCAGTTTTAGCAATTTTAAATCAAGCGATAGTAAATGAAAAAGATCCAATTTATGAATCGATAAAGAATGTCAAATTTCATTTGGTTGATATAAAACAAAAAGATAGGACTTATTATGATGAGTTGTTTCCAAATTTGAAAGATCAATTGTTTTTATACGAAATAGACCTTCAAGATGTAGTGAAATTTAAACAACATTTAAAAGAAAAAAGGACGAGTGTTGTTATTGATGTTTCAGGGGCAGATACAATTCGAGTATTAAGCTGCTGTAATGAACTTGGAATTTGTTATATTAATTCAGCCTTGGAAAATGAGGCGGTAGATCAGGACGATAGTTTAATCGGCTTTCAGCTTACGGAAAGATATACAAGGTTTGAGAAGGAGAAAGAGAAATTTACAAATACAAAAGCGATTATAGGTTCAGGGATGAATCCAGGTGTTGTTCAATGGATGGTTGTTGAACTTATGAAGGAACGACCAAATGAAAGGCCAAGAGCATGTTATATTGTAGAACATGATACGTCGTTTTTGAATGATACAGCACTTATAAAGCCACATACACTTTATGCTTCATGGGCAGTAGAGCGATTTTTAGATGAAGCGATCTGGAGTTATCCGATGTATATGAGTCATCATCGTCCTCTTTACTTTTATGAAGATGTATACGCTTCAGAGTATAAAGTGAAGTTAGGAGAAAAAGAATTCTATGGTTGTTTAATGCCACATGAGGAAGTATTAATTTTAGGGAAAAACTTCAATATGGAAGTTGGTTTTCTTTACCGAATTAATGAGTATACAACAAATATAATTAGACAGAACTTAGATCAAGTAGAAGATTTATGGAACTGGAATCGTAAAGTGTTTAATCCAGCGGAAGAAGAGATTGCTGGAGAGGACCTGGTCGGTGTGTTACTCGTTTATGAAAATAGTGAGACATATATGTATAATGTGATGAATAGTAGCCAAGTTTTTCGTAAGTATAAAACAAATGCAACGTATTTCCAGGTAGGGTGCGGGATTTATGCGGGCTTGTGCAGTTTACTTTTAGATCAATTTGAACAAGGTGCTTATTACGTCGAGGAGTTGTTATTAAATACAGAAAGTAAGTACGGTGAGTATTTAAATTTATATATGAAGGATTTTGTAATGGGGCATAATAAATTTACTGATGGATTGTTACATGATAGGGTAAGATGGATGTAAGTTGTTACCAAAAGGAAGGAGAAATCTCCTTCCTTTTAGTATTATAAGGTTAAATATTGCCCTGAAAGCAATTTCATACTTATACTTTAAGGAGATAACAATGAAAGTTTTTTGTATCGATCAAGGGGAGTTTTTATATGAACAAATACAAGAGCTTGATTTATGAAGAAAGAAGAGCCTTAAAGGTATTTATATTATTATTCTATATTATATTCTTTTTATATGACGCTATATATTATTTTGTATATCCTGCTATGAATATTAGTGGAACAGCGGTAGGGTGGCCAGAAGGTAGTCTTGGGATAGGTGTGCCTATATTTGTAATAGCATTATTTCCTATTTCTATATATCTTCAAAAAAGAGGGTATGTATATTCTGTAAAATATTTATTTTTATTTGGGTACATGTTTATCAATCTTGTTAATAATTTAATGATTTATTTGCGAACGGATAGACCTTTTGAACATGGTAGTATGGTAGAAATGTTATTAATTTTATTTGCCCCAGTTTTCGTGAATAGGAAATACTTTTATTTAGTGTCCTTTAGTGTAATTGGAAAGTACGTATTTTTCACATTGCTATTACAAGATTTAAAAGTGATAATTCCACTTGTTTTATGTGTATTTTATTTCATTATTTCACATTCTTTATTAAAACGATTTCAATCTTATGTAAGAACAGTGGTTGAAATGATGAACAATATGAAAGAGACGGAAAATTTAGCTGTGATTGGGACTATGTCTACAACAATTGCCCATGAAATTCGAAATCCGCTAACAGCGTTAAAAGGGTTTACGCAAATGCAAAAAGAAAGAAATCCAACTGATACGATGAGCTACGACATTATGCTACAAGAAATTGAAAGGGTTAATGGATTTGTTAGTGAATTGATGTTGTTAGGAAAACCAAAGCCAACAAATTATGAAAGGTGTAATATACGAGACATCCTTCTATATGTTGTGCATCTAATGGAAAGTTATGCAACGCAATATAGAGTTAAATGTCATTTACAAGTAGATGGGAATTTACCGGCTATAAACGGTGATGATAAGCAATTAAAACAAGTGTTATTAAATATCATTAAAAATGGAATAGAATCAATGCCAGAGGGTGGAGAAATTTATATCCGTGCATATCAAAAAACGCAAGGACATTTGTGTATTTCTGTTGAAGACCAAGGATTTGGTATAGAAAATGAGAAGTTAGAAAAAATCGGCAAGGCGTTTTACACAACAAAGGAGAATGGTACAGGACTTGGATTAATGATTACATATAAAATTATTAAGGAACATCAAGGAAGTATCACAATCCAAAGTAGTGTAGGAGTAGGAACGAAAGTAGAAATTTTTCTTCCGAGCGTTTAATGTATTGAGAGAAAAGATTTTTCAGAAAAGTGTTCTTGTTGTGTAAATATAAACATTTTATAAAATGTTTCAAGAAGGGTTTTTTTTATAAAATACTTCGTTTATAATGGAGGAAAATATCGACATGAGATTGATTGCTCATGTAACGGTTCAGTAGTGTTATGAAAAGATAAGAAGGGGTGCACGCGCATCCTTTTTTCTATGCAGATATTATGAAAGAGGTGGTATGATGGAATTAACATTAAATTCGACTGTATGTTTACATACAATTCAATTTAGAAAAGAGCAAAAGAATTATATTGTAAAAGATACAATTACAGGAGAAAAATATGAAATGCCGCCACTTTGGATTGATGCACTAGCAATGATGCGTGACGGTTTTTTATTGGGAGAAATTGAGGAGAAATTAAAAGAAGAGTATCCAGCTGAAGAAGTAAATATGTTAGCGTTCACGAGGCAACTGTTAGAGCTGGAACTTGTTGAAATGGTAGATGGTGAAGAGATAGCTTGCACAAAGAAGAAAGAGATAGACTGTTTAGCTTGGGTGCGTCCTCGTGTGGAACAATTCTTTCTTAATTTAAATAGAAAATATAGAAGCAAAGGTCAGTAATGACCTTTGCTTTTTTTGTAGCCTCATTTAAAAAATAACAGCGAATGCTCTTGCGAAAGCACCGTCGCTATCTTTAATTTTTAAAGGTGCTGCTGAGAAGAAGAAACGTTTCGTGTGAATGGCATCTAAGTTTGTTAAGTTTTCGATTAAATAAATATTATTCCCAAGTAGTATGTGATGAATTGGTGATGTTTCTGTCGTTACCTCATCAGGAGAAATAAAATCTAAACCGACAGATTTTACTTTTAATTGTACTAGTTCCTCGGCTAATTCTTCAGAAAGATAAAAAGCTTCTTTCTCATACGCCCCCGTGTTCCATTTAGTAGATAGATTGGAATGGAAAATAACAATATCTCCTTCTTTTATATCAGCATCGTGCAGTACTTCTTTAGGTAGTTTTCGTTCTTGTACATGAGTTACATCAATAAGAACAGCTTCACCTACAAATTGATCCAGCGGTAATTGATCGATGGTCGTTGCGCCTGAAATAAAATGCGCAGGAGCATCACAATGCGTGCCAACATGAACGACAGAATGAAAATCTGTAACTTGATAGCCTGATTCTTCAACACGTGTAACAGCTTCTAGTTGTATTTTAGGTGTTCCAGGAAATTGAGACATATTATTTTCAAATGTTTGTGATAAATCAATTACTTTCATTTTACATACCTCCAATATATGTTTTTCAAATAATAAAAAGCTCATCCTTCAGTATCAAGAAAGATGAGCCTTACATGCTAGTTGAGTTTTATCTTCCAAAATGCAATGCATTTTGCAGGAATTAGCACCTATTCAGTTCGTATAAACTGAGGTTGCTGGGCTTCAAAGGGCCAGTCCCTCTGCCTCTCTTGATAAAGAAGTATTCAGTTTCAAAATCTTAATTTTCTGATAGTTAAATTGTAATTCATTTCCTTTTTGTGTGCAATACAAAATAGGTATTCACCCAAATAAAGCCGCTCGCATATTGTAGCTTATGTAAATACAATGCTGCGAAGGAGTGAGTGCAGTGACAGGAAATGTATTGAATTATTATGCTGGTGGTAATACAGCTAGGGGATTTCACAATTTATACGAAGAGAATTTAAAAGGATTAGACAGATTATTTATCTTAAAGGGTGGTCCAGGAACGGGAAAATCTTCTTTAATAAAGGCAATAGGTCGTGAATGGGTTGGAAAAGGATATGATATTGAATTTTTACATTGTTCTTCTGACAATAAATCGGTTGATGGTGTAATTATCCCACAATTAAAAGTAGGAATTGTTGATGGGACATCACCGCATGTTATTGAGCCAAAAATGCCAGGAGTTGTTGAAGAGTATATAAATTTAGGAATTGCTTGGGACTCAGATAAACTAAGAAAGCAGAAGTTAGAAATTGAAAGATTTGTTTCAGAAGCAAGCAAAGCTTTTCAGTCTGCTTACGCACGTTTTAAAGAGGCATTGGTTATACATGATGAGTGGGAGAAGATATATATTGATAATATAGATTTTAATAAAGCAAATGAACTAACCGATCAGCTAATCCAGAAATTATTTGCAGATAAAAGCGGGAGACAATCGCTTGTCAAACATCGTTTTTTAGGAGCTGCAACACCGAAAGGAGCAGTTGACTTTGTTCCTAATTTAACAGAAGGGTTACCACATCGTTATTTTATAAAAGGCCGCCCAGGCTCTGGAAAATCAACGATGCTCAAAAAGTTAGCTAAGGCAGCTGAAGAAAAAGGATTTGAAGTTGAAGTATATCATTGCGGATTTGACCCGAATAGTCTTGATATGGTTATCGTAAGAGAATTAGGCTTTGCAATTTTTGATAGCACCGCACCGCATGAATATTTTCCAAGTCGCGAAGGTGATGAAATTGTTGATATGTATGCCCTTATTGTTACGCCAGGGACGGATGAGAAATATGCGAAGGAAATTCGTGATGTTTCCATTCAGTATAAAGCAAAAATGAATGAGGCAATGTCTTTCTTAGCGAAAGCAAAATCGGTTCGTGATAAATTAGAACGAATTTATATTGCTGCTATGGATTTTTCAATAGTAGATGCATATAAAGAGGAGATTCAAAAAGAGTTTGAACGAATTGCTGCTACTGTAATCGAAAAGCAACAATAGAAGTTTTATTAGGCTGTCAGTAATTTCTGACAGTTTTTTTAGTATGTAGTAAAATTAATAGTGTATTGTCGAATTTCCAAGGAAATAATCAAAAAATGGAGATGTTATGAAATGAGAGAGAAAATCGAGTTGGAGTTAGAAAGAATTGAAAAAGAGAATGATGTAAAAATTTTATTTGCGGTGGAATCAGGGAGTCGTGCTTGGGGATTTCCATCGAAAGATAGCGATTATGATGTTAGGTTTGTTTATATACATCCGGTAGAATGGTATTTATCAATTCATGACAAACGTGATGTAATTGAATATCCAATTAGTGATGATTTAGATATAAGTGGTTGGGATATTAAAAAGGCGTTGCAACTATTCGCGAAGTCGAACCCAGCTTTACTTGAGTGGATTCGATCACCAATTTTTTATTCGGAAAACTCTAATTTTCCAGAACTACTTCAACAGATGAGTGAGAAGAATTTTGATCCAAAAGCAACGATATATCATTATTTACATATGGCGTCGAAAAATTATCGTGAATTTTTGCAAGGTGAGAATGTAAAGCTGAAAAAGTACTTTTATGTATTACGTCCTATTTTAGCTTGTAAGTGGCTAGAAGAGAAAGCAACTTTACCACCTGTAGAATTTGATCGATTGATTACAGAATTACCATTAGAACGTAGTGTATTAGATGAGATTGAAAAGTTGTTAATAAAGAAAAAAGCGGGTACTGAATTAGATGTTGGATTGAAAATTAAGGTGCTAAATCAATTTTTAGAAGAACAAATTCATTACTATGGGCAATATGTAAAAGGAATTGAAAAGGGATCAGGGATCGATATTGAAATTTTAAATACACTATTTCGAGACATGCTGTTTGGAGCATATGAAAAAGAGCACAAGTAATGAACTGCACCCCAATTGTTAGACACAGTCTAACAATTGGGGGTGCAGTTTTTCTATGGCTAAATTTACAGCTGATGAAAAAATACAAATCGTTCTACGTTATTTGAACGGAAATGAAAGTTATCGAGAAATAGGTAAATCGCTCGGTATAAGTGACACAATCATTTTGAATTGGGTAAACCAATATAAACAGAATGGTCTGGAAGCTTTTCTAAAACGATGTACAAATTACACACAACAATTTAAACTAGACGTACTAAACTTTATGATTGAAAACGGTATGTCCTTATTTGAGACGGCAGCTATCTTTAATATTCCTGCCCCTTCAACGATTTCTGTTTGGAAAAAACAGCTCGAAACACAAGGAATTGATGCCCTTCAATCTAAGAAAAAGGGGCGTCCATCCATGAAAAAAGATTCAAATAAACAATTAAAACAACCTTTAGCTGAAGGGTCAGTCGAAGCACTTGAAGCACGCATTAAACAGCTTGAGATGGAAAATGAGTACTTAAAAAAGTTAAATGCCTTAGTTCAAAACAAGGAAAAATCACAAAACAAGACAAAGCGCAAGTAGTCTACGAATTAAGGCATAAATATTCGGTCAAGGCACTCGTGGAGCTAGCTACTATTCCTCGAAGCACGTATTATGATTTAGTAAAGAAAATGAATCGTCCAGATCTAGATGCCGATTTGAAAGCTGAGATTAAAGCGATTTATGAGGAAAATGAAGGTCGTTATGGTTACCGTCGCATTCGTGATGAATTAACGAATCGTGGCCAGAAAGTGAACCACAAGAAGGTTCAGCGCATTATGAAAGAGCTTGGGTTAAAGTGTGTTGTGCGTATGAAGAAATATAAATCCTATAAAGGAAAAGTCGGTAGAATTGCACCTAATATTTTAGAGCGTAATTTTTATACAGATGCACCGAATCAAAAGTGGGTAACAGACATCACAGAGTTTAAATTGTTTGGAGAAAAACTGTATGTATCACCTGTATTAGATTTGTATAATGGTGAAATTATTACCTATACAATTGGTTCTAGACCGACGTATTCGCTTGTTTCAGACATGTTAGAGAAAGCATTGGAACGTTTACCTGAAACCCACCAGCTACTGATGCATTCGGATCAAGGATGGCATTATCAAATGAGACAGTACGTCCTTACACTTGAATCAAGAGCTATCGTTCAGAGTATGTCTCGAAAAGGCAACTGTTACGACAACGCAGTAATAGAAAATTTCTTTGGGATTATGAAGTCGGAGTTCCTCTACATAAAAGAATTTGAAAATGTAGAGCACTTTAAAATAGAATTAGAAAAATATATAGATTATTATAATACGAAACGGATTAAGGCAAAATTAAAAATGAGCCCAGTACAATACCGGACTCACTTTTATCAAGCTGCCTAATGAAATAACCGTGTCTAACTTTTAGGGGTCACTTCAGTAAGTTTGTGCTCTTTTTATTTTGTAGGAATGAAGAAAACAGATATAGCTGCGATAAGACCTGCAAAGGAGAATAAGTAAAAATTCCATGCTAAGTCATATTGCATTGTCATAATAATACCGATGAGAATAGGGCCAGCAATTGCACCAACTCGGCCAAGTCCCAGTCCCCAGCCTAAGGAGGTAGCTCGGATATGTGATGGGAAGTATTGTGTTACATATGCATTTAATATTTGAGTAATACCGACCGATCCAATACCAGCAAGGCCAATTAAAAGATAAATGATTGTAACAGATGGCTTAATTGTTAATAGTCCGATACATATGGCTGCCATAAGATAAGAGATGCTAATAACAATTTTTGCGCCTATACGATCAGCAATTGCTCCAGCGAATAACGCACCAACAGCTGCGGTAATATTTAGCATAAGTAGAAAAGACAGACTAGATCCAAGAGGATATCCCGCCTGGCGCATCATCTGTGGTAACCAAGTGTTTAAACCGTATATTAAAAACATTCCCATTATATAAGTGATCCAAAAAAGTAGTGTTGCTTTTATGTATTCTTTTGAGAATAAAGTAAAAAATCCATTTTTCTTTCGTATAGTAGATGGAGCTTGATGAGTTTTATTTTTTACATGAAATTCAATTTGAAAACGATTAAGAATTTGGTTCACTTCTTCTTGGCGATTACGTGATAATAAAAATTGAATGGACTCAGGTAAATAGCGAATAATGAAAGGAATGAGGAGTAGTGGAATCATTCCGATACCAAACATAATTCTCCATCCGAAATCTTCTAACATAAACATAGACAAAATAGCACCTAATACGATACCTAAAGGATAGCCAGTAAACATAAGAGCATAAATAAAAGATTGCCTTTTTTTTGGTGAATATTCAACAGTAAGTGCTGAAGCCGTTGGGATAACACCGCCTAATCCGATTCCTCCTATAAATCGAGATAATCCAAATAACTCAGGAGAAGAAGCGATAGCCGCTAAACCCATTGTGATAGAAAAAAGTGCTAAACAGCATATAAGCGTCCATTTACGCCCAATTAGATCTGTAATCGTTCCAACTAGAATAGCCCCAATAAACATCCCAAATAAAGCATAGCTTGCAATTGTACCAGCGTGCGCTGGTGATAGCGCCCAGCTTTTGTCTTCTAGGAGCTTTGGTAGAACGGCACCGTAAATACCTAAATCATATCCATCAGCTAAAATGGCTAGCCAACAAATAAAAACAACAAGTTTTGTAATAGAGCTTGAAAAGATAGTTTCTGTAGATTCTAGATGAGGTGGAGCTGAAGGTTGCATAATATTCACCCCTTTTAATTTGTAGATGAATATATTATTTTATTTAATGTTAATATTTTCCTTCCTGTGTCGAAATTTATCTGAACAGGTTTTATAACAAATAAAGAAGTTCAACCGTAATTCTGTTGAACTTCTTTATTTGTTTACTCATTATCAACGCGTTTTAACGGTTGATCTGCTGGGCCTTCAAGAACGTCTCCCTCAATTGAAAAACGAGAACCATGGCAAGGACAATCCCAAGTACAATCACCATTATTCCATTCAACTTCACAGCCGAGATGTGTACAAGTTGTATCGACGATATGTAAATTTCCTTCTTTGTCCTTATAAGCACCTGCTCGTTTACCGTTAACATGTACGACAGATCCTTCACCAACTTCGAGATCTTCTGGCTTACGTAATGCGGTTTCAATCTTTCCTTCAATTAAATGTTTCGCAACATCAATGTTCTGGGAGAGGAACGTTTTTATATCTGGATTTGCATGGAAGCGTGATGGTGCATACAGTTCTTTATAGGGACTGTGGACTTTTAAGATGGAGTCCTTCAGTAGGTGAGCGGCAGCAGTTCCAGTTGTCATGCCCCATTTGCGATATCCAGTTGCAACAAAGATATTTGGATTTCTTTCGTTAATATGTCCGATATAAGGAAGCTTATCTAGAGTGATTAAATCTTGTGCTGACCATCTATAAGGAACCTCGTCTATTCCAAAAGTTGCTTCAGCAAAAGAATAGAGTGCTTCATAATGAAGCATCGTATTTATTCCTTGTCCTGTTTTATGACTCTCTCCGCCAATCAAAATTAATTTTTCTCCATTGTTTGTTATATAGCGTAAGGAGCGCTTTGGATCATCAATACTTAAATACATGCCACCTGGATAATCCGTTTTTGCTTTTATTGCAAGAGCGTAGGAGCGTTCTGCGTACATTCGCGTAAAGAAAAAGCTATTTGCATCATAAAAAGGAAAATGTGAACAAGAGACGACATATTCACAAGTGATATGATGGCCCTCCTTTGTAATTATTTGTGGATGATCTCCCTTTTCCACATCCATAGCTGTTGTTTGTTCGTAGAGCTTTCCGCCCATCTCCACAAACTTTTCTAAAAGTGTTTTTAAATAAAGAAGGGGATGGAATTGTGCTTGATTTTTCATTATAAGCGCAGATTGTACTGGAATAGGAATCGATAGAGATTGAACATAGTCACAAGGTATATTTAATTTTTGATAAGCTTCATATTCTTTCGATAAATTTCTTAATCCGTTATCGGTAGTTGTATATAAATATGAATCTTCATTTGAGAAATTACAGTCGATTTTATATGTTTGAACAGTTTCATTTATGAATTGTAGAGCCTGATTATTTGATTCATAGTAAAGCCCGGCCTTTTCTACACCGAAATGGTTTATTAATTCATCATAAATAAGATCATGTTGTGCTGTTACTTTCGCTGTTGTATGCCCAGTCGTTCCGTTTAAAATACGACCAGAATCAATTAAAACAACATCGATGCCTTCTTTTGCAAGTAAATAGGCAGTAGTAATACCTGTAATACCAGCACCGATAATAGCAACTTTTGTCTTTATATTTTCGGATAAACGAGGGAAAGTAGGAAACTGAGTAGATTCAATCCAATAAGATAGCGGCAGTTGTGGAAATGTATCACTTGTCATTGCGGAAACCTCCTGATTTTAGAACAATTTTCCTTTTAATATTTCCATAATATATGAAATTCATGTGTGTTGTTTTAGAAGTAGTCTATTTTTATTAAAAGAGGTTATAAATTATTTTAATATAATTAATTAGATGGGGCATTATGAAGTGGTAGGATTTATATAAAACTAAATTCAAGTGATTCTGTTTGTTGATTACATAGGGAGTTATTGAATGAGATAGAGTCTATGGCGTTTAAGAAAATGTCTATATATAGTGGGTAAATCCTTATGGAATCTATACATTTTCTTTAGTGAAATAAAGTATGATTATAAAAATATAACCACCTTTTATTACTAGGTCATAAAAGGTGTTGACAATATAGAAATTCTATTGTTATGATTCATCATGTGGAAAGGTTGATAGAGAGTAAAAAGAGAAATGTTTTTCATTGATAATAAAAGCGAAAAATAAGTGACGATAGAGTGAGTATATTTTCCTTATAATAGATGCTTTTTGGATCATCTAGTAAAATCAATCTGGAAGCAAGAATTGATATATGTAAGTTGCGCAAGGCGCGGCATAAGAAAGGAGCAAAAGGATGAAGGAGCTTCATACGTTTGGGTGGTATGCAGCACGTGTATCACCACATTTGCCGAAAAAAGCATTTAAACCAGTGCCTACTCGTTTATTTGGTGGACTGGCTTATTTGCTTGTGGCATTGGCGGGGTTAATATCGATTGGTGTATTTGAATTGAATGTGTGGGCGAATCTAGGAATTGCGATTGTTCTTGGATTATGTTTTGCTTCACTTGGATTTTTAGGGCATGAAATTTTACATGGAACTGTTGTAAGAAAGGCATGGCTTCGTGACTTCTTAGGCGCGATTGCATTTATGCCATTATCAACAGGGCCAAAGCTTTGGAGAAAGTGGCATAATGCAACGCATCATGTTCATACACAGCATGAAGAGAATGATCCGGATGCATGGCCGACACTTGAGAAACTTAAGAAGAGTAAGTTTTTGAGTTGGGTATATCGTATGCCTCTACATGTACGTTCATTCTTTAGTTTTCTGTCATTAACAATTCAATTTACATTGCATTCGACTCGAATGTTCTTTCATTTTATAAAAGAGTTCAAGTCATCCAATCAAAAATCTGTATGGCTTCAACTTCTTTTGCCTTGGACAGTTTGGATTAGTTTATTGTTTATTATGGGACCTGGAAAATGGTTATTTGCATATGTCATTCCGTTGTTAATTGCTAACTTTATTGTAATGGCATATATCGCAACAAATCACCGCTTAAATCCAATTGTTCCAGTAAATGATCCGTTAGCAAACTGTTTATCAGTAACAGTGCCGCGCTGGGTAGACGTTTTACATTTCAATTTCTCATATCATACAGAACACCATCTGTTTCCTGCTATGAGCTCTAAATACTATCCGTTAGTAAAAGAGAAGATTAAAGAAATGTGGCCGGAACGTTATCACGAAATGCCGATGACAAAAGCATTAGCAGCCCTATGGAATACACCACGTGTGTATTATCACGGAAGTGAATTAGTGGATCCGCATAGAGAGCATTTCTATGGTTCTTTAGGAAATGGACTAGATCCTCATAATATTTCATATCGTGAGGAACATATAGAGGAAGACGAGAGTATTAAAAAAGTAAATCAGTAAAATTAATATATTTTTGCAGTGAAAAAGCAAGCCATCTCAGGCTTGCTTTTTCTTATAAAGAAACTTCCTTTTTGTTCTTTTTATGGATTTGGACGGAGTTAGTTTCTTTTCGTTGTAATCGTTTTTCTAAAAGATTAACGAAATAAGTAAATAGAAGAACAAGTACGAGATAGTATGCACCAACGATTATGTAAGTATCTAATTGTTGGAAGTTACCTGCTGCAATTGATAAACCTGATCCCCATAATTCGGACAGTCCTACGTAAGCGACAAGTGAAGAGTCTTTTAATCCGATAATAAATTGATTTCCTAGAGGAGGAAGAGACAGACGAAATGCTTGTGGTAATATAATCCGGCGCATAGCTAAAGGGTAAGGCATACCTAAGGAGCGAGCGGCTTCCAATTGTCCCCGGTCGACGGATTGAATGGATCCTCGGAAAATTTCCGTAATATATGCACCGTTATGAATTGCTAAAGCGATTGCTCCTGCCCAAAAAGGGGAGAAAACAATGACAGATGTAATGCCAAAATAGAGAATTGCGATTTGAACGATTAAAGGTGTACCACGAATAATAGCAATATAGATATGAGCGATACTATTTAAAACTTTATTGTTAGAGATTCGAAAGAAAGCGAATAATAATCCAATTAATGAACCGAGTACTAGGGAAGTTAATGTTAATTGTAATGTGACAATAGTAGCTTTTAAGAGTGTGGGATAGGTAGAGATAAAAATTTCAAACATGCGTTTCACCTCATATTGTATAGATTTTAGTAGAGAATGAAATGCCCCACATAAAATGAACACTTAATCAGTGGGGCACTGTTTATGAATGTTTTGAATGGCTAACTTACTTACTTCGTTTTTTCCTCTTCACCAAGAATATTACGCCCGAACCATTTTTTACTGATTTTTTCATACGTACCATCTTTAATGATTTCATCTAACGCTTTATTTACTTTCTCAACCATTTCTTTATCATCTTTGCGAATAGCAATTCCCATTTCATCAAGATTTAATGGTTTTCCGGCTTCTTTTATATTTGATTTTCCTTCTTTTATCATACGTAGACCAACCATTTGATCCGTAATTACTGCGTCGACACGCCCAGGCTCTAAGTCCATAAGAGCAGTAATATCGCTGTCATATTCTGTGATTTGATCTGTATATTTTGCAACAAGATTTTTAAAGGTACTAGCTTTTACAACACCAATTTTCTTACCTTTTAAATCTTCTGGAGAAGAGATAGCGGTATTCTTTTTAGCTACAAAAATTTGGGCGCCAGAACGATAGTACGTATTTGAGAAACTAACAGCTTTTAAGCGCTCCTCTGTAATTGCCATACTACCCAGTATTACATCATATTTCTTCGCTTGAAGACCTTGAATTAGCGTTTCCCATGGGTTTGTAACTGGCGTAGCCTTCATGTTCATCTTTTTAGCAAGAGCTTCACCGATTTCTACATCAAAGCCGACAAGTTTCCCGTCATTTTCTTTATAGTTAAAAGGTTTGTATAATCCACTCATCGCATAGCGAAATTCTTTTTCACCATTTGATGAAGTAGTAGAGCTTTCTTTGCTACAAGCTCCTAGTATGAAGGATGTACATAGTGTAATGCTCGCAACAATGGTTAATAGTTTTCTTTTCATAAAACCCCTCCTATATATTGATCATACGGATGGTTTTTTAGTATGTTATTGAAATATTTTATTTGGATGATTAGTTGTGCACCGTATGAATGTATTCCTTTTCGTTTGAAACAGAAGTTACATTATAAAACGTTGCGTAAAAATTGTTTTGCTCGTTCATGTGATGGAGCTGAAAAGAATTGTGCTGGCGTAGCATCTTCTACAATCTTTCCATCATCCATAAAGATGACGCGATCAGCTACGTCTCTTGCGAAATTCATTTCATGAGTAACAATAACCATTGTCATCCCTTCTTCAGCAAGTTCTTTCATAACTTGCAATACTTCTCCAACAAGTTCAGGGTCTAAAGCTGAGGTAGGTTCATCAAATAGCATAATCTTAGGGCTCATTGCAAGAGCTCGTGCAATGGCAATGCGCTGTTTTTGACCACCTGAAAGAAGATGAGGAGTTACATCCGCTTTATCTTGAAGGCCGACTTTTTGGAGAAGTTGATTTCCAATATCCTTAGCATTTGCTTTCTCTAATTTTTTTACGTGAATAGGTGCTTCTATGATGTTTTCTAGTGAGGTCATATGAGGAAAGAGGTTAAAGTGCTGAAAAACCATACCGACATTTTCACGGACTTTATTTAAATTTGAATGCTTTGGATCAATTCGCTCACCTTGTAAGTGAATTTCGCCTTCATCGTACATTTCTAAAAAGTTAAGACAGCGAAGTAATGTACTTTTACCAGAACCACTGGCACCAATTAAAACAACAACTTCTTTTTCTTTTACTTCTAAATCAATTCCTTTTAACACATCAAGTGAACCGAATGATTTTACTAGATTTCGAACTTGAATCATACAAAACCCCCAGTTAAAAATATATTTTACAAATGTTGCCCCTTATTTCTGTTATTAGTCACAAATTGTCAGAATCCTTTATTTTTTCGTGCAATTTGGTATTCAAAGAAATAATAATTTTTAAAATCCCTATATCCTTCTATAATGAAAATATGGATAATAATATATAGGTAGTATTTATATTGCTTATAAAAAGGGGGAAAGGGAAGATGGAAAAAGAAAGGAAAACATTTTCTTTTGGATTACGTACACAACTTATGCTATTCACTACAGTTTTAGCTCTCATTACATATTCAACAAGTATATTTTTTATTTATGTGATATACGATTATTTTCAAAGTTATGTAAGTCAAACTGTATATAATATTATCGTTATGTTATTAGGGGTAGTATGGTCTGGAATTTTAGCATATGGAGCAGCCGTATTTTTAATTAAACCGCTTCGAAAGTTAGAGGAGGCGGCAAGAAAAGCAGCTGAGGGTGATATTCGTGAAGATGTTCCATTACCGAAGACAGATGATGAAATTAAATCTTTAAGTGTTGCATTTAATATGATGTTAGGAAACTTAAGGGGCATGGTAAAAAATATTGATACAACATTTTCTTATACAAACAATCAAGTACAGCAGATTAGAAAACAAACAGGCGAAGCAACGAGACAAGCGCAAGGTGTATCTGAGACTCTTGCAGAGATTTCTTCAGGCGCTGAGCAATCAGCAGCATCAATTCAAGCAATTGTTTCTGCTGTTGATACAACGACGTCTATTGCAAGTGAAGTAGAAGAAAAAGCGAAGCAGTCTGATACGTTGTCTTCAGAAATGGTTCAAGCTTTAGGGCATAGTACTCGTGTCTTTACGTCTTTAATTCAAGGTATTCAAACATTGGCAAAAGAAAATGAAGATTCCATGCAAAATGTACAGAAGTTAGAAGAACGAATGAAACAAGTAGAACATATTGTGTCTGTTGTGAGTGCGATTGCTAGCCAAACGAATTTATTAGCACTAAATGCTTCTATTGAGGCAGCTCGCGCAGGAGAGCATGGAAGAGGTTTTGCGGTTGTTGCGGAAGAAGTACGTAAACTTGCTGATGAAAGTGATCATTCTGCAAGAAACATATCTCAGTTATTACGGAATATGCAAGATGAAGTACAACAAGTTGCAATGAAAATGACAGAACAAGTGAAAATAGCTAAAGAAGAGGCGAAACGTGGGGAAGCTACGGAATTAATTTTAAAAGAAATGTCATCAAGTGTTATGGAAGTAGCCGATGCAACTCAGCAAATTAGTAGTTATATGAATGAACAAGTGAGCCACATTCATCAAACAGGAGCACAAACAAAAGCTGTAGCAGCAATTGCTGAAGAAACGTCAGCTGGTTCGCAAGAAGTGGCGCGTGTAACGCTACAACAGTCTAAAAATATGATAGTAATCGATCAATTATTAAAAGATTTAGAGAAGCAAGCAACTGATTTGAAACAAACAATTGAACGATTTTCAATGTAAAAGGAAGAACAGAATGCTGTTCTTCTCTTTTTTATTTAGTTTGATTTAATATTTACAGTTAAACTATGAACGTTTCCGCAACATTCTTTTCTCTCCCTTTCGGATGAAAATTATAGCGAGCTATAATATTAAAAGGGGTGTCTTTTATGAAAAAAGAAAAAAGACAACGGTTAATTAAACAATTTGTAAAGGAGTATGAAATAGATAAGCAAGAAAGATTAGTAGAATTGTTAGCAAAAAAAGATGTATTAGTAACACAAGCTACGGTTTCTCGCGACATTCGTGAGTTAAACTTAACGAAGGTACCTTCTCAAGAAGGATTAATGATATATAAAGTTTTCTCAGAAGAGCATTTACAAACTGATATAAAGTTAAAGAAAAAATTACGAGAAGTTGTTGTGAAAATTGATTGTGTAGATCAATTAATGGTTATTAAAACATTACCTGGTAATGCACATGTTATTGGTGTTTTATTTGATGAGTTAGATTGGAAAGAAAAAATAGGATGTATATGTGGAAATGATACATGCCTTATAATTTCACAGTCGAAATCAGATAGGGAGATTATAGAAGAAAGATTAAATTTAATTATTTAGATGCAAAAATCCTGTTTTTAATAAAATTAAAAACAGGATTTTTGTTTAAATACGGAAGTTAAATATTCAACATATATGCGTAATATATGTGTTTTTTATTGAAAAAGCGAGAGAGTTTGTTATAAAAATACAAATTCGTATGATTTTAAAAAAATAACTTGTTTAATATTTCACAATGATAATGTGGATGCTTTCACAAAGATAAAAGTGCAGAGCATTTATTATGTACTTGTAAGACATCAAACATATTTAAAAGGAGGTACAACAAATGAAACATCCGATACATGTTACTTCAGAAATTGGGGAATTACAAACGGTTTTATTAAAACGACCGGGTAAAGAAGTGGAAAACTTGACGCCAGATTATTTGCAGCAATTATTATTTGATGATATTCCATACTTACCAATTATTCAAAAAGAGCATGATTATTTTGCACAAACGTTACGCAATCGGGGTGTTGAAGTTCTTTATTTAGAAAAACTAGCCGCTGAGGCGTTAGTAGATAAAAAACTTCGAGAAGAATTTGTTGATCGTATTTTAAAAGAAGGACAGGCTGACGTAAATGTTGCACATCAAACTTTAAAAGAATATTTACTTTCCTTTTCAAATGAAGAATTAATTCAAAAAATTATGGGCGGTGTACGGAAAAACGAAATTGAAACAAGTAAGAAGACACATTTATATGAATTAATGGAAGATCATTATCCGTTTTACTTAGATCCAATGCCTAATTTATATTTTACTCGTGATCCAGCAGCTAGCGTGGGCGATGGCTTAACGATAAATAAGATGAGAGAACCAGCGCGTAGACGTGAATCATTATTCATGGAGTACATCATTAAATATCACCCAAGATTTGCAAAACATAATGTACCAATCTGGTTAGATCGTGATTATAAATTTCCAATTGAAGGTGGCGACGAGCTAATTTTAAATGAAGAAACAATTGCGATTGGAGTGTCTGCTCGTACTTCAGCTAAAGCAATTGAACGTTTAGCTAAAAATCTCTTTAGCCGACAAAATAAAATTAAGAAAGTGTTAGCGATAGAAATTCCAAAATGCCGAGCATTTATGCATTTAGATACAGTATTTACAATGGTTGATTATGACAAGTTTACAATTCATCCAGCCATTCAAGGGCCAAAAGGGAATATGAATATTTATATTTTAGAAAAAGGATCAGATGAGGAAACTCTTAAAATTACACATCGTACTTCTTTAATGGAAGCATTAAAAGAGGTATTAGGCTTAAGTGAATTAGTTCTTATTCCATGTGGAGGAGGAGATGTAATTGCTTCTGCTCGTGAGCAATGGAATGATGGCTCGAACACATTAGCAATCGCACCAGGTGTAGTTGTTACATATGATCGCAACTATGTATCCAATACGTTATTACGGGAGCACGGTATAGAAGTAATTGAAGTGCTAAGTTCGGAATTATCTCGTGGTCGTGGGGGTCCACGTTGCATGAGTATGCCAATTGTTCGTAAAGATATTTAGTATAAATAACGGAGAAAGTAGGGATGAAGTATGTTAATGACTAGACCAAATTTAAAAGGAAGAAGCTTTCTAGCAGAAAAAGATTTTACACAAGAAGAATTGTTATATTTTCTAGATTTGGCAGCAGAATTAAAAGAGAAAAAGAAAAATGGTATCCCGCATCATTATTTAGAAGATAAGAATGTAGCGCTCTTATTTGAAAAAACCTCCACTCGTACGCGCTGTGCATTTACGGTAGCATGTACAGATTTAGGGGCGAATCCTGAATATTTAGGGAAAGGTGATATTCAGCTTGGGAAAAAAGAATCCGTAGAGGATACAGCAAAAGTGTTAGGGCGTATGTTTGACGGAATTGAGTTTCGTGGATTTAATCATGAGACTGTAGAATCTTTAGCACAAAATTCTGGTGTGCCAGTTTGGAATGGATTAACAGACATGTGGCATCCAACACAAACACTAGCAGATTTATTAACAATTAGAGAACATGTAGGGAAGTTGAAAAATGTGAAGCTCGTTTACGTTGGAGATGGAAGAAATAATGTTGCTAATAGCTTACTAGTTGGTGGAGCAATCGTTGGAATGGATGTACGTATTTGCACACCAGAATCTTTATGGCCTGCACAAGAAGTAATTGATTTAGCAAAAAAATATAATGAACAGGTAATGATAACAAGTAATGTGGAAGAAGCTGTTGCGAATGCAGATGTAATTTATACAGATGTATGGGTGTCTATGGGGGAAGAAGAAAAATTTGCTGAACGTGTCGAGTTATTGAAACCTTATCAAGTAAATATGAAAATGATTAAAGAAACAGGGAATGAAAACGTGATTTTCTTACATTGTTTACCTGCATTTCATGATGTTGAAACGATGTATGGCGAAGAAGTTTACGAGAAATATGGGTTGAAAGAGATGGAGGTAACTGACGAAGTATTCCGCAGTAAACATTCAAAAGTATTTGATCAAGCTGAAAATAGAATGCATACAATTAAAGCGGTTATGGCAGCTACTTTAGGAAACATGGAGTAAAGAAGAAAGGGAGTCTTCCTTTCTTCTTTCTCCTCCTTTAGACACTATCATTCACTATTGCTTTTGTATTGTTATTACAATTAAAGAGAGGTGAGTGGAATGGGTGAAGATAAGAAATTAGGGTTGTTTACACTAACGGCTCTTGTAGTTGGGTCTATGATTGGCGGTGGAGCCTTTAATTTAGCGAGTGATATGGCAAAAGGTGCTGGTGCTGGAGCCATTATTATTGGCTGGGTTATAACAGGAATTGGGATGATTGCACTTGGATTATCTTTTCAAAATCTAACTGTAAAACGGCCAGATTTAGATGGTGGTATTTTTAGCTATGCAAAAGCAGGGTTTGGTAATTTTATGGGATTTAATAGTGCATGGGGATACTGGCTATCTGCTTGGCTTGGGAATGTAGCTTACGGTACATTATTATTTTCTTCATTAGGATATTTCTTCCCGATCTTTGAAGGCGGTCAAAATGTAGAATCCATTATTGGTGCAAGCGTATTATTGTGGTGTGTTCACATGTTAATTTTACGTGGAGTTCAATCAGCAGCACTTGTGAATTTAGTAACTACAATCGCAAAATTAGTACCTGTATTTGTATTTATTGTCATAGGAATCTTCGCGTTTCATATTGATACATTCTTAGATGGATTTTGGGGGCAAACTGGTTCTTTTTCATGGGGAGCAGTTGGCAGCCAAGTTAAAAGTACAATGCTTGTAACTCTATGGGTATTTATTGGGGTAGAAGGGGCTGTTGTTTTATCCAGTCGAGCAAAAAATAGAAGTGATGTAGGGAAAGCAACGGTTATTGGTTTAATTGGTACACTCATCATTTACATTTTAATCACATTATTGTCTCTTGGACTTATGCAGCAAGCAGATATTGCTGGTTTGAAAAATCCAGCTATGGCTTATTTATTTGAAAGTGTTGTTGGAAAATGGGGTGCTATCTTTATAAATTTAGGTTTGGTCATCTCTGTATTAGGTGCTTGGTTAGGTTGGACTTTGCTCGCTTCTGAAATTCCATATTTAGCGGCTAAAGATGGAGTATTTCCAAAATGGTTCGCAAAAGAAAATAAAAATAAGGCTCCAGTAAATTCATTATGGATAACAAATGGTTTAATACAAATATTCTTGTTAACATTCGTCGTTTCTGATCAGGCGTATAACTTTGCATTCTCTTTAGCATCTTCAGCTATTTTAATCCCATATGCTTTTTCAGCATTTTATCAACTGAAGCATAGCTTAAAGTCTGAAGAAGCAGATCGAAATAAAAATATAATAATTGGCTTGATCGCAAGTATTTATGGCGTGTGGTTAGTTTATGCAGCCGGTTTAGAGTATTTATTATTAACAATGACTTTATATGCGCCAGGTATTTTTATTTTTTACAATGTTCAAAAGCAAAAGAGTTCGAAGCAAATATTTACTCGAGTGGAATTAGCATCATCCGTAGCAATTGGTGCTTTAGCATTCTTTGCGATTTATGGATTAATTACAGGCAGTATTACTTTATAAAGCGCTGTGAAAGCGAAATGAACTGGAGGGCTGAAATATGGTACGAAGAAAAATTGTAGTTGCACTAGGGGGAAATGCGATACAGTCTGGAGAGGCTACTGCGGGAGCGCAGCAAGAAGCGTTGGAAAAAACGGCGGAACAACTTGTGAAAATAATGGAAAATGATGTGGATATAGTAATTGCGCATGGAAATGGCCCGCAAGTGGGGAATATTTTATTACAGCAAAAAGCTGCAGAAACGGAAAAGACACCTGCAATGCCATTAGATACTTGTGGGGCAATGAGCCAAGGGATGATTGGATATTGGATGGAAAATGCAATTGAAAAGGCATTGAAAAAACGGAATATAAACAAAGATGTAGCAACGGTTATAACACGTGTTGTTGTGGATAAAAAAGATGAGGCATTTAAAAATCCAACTAAACCAATTGGTCCTTTTTATACAGAAGAAGAGGCCAGAAGATTAATGGATGAAACAAAAGCAGTATTTAAAGAAGATGCTGGTAGAGGATGGAGACGTGTTGTTCCATCACCGAAGCCTGTAAGTATTCATGAACATAAAGTGATTAATTCTTTGGTCGAAGATGGAAACATAGTGATAGCTGTGGGCGGAGGTGGAATTCCAGTAATTGATTCTGAAGAAGGGTTAAAAGGAACTGAAGCGGTTATCGATAAAGATTTCGCTGCGCAGAAATTAGCAGAATTAGTAGATGCCGATACGCTCGTTATTTTAACTGCAGTTGATCATGTGTATGTAAATTATAATCAACCGAATCAAAAAAAATTAGAGTATGTCACAGTAAATCAATTAGAAGAATATATTGAAGAACAACAATTTGCTGCGGGAAGCATGCTTCCAAAAATTGAAGCTGCTATTAATTTTGTTAATACAAATCCAAAAAGAAAAACAATTATTACGTCTTTAGAAAAAGTATATGAAGCACTAGAAGAAAAAGCCGGTACTATTATTTCAAAACAGAATGTATGCATGTGTGTTTAAAATTATTATGTACGCTACTTAGTATTAAAAAAGAATGGAGTTAGTAACTTCATTCTTTTTATTTATTAATATTTTTTGTATTCATTGTTCATAAAGTTTTCATGATGAAATCTGAATATACAAGTTAATTATGATAAAATTCAAATTGAATACGCTTTCTTGATTTTTCGCTCCAACATACAGCAAGAGAGAGGGAATTTTATGAATAGACGGAACGTAGTGAAAGACTTAAAGCAGTTCGAATTATTTGCTCATTTAACAGAAAAAAAATTGAAAGGCTTAACAGAGTTTGTTTATTGGCGAACTTATAAAAAAGGTCAATTTTTATTTTTAGAAGGGGATTCAAGGGAAAGAATTTACTTCATGTTAGATGGTTTTGTAAAGTTAGAGCGGGTTAATCAAAATGGGAACTTATTATACGATGACTATGTAAAGCGGTATTCTATTTTTCCTTATGGTGGTATGTTTACAGACAGAGGATATAGCTATACAGCAGAAGCAATGACGGATGTGGAGGTATATTATATTCCAACGGTAATCTTTGAAGATATGGTAAAATCCAGCAGAACGCAATTGATGTACGTTGTTCAGCAATTATCATCTATATTAAAATTGAATGAAAATCGAGTGCAAAATATTACAATTCCTAATGCACAAGATCGTGTTATCCAAACGTTAAATTATTTAATGCAGGATTTAGGAGAACAGAGTGGGGAAAAGATTGTAATTTCATGTCCACTTACAACAATTGAAATATCCAAAATATCTGGAACATCTCGAGAGACAGTTAGCAGCGTATTAAAACAATTAAAAAATGATAGCATTGTTACAATTTTAGATAAAAAAATTACAATACACAATCCAACATATTTTGAAGAAATCTCAATGTGAAAATTGTATATTAATTTTTTAATTCATAATGTATATTAATAAGGTTCTTTATATATTTATAAGGAACTTTTTTACGTTATCCTCTATAAAAAGATTGTATAGTATGGTAATAATAGCTAAAATCGATAATAAAAAACAAAGTGAAGGGGAGAAAGAATGATTCGTATTGAGTATGATCGATTAGTAGCTATTTGTTACAGTATAGGGGTTTTGTTATTATTAAAAATTCCAAATGATAATGAATTAATTGGGGAAAAACTATTCAATGTCTATAAGGTTCCGATACATACGTATGTTTATATGAATTATAAAGTCTCAAATATATTGATTGTTTCTTTCATACTACATGTAATTGCATTTATATTATTTTTAAAATGGCTAGGAAAAAAGGAGTCTAGTACATTTAGAAAAATGAATAAGATAAAAGTAGTAGGCATTAGTATATTGATTGTAATGATGCCGTTTATTTTAAATAACATCATCCAGACATTGAATAAAACATGGTACTACGCAGGAAAAACAGGGGTAGAAGCAATAGAATATAAAAAAGAAGATAGCCAGTGTAGTATGGAGAAAAATGGAGATAATATCCAACCGAAGTGCATTGTTACTTTAAAAAATTATCGTAATCATTCACAAGCATTAAAAGTTGTTTTATATGATAATGCAAACGAGAATTCAAAAAGCTATCCAGTACCGAAACCAGTCTATTTACAAAAACACGAGACAAAACAATTCGAATTTCAAGTTCCTGTTTCTTATAATAATGGTATTGAAAAAGATAAAGTACCAGATATTAAATTACATTTATTGCATGAAAATGATACGAAGTACAATTAATCTGTAAGTAAAAGTTTATGAGTAGGAGCAATAATTTGAAACGATATAGAAAATCAACTTGAATCATCCAACATACTGCAAGGTAACGGTATATTGGATGATTTTTTATGTTATCCCCTTGTTTCACGTATGAAAAGGAGGAATACTTTGTTGGAAATGAAAAACATCACAAGGATCATACATGGTTTTTACTTTACGCAATCTGTGAAAGTTAGAGCCATAATAACTAGTTTGCCAATTTTTAATGTCGATATCGGGCCAGTTCACATAGTCACCTAGTGTATAAGGATCTAAGCTTTCTCGTAAATCTTTAACCCAGCGTATATTTTGATTTTCTTCATCATCGCATTTCCAAGAGGTAATGTATTCTTGAGCAATAATTGCTTTACGATGAAAATAAGCCGTTTCATTCGGCGAAATATTTTCAACAGCACCTATGAGCGATTGATGCCAAATACTAGCATCTTTATTTGGTGCATGAGAAAGAAAGTATTGCATGATTTGAATGCCTTTAAGGGGAATAGGTTTATAGACATAGGAACCAGAGCGCTTGAAATTTTCAGGGATGTTACCGCCATTAAAAAATTCGACAGCCTTTATATAAGGAACTTCTTCTATAAAGAGAGAGGGGCTACCAGTTTCAAGAAGAGGGGATAATAGGGAATGGAGTTCAGAGGGAGAACCGACAAACTCGCCTTGTGCTTCAATTTTATTTCGTTGCTTGGCGAATAATTCGATCGATGAAGTGAGACGTTCATCTATATAAGGTGCCCAGTTTTGCCACGCTTGAAATGCAGCAATAAAGTCTTCCCATTCCCATGTAATTGAGAAAATTGATACATTTTTTATCGGGTGGACTCGAAAAGTTAAGGAAGTGACAATTCCGAAGTTTCCACCACCGCCACCACGGCATGCCCAAAAAAGGTTAGAGTTTTCTTGTTCATTTGCACGAATGAGTTTTGCACCAAATTTTCCACACGCTTGTACCATTTCCACTTCCATTAATTGATCACATGTTAATCCAAATAAGCGCGAAAGCATACCAATACCACCGCCAAGTGCTAATCCAACAACTCCAACGCTTGAACTTGTACCAGCAGGAATTGTAACACCGTAATTCCAAAGTTCTTTATAAACAGTGCCAAGATTTGCACCAGCCTCAATTGTTGCTGTTAATTTCTCTGTATTAACAGTAATGCGATGCATTTCACTCACATCAATAATAAGTCCTCTATTTAAAAGAGAAAAATTTTCATAGCTATGACGTCCACTTCTTAACCGAAATGGTATATGACGTTCACGTGCCCATTTTAAGGCGTTACAGATATCCTTGCTATTTTGACAAAAAACAATAATACAAGGGAGTTTTGGAATACTTAAATTTAAATTCATTCGGGCTACATTGTAGTCAGGATCTGTGGGAACAACGATACGACCTGTTAATTTTGTTTGCTTCAATTTATTACTCCTTTCTAAAATAATCAGAGCTTTTTATTAATATATGAAAAATGTCTGTAATACGCGTGGACAAGGAGAGGTGGAGAATGAGATTTACCTTTGTGAGAAATAAATAAAGCATAAGAATAAAGAATCTACATAGAGTTCAATGAAAACAGTTGCAAACTGTTCATATTTTGTTATGATAGTGTTACGAAAACGTTTGCATAAAATTCCGATGGGATGCAAAAGGAGAGAAGGACTATGAATAAGACATGGTGGAAAGAAGCAGTTGCTTATCAAATTTATCCACGAAGCTTTATGGATTCAAATGGTGATGGTATTGGAGATTTACAAGGTATTATTGCAAAACTGGATTATTTAAAAGATTTAGGTATAGATGTAATTTGGATTTGTCCAATGTATAAGTCACCTAATGATGATAATGGTTATGATATTAGTGATTATCAAGATATTATGGATGAGTTTGGTACAATGGCAGACTTTGATGCTTTACTAGATGAAGTTCATAAGCGTGATATGAAGCTTATTATTGATTTAGTTATTAATCATACGAGTGATGAACATCCATGGTTTATTGAATCACGTTCATCTAAAGATAATCCGAAGCGTGATTGGTATATTTGGCATGATGGTAAAGATGGTGCGGAGCCAAACAACTGGGAAAGTATTTTTAATGGTTCGGCATGGGAATATGATGAAGAAACAGAACAATATTATTTACATCTATTCTCACGTAAACAACCAGATTTGAACTGGGAGAATAAAGAAGTTCGCGAAGTACTATATGATACGGTTAATTGGTGGCTTGATAAAGGTATTGATGGTTTCCGCGTTGATGCGATCAGTCATATTAAAAAAGAAGAAGGCCTTAAGGATATGCCAAATCCAAAAGAGTTAAAATATGTGCCATCTTTTGATAAACATATGAATGTGAAAGGTATTCAACCTTTATTAGAAGAGCTAAAAGAAAATACATTCTCTAAGTACGATATTATGACTGTTGGTGAAGCAAATGGCGTTAAGATTGAAGATGCTGAGCTTTGGGTTGGAGAAGAGCAAGGTAAGTTCAATATGGTATTCCAGTTTGAACATTTAAGTTTATGGGATGCAGAGAAGAAGAAAGACCTTGATGTTGTAGGATTGAAAAAAGTATTAACGAAATGGCAAAAAGGATTAGAGAATAAAGGATGGAACGCTTTATATATTGAAAATCACGATAAACCACGTATCGTTTCAACATGGGGAGATGATAAACAATATTGGCGTGAAAGTGCAACAGCTCTAGGAGCGATGTATTTCTTTATGCACGGTACACCGTTTATTTATCAAGGACAAGAAATTGGTATGACAAATGTTCAGTTACCAAATATTGAAGATTACGATGATGTAGCAATTAAAAACTTATATCGCGAGAAAATTGCAGAGGGCGTACCACATCAAGATATGATGGAGATTATATGGGCTTCTTGCCGCGATAATTCACGTACACCTATGCAGTGGAATGATGAGATGAATGCTGGTTTCACAACAAGTACACCTTGGTTTAGCATGAATCCAAATTACAAAGAAATTAATGTTGAAAAGCAAAAAAATGAAGAAAAGTCTATTTTCAATTTCTATAAGAAAATGATTGCCCTGAAAAAAGAGCACGATGTACTGAACTATGGTACGTACGATTTACTTTTAGAAGACGATCCACAAATTTATGCATATACACGTACGTTACAGGATGAAAAAGTCATTGTAATTAGTAATATCTCAAAAGAGGAAGCAGTGTATAATGAGGATTTATTTGCACTAGAACGCAAACGTTTGCTTTTAAATAACTATGAAGTTGCGGAACATGAAGAAGTAACAACAATTGCTTTAAAACCTTATGAAACAAGGGTTTATCGCATTTCATAATAAAAAAGGATGCTCTTTGAGCATCCTTTTTTTATGAAAAAAAATAAATTTCTATTGCAAAGTGAAAACGCTTTTATTAAAATAGATTTATGAAAACGGTTGCGTAAAGATAAAAATAAAGTAACATAAGGAATCGTTTTCATAAAGGGAACAGAAATTATAATTTAAATCATTATGTTGTTATAAATAAAGGGGAGGAAGAACAGATGAAAATTACGTCTTTTGATTTTTGGCAAAAGTTCGGGAAAGCGTTATTAGTTGTTGTAGCCGTAATGCCAGCAGCTGGTTTAATGATTTCCATCGGTAAGTTAATTGGTATGTCTGCTGGGGATGTTAACGCAGTTCATACAATTGCTCGCGTAATGGAAGACATCGGTTGGGCAATCATTACAAATCTACACATCTTATTCGCAGTAGCAATTGGGGGATCTTGGGCGAAGGATCGTGCAGGTGGTGCATTTGCAGCGCTATTAGCATTCGTCTTAACAAACCGAATTACAGGAGCTATATTTGGCGTAAACGCTCAAATGTTAGCGGATTCAAAAGCGACAGTTTCTTCAGTAATAGCAGGAGATTTACTTGTAAAAGATTACTTTACTTCTGTACTTGGTGCACCAGCATTAAACATGGGAGTTTTCGTGGGGATTATCACAGGTTTCTTAGGAGCTAATCTATATAACAAATATTATAACTATAATAAACTGCCACAGGCATTAGCATTCTTTAATGGAAAACGATTTGTACCATTCGTTGTAATTCTTTGGTCTACGGTTACTGCGATTGTATTATCACTTCTATGGCCATTCATCCAAAGTGGGTTAAATGAATTTGGTCGCTGGATTGCAGCTTCAAAAGATAGTGCACCAGTTGTTGCACCGTTTGTATATGGAACGTTAGAGCGTTTATTATTACCATTTGGTTTACACCATATGTTAACGATTCCGATGAACTATACAGAGCTAGGCGGAACATATACGATGCTAACTGGTTCAAAAGTTGGACAAGTTGTAGCAGGACAAGATCCATTATGGCTTGCATGGATTACAGATTTAAATAATTTATTGGCAAATGGAGATACGAAGGCATATAACGATTTATTAAATAACGTTGTACCAGCTCGTTTCAAAGCTGGACAAGTTATCGGCTCAACAGCAGCGTTAATGGGGATTGCATTTGCGATGTTCCGTAACGTTGATAAAGAAAAGCGTGCAAAATATAAACCAATGTTTTTATCAGCAGCATTAGCAGTATTCTTAACAGGTGTAACAGAACCAATTGAATTCATGTTCATGTTTATTGCTCCAGTATTATATGTTGTATATGCTATTACAACAGGACTTGCATTCGCGTTAGCTGATTTAATTAACTTACGTGTTCATGCATTTGGATTTATTGAGTTAATTACTCGTACACCAATGATGGTTAACGCAGGTTTAACAAGAGACTTAATCAACTTTGTTATTGTTTCATTAGTGTTCTTCGGTCTTAACTTTACACTATTTAATTTCTTAATTAAAAAATTCAACTTACCAACACCAGGGCGTGCAGGTAACTATATTGATAATGAAGATGAGGCATCAGAAGGAACAGGAAATGTACAAGATGGTTCATTAGCAACAAAAGTTATCGATTTATTAGGTGGAAAAGAAAATATTGCTGACGTAGATGCTTGTATGACACGCTTACGTGTAACAGTAAAAGACTTAGATGTTGTTGCACCAGAAGCACAGTGGAAACAAAATGGTGCTTTAGGGCTTATTGTAAAAGATAAAGGTGTACAAGCGGTATATGGTCCGAAAGCTGACGTATTAAAGTCAGACATTCAAGATATGTTAGGTGCGTAATAATATGAAATTGCTAACTTTAAACTGTCATTCTTGGCAAGAAGAGAATCAAATAGAAAAGATAAAATACCTTGCTAAAGTAATTCAAGAAGAAGAGTACGATGTCATCGCATTGCAAGAAGTAAGTCAGTCCATACAAGCTGAAAATGTATGCGGTAACAAGAAAGAAGATAATTTTGGACTTTTACTATTAGAAGAGTTAAAAGCACTACATGTAAAAGATTACAATATTACTTGGGATTTCTCTCATATTGGTTATGACGTGTATGAAGAAGGATTAGCGATTATAACGAAGCATAATATTATAAAAGAAGATACGTTCTTCATTTCAGAAAACGAGGATACAACGTATTGGAAAACACGTAAAATTGTAAGTACAACAATTGCTTATAATGGTAAAGATATAACGTTTTACTCTTGCCATCTCGGTTGGTGGAATGATGAAGAAGAGTCATTCAAAGGTCAAATCAATCGTTTGATGGGGCGTGTAGATAGCAATAAGCTCGCCTTCTTAATGGGGGATTTTAATAACAATGCTCGCTTGGAAGGCGAAGGTTATGAGTATATGATGCAAAAAGGGTTGTATGACACATATGAATTAGCAATAGAGAAGGATGAAGGAACGACTGTCCAAGGCGAGATTGCTGGTTGGGATGAAAATAAACATAATTTGCGAATAGATCTAATATTGTGTAACCAAAGTAAAAAAGTTCATTCTTCAAAAGTTATTTTTAATGGTACAAACAGAAATGTAATTTCAGATCATTTCGGTGTAGAGGTTCAATTGGATATATAATAGAAGAAATCCTCACAGAGAATAAAAGCTGTGAGGATTTTTTTTAGGAATACAAGTATTTCCAAGAGAAAATACTTGTATTTTTTATGACATTTCATATATATTTGTTATTATTGAATGTAAAACCGATTTGGTCATTTTGTATTCATGCTTTGACTCACTTCGTTATATAATAAAGTAAGTGAAAGTTAATGGGAAAAAATAGTACGTTTTTGGTTAATACACGATGTAGAAAGTGATATAATTGCAAAATGCATGTATCATTTTCTAAAGAAGGAAAAATATATAATTAGGTGATAACTTCTATGAAACAGATTTGGCGTATTTATAAGACAGATTTACGGAATGTAGCCAAACATTGGGCTGCAATTGTTATTGTTTTAGGATTAATGATTTTACCATCGTTATATGCATGGTTTAACATTAAAGCTTCTTGGGATCCGTATGGAAATACAAAAGAGGTTCCCATTGCAGTTTCTAACCAAGATGCAGGTTCTAATTTAAGAGGGAAAGATATTAATATCGGGAAAGAGATTGTAGACTCCCTTAAGAAAAACAAAAATCTTGGCTGGAAATTTGTAGATGAAAAACAAGCGATTTACGGAGTTGAGCGTGGGGATTATTATGCAAGTATTACGATTCCAAAAGACTTCTCTGAAAAAATTGCAACTGTTCTGGATGAAAATCCTAAAAAACCAGAACTGGATTACTATGTGAATGAAAAAGTAAACGCGATTGCACCGAAGATTACAGCAAAAGGTGCATCAGGTATTACAGAAGAAATTAGTAAAAACTTTGTAAAAACAGCAAACGGTGAGATTTTTAAAATTTTCAATGACCTTGGAATCGATTTAGAAACAAACTTACCAAGTATCGAAAAAGTAAAAGATCTTGTATTTAAGTTAGAAGCGCAGTTCCCAGAAATGAATACACTTATGGATAAGGCATTAGATGATGCAACTCGAGCAGAAGATGTTGTGAAAGTAGCGCAAAAAGAGTTGCCAGTTGTAGAGATTGTTATGAATGATGGGCAAGAAGCGTTAGGGAATTTAGATAAATTCTTTGCGAGAAATGATGAAACATTGAATCGCGCTCCGGGAACTATTAAGAATAATTTAATGGTAATGCAAAAAGGTTTAGATGGTGCCGCGGCAATTACGGATTTCTTAAAGAATCCATCATTGGATTTCAATCTGGCACTTCCAGATCCATCCAAGTTCCCAGACTTACCGAATATAACCATCCCGCAAATACCAACACTTCCAGAGTTACCGCAAGTGAATGGCGAGGGATATAAAAATATTGCTAAAAATATTAATCAAACTGTAAATAATGTTTTTAGTTCAATACGTGTCGGAACAACTTATGCACAAGGCGTTATAAACGGATTGCAAAATGGTAATTTTGATCCAGAAAAAGCAAAACAAGACCTTAATAAGGTTTCTGAAAATCTTCAAGGTCGTGCAGATAGTGTTTCATATTTAATTGATGTCTTTACTAAATTTAAGGAATTTGCACCAACTGATTCTGGAAAAGACTTCTTCCAAAAACGAATAGATAAATTAACGAATCTTAAATCAGCTATAGAAAATGCAAATGGCGGCGTTAAAGATATCGCTAATATTATTGGTACAGGGCAAGAAGTGAAACAAGATGTCAGAGATGCTGCTAATAAAAAGTTAGATGCAATAAATAACTTGGTAAATCAAGCAGAAGCAGATTATAATGCGACGTTTGTAGCAGATTTTGAAAAAGCAGTAAGCACAGCTGAGCAATTGAAAAATAAGGCTGACAATGTAAAAGAAGATGCTCAGCAGCTTAGAGGCAATTTAAATCAAGATATAAATAAGGCTAATGAGATATTAAACAATGGTAGAGAGAACTATGATCAGGCTGTAGCGGATTATGCAAAACTAAAAACCAGTCTTGAAAAGGCAAAAGAAGATTTAAGTAATAAAGGTGTTAACGGCTTAGATTCTACAAAAGTAGCCTTAAATGAATTAAATGGGCAGTTTAAAGCAAGTTGGAATTTAGTTAATGACATGATTCCAGTTCTGGAAAGTACAAATAAAGTGTTAGCTGATGTGAATAGTGATAAAAACCTTAATGGTACAATTTCTAAGTTAAATAAAGCAAAAGATGGTTTGCAAAAAGGAATGGAGTTAACTGATAAAGGAATTGACGCTATTAATAAAGGTCAAAAACCAGCAGCTGATGTTATTGAAAGTATTAATCAAGTGTCTAAAAGTGTTTCGGGTCAAATTGGTGACATTTTAGCTAAATATGACTCAGAAATCACTCCAAATTTCAATGCAGCAATTGCTCGCACAAAAGAGATGTCTAAAAACACATCTCAAATTTTAAAAGAGGCAGACAAAAAGCTTCCAGATGTTAAAAAATTACTAGAAGATTCATCAAAAGGCTTAGTAGATGGTAAAAAGAAATTAGCAGACATTAAAGCTGAAATGCCAGCTACTGAGAAAAAGATTAAAGAATTAGCAGATAAAATTCGTGATTTTGAATCTGAAGAGGATTTAAAAGACATCATACGTTTATTGAAAAATGATGTTGAAAAGCAAAGTGATTACTTTGCGAATCCAGTAAATTTAAAAGAGAATAAATTATTTGCGATGCCGAACTACGGTTCAGCAATGTCACCATTCTATACAGTGCTTGCATTATGGGTAGGCGCATTATTAATGGTTTCATTATTAACAGTAGAAGTACACGAAGAGGGCGCGAATTATAAGAGCCATGAAATTTACTTCGGACGTTTATTAACATTCTTAACGATAGGTCTTTCACAAGCGTTTATCGTATCGATGGGAGATATATTCTTACTCGGTACGTACGTAGTCGATAAGTTCTGGTTTGTGTTATTTAGTTTATTTATTGGTGGAGTCTTCGTTTGTATCGTATACTCACTCGTTTCTATTTTCGGAAATGTTGGGAAATCGATGGCGATCATTTTACTTGTACTACAAGTAGCAGGATCGGGCGGAACATTCCCAATCCAAATGACACCAGCGTTCTTCCAAGCAATTTATCCGTTCTTACCGTTCACATACGCAATTAGTGCAATTCGTGAAACGGTTGGCGGAATGCTTTGGGATATCGTAATAAGAGACTTACTTGTGTTAAGTGTTTTCGTAGTAGTTATGATTGTTGCTGCGTTATTACTGAAAACACCAATTAACAAATCAAGTGAAAAATTTGTTGAGAATGCAAAAGGAAGTAAAATCATTCACTAAGAAAAGGTTCCTACCGAGAGCGGTAGGAACCTTTTTGTTTAATCGAACTTTAATTTTTTTAATGCGTCTGCGAACGGGTTGTTTAATGGTTCTTCTTCTTTTTTCTGTTGTTTCATATATTTTTGGACGTCACGTTTATCAGCTTTGTTTCCAGATTCTTTTTTACGTCTCTCTTGGAATGTAGAAAGTTTCTCACGATAGCCACATTTACATGCAAAGATTTGACCTGCACCTTCACCACGTAATTCTAGTTTCTTCTTACATTGTGGGCAACGAGCGTTTGTTGTGCGAGATACATTTTTACGATGACCACATTCACGGTCTTGGCATACGAGCATTTTTCCTTTTTTGCCGTTTACTTCTAGCATCGGTTTACCACAGTCTGGACAAGACTTCGTTGAAATGTTGTCATGTTTATATTTTTTATCACTCGATTTAATTTCAGAAACAATTTCTTTCGTATAGTTCTTCATTTCAGAAATGAATACTTCTTTTTTTAGCTTACCTTTTGCGATAGCCTCAAGTTTTTGTTCCCATTCACCAGTTAGTGTAGGGGATTTTAACTCTTCTGGTACTAAATCAAGTAACTGACGGCCTTTTGAAGTAATATGAATATCTTTGCCGCGTTTTTCAATTAAGAAAGAGTTGAAAAGTTTGTCGATAATATCTGCACGTGTCGCTACAGTACCTAATCCACCAGTCGATTTTAACGTATCAGCAAGTTGTTTATTTTGCGTATCCATATATTTTGTAGGATTCTCCATTGCTGAAAGTAAAGTTGCTTCATTAAAGCGTGCAGGTGCTTTCGTTTGGCCTGATGTTTGCATAATTAACTTTACAGTTAATGTATCGCCCTTTTCAATGCGAGGAAGAAGCTGCTCTTTTACGTCATCAGTTACATCATCGTCTTCAAATCGATTTTCGTATACTTCCTTCCAGCCAGCATGTAAAATCGTTTTTCCGCGTGCAATGAACGTTTCACTACCAACTTTAGTACGTAATGTTAGTTGCTCGTATTCGAATGCTGGGAATAAAACAGCTAAGAAACGTTTTACAACTAAATCATAAATTTTGCGTTCTTTATCTGTGAATGCTGAGAAGTTAACGTATCCTTCTGTTGGAATAATCGCATGATGATCGCTTACTTTACTATCATCAACAAATGATTTGTTAGGTTTGATAGGCTTTTGTAATACTTTATGTGCGAAGGGACGGTATTCTCCAACACCACATGCTTTTAGACGTTCTGGAAGTGTTCCAACGATATCAGATGAAATGTAGCGTGAATCTGTACGAGGGTACGTTAGCACTTTATGCTGTTCATACAATTTCTGCATAATATTTAATGTTTCTTTAGCAGAGTAACCGAACTTTTTATTTGCATCACGTTGCAATTCAGTTAAATCGTAAAGACCAGGAGAGAATGACTTCTTCTGTTTCTTATCAATTTCCACAACAGTAGCATGTTGTTTATCTAAACTTTTTACAATACCATCAATTTTTTCTTTATTAAAACTACGGCTATTGCCATTTGCATCTTGCCAAGTAAGTTTGAGTTTCTCCATCGTTTGAGCTTCGATGCCGTAGTAAGTTTGAGCTTTGAAGTTCTTTATTTCATCCTCACGACTAGCAATCATAGCAACAGTAGGGGTTTGTACATGTATACTGTTTTTAGGGCGAAATTTAATATATTCTTTTAATAGTAATGATATCAATAATAATTTCACCCATGTACATTTTTATTTTGGGTATAAAAAATAAATAAGCATAGTAATAGAATTTAGGGGAGGAAACTATGAGATTTGTTGTAAGGGAATTTGATGAAACTTCAAGAAATGGAGAAATATTCAGTAGTATTGGTATTGGAATTAAAGAAAATAGCTATCTAATATTTCCCTCACCTCTTTCAAATTTTATAAAAAGAGAATATAAAAATAAAGGAAAGTCTATTAATAGCCAAAGAAATGTAGCTTATGCAATAACAAGATTTTTAAATTATTTATATAAAAATAAAGATAATTATCCTGAATTAATTATAGGGGGACTAAGCAGTTTAACTCTTCAACATGGAGCGGATTATATCTCCTATTTATCATTAAAAAGTAGAGCAGGTGAATTAAAGAGTGAATATGTAAAAACTGAGATACAGTATCTAAACAAACTTTTCCATTGGTTGAAATCAGAAAAAATAATTAACCAGGTCTTTAGTGTAAATTACCAGACTGTTTATTACGGTCGAAAAAGCCGGGAAATTGAGACCAATATTTTTGAAAACACTAATGACTTAGATATTATTTTACCAATAAGAAATTCCATTCAAAATAATGTTATTAAAGACTTCGGTAAAAATAGAAATAGACTAATTATAGATTTTATTATGACAGCAAAGCGTATTGAACCATTAATGGCATTAGGTATAGCTTTACAATTCTTTGGAGGATTAAGACGTTCTGAGGTCATTAACTTAAAATGCTCTAGTTTAAAGTGGGCTAATAGTAACCTAATAATTGAGATTAGAGACAATCAAAACATCTTATTTGCAGATGCAATAAATAAGGCTGATATTCAAGTTAAATATCCAAGAGATCAAATATGTATTTGCCCTGAAATTATAAAGCCCCTGTATGAAGAACACCTAAAAATGCTAACCAAATTAACTAAAGGAACTTCCGAAGCACTTTTTATCTCAGCGAGGAATTTTAAAGCTTTAAGGGGCAAAAGATATTCAGCAAAAATTGATAAGATTAAACAACAGTTTTTAAATGACTTACTAGCAAAAAATCAAGTCGAAGATTATATACTGTTAACAAACAATAAATGGTCTACGCATATTGGCAGAGGCGTTTTCACGAACATATTAATAGATTTGGGTCTAACTCCTACCCAAATTGCATTAGCTAGAGGCGATAGAAGCTTACAGTCTGCATTAAGTTATGTAGATGAAAATACATTACTTAGCTCTATGAGTTTAGCAATCAATAATTTTGACATACTAAAGGAAGTGTAGGACTTGCCTAATCATATGACATTAAAAGAGGTTTCAACCCTCCTTAACTTATCGATATATCAAACTAGATTATTTCTTAAAGAAGCCTCACTACAAAAAATAGGTATTAATAATTCTAGAGAAATTGTTTATGATACCAATGTTATAAATAATTTACGGGATATTCTTGAAAAAAGATATAAAGACAATTGCTTAAATAAATATACTCCTAAAGAACTTATCACGTTAGGATGTACTGGACACGATAGAGCTATTCTTAAGAGCGAACCTACTTCGCTTTTCGATAGATATAGGACTTTTACTGGAGTCTCTTATTTCTATGACAAATTAGAAGTAAATGCATATTTAGCATCTAAAAGCTGTGGTTCTGAATTATTATCACTTTTGCAAATAATGGAATTAGTGGGTTTTAAAACACTCCAACAACTTCAACATGCATTAAACGATTGTAATATTAAAGAAGTAAAAAGAGGATATAGTTCCTTCAAGTATTATAAGGAATCAGATATAAAGTTCTTTATTGACTTGGTTAAAAAAAGGTATTCATTCAATAAAGCCAATCGTTTGAGTACTCAGCAAATGCAGGAACTAGGATTTAAAAAAAATGATAGAATAGTATTTCAAAAGGTTAAGGCAGAACCTATCGATAGAATTAATGAGTATGCTGAAGCTGGGGGACTTGCCTTTTATGATAAAACCGAAGTGGAGAGGAAATTAAAATTCAAAAAATTTCTAAATCATACTATCTGCGAAAAGGATGCTAAAGAACATTTGGGCTATAAAAATACTGAAAAGTTCAAAAAAATGATTCAAGAATATGGCATCACATTAACGTCAAATGGGAAATATGAAATTAATTATTATGACAAGTCCAATATAGATTCCCTGAAAAATATTATAGATAAAAATTATGAACATAACCTTGAAACCAAAATAACCAGTGGTCAAATAAAAGCCTTAGGATATTCTAGAAAACTTATTCGTAAATTAACCCCTATCCACACAAGACCTATTGATAACGTATATAAGTTTGCGAACGCCGTTATTTTCTATGATAAGGAACAATTTCTCGATTTAAAGAAACAATATCGCGATCTAGCTGAAACTAATAATGTTTTAACTGAATATTATACTTCCAAACAATTAATGGAATTGCTCAATATACCAAATAATATTAATAGGTATATGGATAAATTTAGAATTTCCCCTATAAAAATCCCTTTATCACGTCAAAATTATTGGCACAAGGAAGAGGTTGATGATTTTGTTAAAAGAAGAAATGACCTATATAACTACTACGATTCGAATTATTATTTAATTAGTGACGTGGAATATTTACTAGGATGTAGCATAAGTAAGTTCTACAGTATTTGTTCAGATTTTAACATTCCTATTACTGCTGAAGAATTACCGATTGAGGTAAAGTTTAATAAATTCACTAAATCTCATTTAGGTTTTCCAAAGGATAAAATTGATAACATTTTTGCAAAAATCAATGATAAACAAAGACAAAGTACTACTAATCATCAAACGATCAATGTTTTAGAATCTAGTAATGATACACAACATAATTCAAACACCACCTCAGAAATAAAGAGTTCACTTCAAGTACTTGGGCATTTAGATGATGAAAAAATCGTACAAATTTTAGAAGAAATAGCGAACTATTCAACGCCCTCTATAAATGACAAAATTAAAACCATAATTTCCGAAAAAGATTTAATAATCCAATTAGACTATTCAAAGAAACAGTTTGATGAAAATAACGAACACTTTCGCATCTTAAAGTTGGAGTACGGAAATCTTAATTATTATTTGCTAGAGGATTGTTCTAATCTTTTAAAAAAGTTATGTGAAGAGCAAAACAATTTATTAGGTTTAAACTATACTCATGTTGAAGCAATTGCAAAAGTCCCTAGCACCGTATTATATAAAAATAGAGAAAAGGTTCAAATACCACCTCATTTAAGATTTGGTCGCCTAAAAAAACTTAAATACGTATATCCTAAGAAAGTTATTGATATTTACTTAAAATCGTTAGAATTTTCAGATTTAATCGAACGATATAAAAATGAATTAGAATATAATACTCTTCCAGATAAAATTTTTTTAAAAGTAGTCAAAGAATTGGACTTAAATTTTCTGGATTTAGTTAAAGAGACAGAAACAGCATGGCATAATTTTGCTTCAAAAAAATTATTAAGTTCAAACGGAAATATTAAAACGATCAAGAAACTTTTTGTTCGATTTATTAAAATAACAGAATTACTACAGTCAAAATTAATTTCAAAAGAAATTATGGACATGACTTCTAATGAGATTAATTTCGTATTTTTAAACAATAAAGTTCCAAGTACTTACAAAGAAGTTTTATATAGTTTTTTTAATCACTTACTTTTAAGGTTTTCTAATTGTAAGTACTTGGTTTCAGAGCTTAATAACCCATATGTGGAAAAAAATGAGCGTTTAGCAAACTCTAAACACAATAAGAAAATCTATTCGATTAATGAGTTTTTAACACTACTGGACTATGTTAAAGACATTCAACGCCATAAAGATAATGCTCTTTCTGAATATAAGAAAAAACCAATGTGTGAGACAAAGGGGAATTATGAATCCATTTGGTTATACGTAATGCTTCATTTAAATAACGGGTGGAGAAGTACTGATTTTATTGAAAAGATACCTCGTATCCCCTTGTCTATCCCTGTGCAGGATTATAAATCATTTGAAAACTACAATTTAACCTTAGAAGAATCTACAAAAATTATCTGGGAATTAACATCGAATTTAATGAATGTTTATCATAACAAAAATGGTAAAAGGGCTTTTTTCTTTATTTCTGAAGATATGATTGTACCTGTAGCTAATGCTATCGTTTTATGTGAACTTAAGGCCCAATTAATAAATTCAAAAAGAAATAACTTGATTGATTTAGGTAATTCAAACGAATTGAATACTAGCATGCATGATAAGTTTTTCAAAACTTTTCCTATAAATAATTTTAAATTTAAATCGCTCATGGCCAACAGCACATTTATAACTTTTGTGAATTCAATCCTAAAACAAAAAACCAATCGTAATCCTTTGGAGATTACTAAATTCATTAGAAATCATGATTCTTTAGACACTACCAACAGATATGTACATGTAAATGAAGAACATCTAAATAAAATTAGTAAGCAATTATTTGATAAAGGCTATTTTGGCTATACCTACGATTATTTAAAACAAATTGTTATTGGTGAATCTCAAAATAATTCTATGGAAAACAATGAAAAAAATCTGTTAGCCACAGTTTTTGGAGACATATATAAAATTGAAAATTTATCCATAATGTTAAATGCAATTGAAGAACAAAAGAAACCTTTATACGAGTTCGTTAAGAGTTTATCACAAGAACAACAGAGAGAAGTATTAGATTTAATAAATATGAATCAATTGCCGGCCAAAGAATCCTTTTGGCAATGTATTCTTGGTGATTGTTTATATCTAGATAGAAAATGTAACAGTTGCCCATTTGCAATCCCACATTTCTATGTATTAACAAAGACTGTTCACAACCTAAATAATTTGATACCTAAATTAGAACAGATTCAAAACATTTCTTATAAAGGCGAAAGGGTTAGATTAGCTAATTTATTATACAAAAACATTTCCTTAATAAGTACTGCTAAAAAACAATTTGGAGAAAATGTACTAAGTTCATTTTTAGGTAAGGACTACTCAGATTTCTTAAATAACATACGCAGCTTAGATAGTATAAGTGAAAATCTAATAATTGGAGGCAATTAATATGGAGAATAACCATAGTTTAGATTTTTCGTCTACCTCAACTCATTATAATGAGAGCCTCCGTGGCACTTTACAAGATAGGATAAACAGTCTTAAAGGCATGGGTGTAAATCTTACAGCCGAAGCATCCAATAACAGGTGGAATATTTATGATGAATATTTTTCACAAACATATTTGGTAGACTTTAGCTTCGATTCTTTTTCATCAAAGAAGTTTGATACTGAACAATTTATCTTGCTATTAAAATCTTGGTTTATTCTACTTTTAGAGGGTGGTAACAGTTTTCATCATTTAGCAAAGAAAACCAGAAGGGCAAAGGATGCATTGATCCTAAGTAAAGGATTTAATCTAGGAGCAATAGATGAATTTGAACTGAACTATTTTTCTAAAGATCTTAAACCTAGTACTCTACAAAATAAAGCATCTCTACTATTAGAATTTCTAGATTTTTGCCAAGACCTGATAGTGCCAGAAGAGTATCTGGAACTAATTTTAGGATACTATCAAACACAGAATTCAGCAGCAATAAGGAAATTACCATCAAGCCAAGATGTTCTTAAATTTTCTTTAATAGTTGAAGTATACTTTTCTAATGAGGACATTGATAAAGTATATTTGGATTACTATCCAATTTATTTATGGTGGAATTTAACAAATGTTATCCCAGTACGTATTAACGAATTCTGTAATTTGAAATTTGATTGTTTAACTTTTAATAAAGAAGGGTATTTTTTATCTTTACCTCGAAGCAAAAATTTAAGGAATCGTAAAATCGCTTATGACAAAATTTTGGTTTCGGATAAAATTGCCAAATCAATCGAATTATATCAACAAAAAATATATTCTGCTAAACCGTCTAAAACATTATTACAAACGTCTAGTACAGTTCGAAATATAAAACCAGAAATCTTTAATTACAGAAATTTCAGGAATTTATTAGACAAATTTTATAGGGAAATTGTTTGTGGGAAGTATGGTCTCAAATTATTAGAGAACAGTTCAGATCCCCATACCCAATCACCTTACAATATCTATAGGAAAATAAGACCAAACGATACTCGCCATTTTGCATTTTTGAATTTAATGTTGCAAGGTTATCATCCCAGTGAGATTGCTAGATTAGGGGGACACAATTCTGTTTATTCTCAAATGACTTATCATAACCACTTGGAATATTGGGTTGATTCAGATTTAATAAAATTATTAACGAATCAAAAAAGACACTTAGGTAACCTTTCAAACGAATTTTTCAAAGAAATTATTTTCAAAAATGCGATGACTATCACTACGGAAGTTTCTGAAGTTGTTAAAATTCCATTAGAAATCGGTTATTGTACAGATTCTTTACAAGACTGTCCCGTAGATGAACACTATCTCTGTAAGCATTGGAGAATAACCTTAGACGATTACCAAAAACATTATGATAAGTTACAAAACATCCTTGTTAATCAAGAGTCTGTTCTTAAATTATGCATTGATAAATTATTAGCGCTTCATAAAACTGGTCTCATACATCATAAAAATGATGTATATGATGAAAAAAATTCACAATTCAATTATCAATTAATTGAAAGTTCTAAGAAAGTAAAAGATGCATTATACCAATTGGCAAAACTAAAGGAAAGGTTTGAAATGTATGAAAAGTCGAGGGCGTAAGCCTAAAATATATCCTAAAGATATTCTTCTAAAGATTATTGATGATTTCTTAAGAAATCAGGCAAATGTTCAAATTATAAGATATAAAGAAATCTTTCTTTATGCGCTAGAGGAATATAACAAAGGAATATTAGATTTTAAACTGAGTGAAGATTTTTGGAGAAAACCTCGTCGTCAAGGAAAATTGCTCGTTGATGAAATCAATAAAAAGAGAAGCGCTTTAATAGAAAACAATGATCAATACATTGAAATTATCTCAACAAATGATGTTATAAGCAGATTATCACAAGACACTCCAGCTACTAAAAAGAAAATTATTAATCAACTGAAGGTAAATGAGTATGGCTATCGTAAAATATCTACTCGCTACAATCAACTCAAAGAAAAAGAAGCTAAGATGACAAAAGAAATCGCCGAACTTAAGGCTGAGATTGTAAATCTTAAGGACAATAACGAAATCTATCAAAATGTTCTTTTCCAATGGGCAAATTTATCAAGCGTTAAAGATC
Source organism: Bacillus sp. FSL L8-0152 (assembly GCF_038006365.1). Classification (NCBI taxonomy): domain Bacteria; kingdom Bacillati; phylum Bacillota; class Bacilli; order Caryophanales; family Bacillaceae; genus Bacillus; species Bacillus sp. FSL L8-0152. The sequence continues at coordinate 464,615 of NZ_JBBOVB010000001.1, forward strand.
TTAATTTAATAAACTTAATTACAACTGGAAAAACTAGATCTGCTACAGTGGAACAACTATTTAAGGATATATTTAAGGAACGGCCTAATAAGGCTATACTAGAGCTTAATACTGATAATACAATTGATAATGTAGTAACAATAACGAAGATAAAAAATACACTTATCGAAGACTTAGATCTATAGTCTTCCGATAAAGAGGAAAAATAAAAAATATATTTTGCTTTAATTAAGAGAACCTTACTCAACTAGCATGGGTTCTCTTAATTTAGGCATGCTTTCGTATAGTATATTCGCTCTTCAGTTTCCCTATGTATTTTGTGAAATACATCATTTAAATAACGCATAAACTTTCAACTTCTTTAATCAATTCATGGGGCATTATTTTTAGTACCCCACAAATAATAAATATCGTAGTAATGCTAGGCTGTCTTTGTCCGCGTTCTAGTAATCCAATAAAAGTTCTATCTAGGTCGCATTGTAACGCCAATTGTTCTTGGGAAAGACCAGCTAGTTTTCTGTGTTTTCTTAACACGGTACCAAAAGCTTTTGATATCTCCATAAGCTCACCTCTTAGTTAATTAACTAAGAAATCTACTAATTTAATCGACCGACTATAGTCATCACAAAGAGGTGATGCTACAATATTAATAAACATTTTTTGAAGGAGATTTTTTATGTCTAGTAAGAAATATGACGAAAGTTTTAAAAAGAAAATTGTTCAACTACATCTTGAAGGAAGGGCAACAACTGAACTGGGTAAGGAATATAAAGTGTCACCCACAGCAATCTATTCTTGGATAAAACTATATGCTGATGAATCGGCTATTTCTTTTAAAGAATTCAGTGCTATTCAAAAAGAAAATAAACGTTTAAAACAGGAAGTAGAAATACTTAAACAAGCAATGACAATAATGACCTCAAAATAGAACTAATACTTATCCATATGTGGATTTGAAATAAAGTTTGATTAAAATACGGTATCTTTTTTTGTGAAAACATTGATAAACCAGTGTTTTATGTTTATTTATGATCTATTAACAAAAAGCATATCTGTTTCTTACCTTAATCGGTAAGAAACAGATATGCTTTTTATTTTCCAAAAAAACACATCAACTATTTACAAAATGCATTCTGTTATTTATTATAATGAATAGAACGCATTCTGTTAATTAACAAAACGAATCAGAGGGTGATTAAATGTTTAAAGTTGGAGATACACCAAAATTTTTCACACAACAAGGCCTTAAATCGGATACTGAATTACTTCTTGATAAAGTCATTATTTATCGCTCGAATTCTCGATTTACCTCAAGCTCTAATGCTGGGCCTGCGAGATCGATGTTGGTAGGTGGAAAAGCGACTGCTTTTCCTGAGCCATTGAAGATGAAATTCCGTAGATTTGATACCTTAGTTACAGCCAGAAAAAACTTTCACATTTATCATAACAGTGCAGAATTTATTGATGGATATTCTAGGTTTTGTTATGTTTATTTCGAAAATGATAAAGTTTTTGTATCGGAATATCAAAAAAGAAGTCAAGGCAGCAAATATTCGAGCTTCTTCAAACTTTTAGAAGCTAAACTTATTCAAGCTAATTTTTCACGAACTTCAGAAGAGAAATCAATTTTTCATATCCCGACAGAACGCATCGATGAGTTTGTGGATATTGTAAATGATATTTCACAAGCTTACGATAATAACGAATTCGAACTATGTGTTGACGGAAAAGAGTTCATTTACAGCTGTAATTGGTTTAATCGGGTTTACTATAGGGAAAAAATAGATGGTGTGCCAGAAGAATTAATGAGTGATTTCAAAGCCGTTGAAGCTTTTGATGCCTTAGTGAAAATTCAAGATTTAGGAACTGAAAATGGAATTAAAATTAAAAAAGAAGCTATTCGTAAGATCAAAGCCGTTTTAGATTCCGTTTTATAAAGTAGAATCTGCATAAAAAAGCATGGTCCATACCCTTTTGGCAAAGGAATCAGGTCCATGCTTTTTTTATTATTCTGCCTTCTGCGTTTAATTAAAATCAATCCTTTTCTCTTTAAATGAACGTTCAATTTTATTAAAAAGTTTAATCAAAACTCATTGAGAGTTCTTTGATTGAAGAGAAGAAGCATCGCATCTTTTTTATAAACGTCATAAATTCCTTCAAAACATAACGTCTTTCTTATAAACATCGTGACTTTATTTCAAATCCACACCATATTTCATGAATTCGAACTGTGTTATAGTATAAGTACAAGATATTGAAGGAGCATGAAGATATGGCAAAAAGCTTAGTATTAGCAGAAAAACCATCAGTCGCTCGTGATATTGCGAATGTACTGAAATGTAATAAAAAAGGGAACGGCTTTTTAGAGGGCGATAAATATATCGTAACATGGGCACTAGGACATCTAGTAACCTTAGCTGATCCAGAAATGTATGATAAAAAATATCAAAAGTGGAATTTAGAAGATTTACCAATGCTACCTGATCGTTTAAAACTATCAGTAATCAAACAGTCCGGTAAACAGTTTAATTCCGTTAAATCACAGTTGAATCGTAATGACGTAAATGAAATCATTATCGCAACAGATGCGGGGCGTGAAGGTGAGTTAGTGGCCCGTTGGATTATTGCCAAATCTAAAGTAAATAAACCAATCAAACGTTTATGGATTTCATCTGTAACAGATAAGGCAATCAAAGATGGATTCAATAATTTAAAACCTGGTAAAGCATACGAAAACTTATATTTTGCTGCAGTAGCTCGTTCTGAGGCAGATTGGTACATTGGACTAAATGCTACTAGAGCTTTAACGACCAAATATAATGCACAGTTAAATTGTGGGCGTGTTCAGACGCCTACTGTAGCCATGATAGCTGCACGTGAAGATGAAATTAAAAACTTCAAACCACAAGTGTACTATGGCATTGAAGCACAAACTGATTCAGTCAAAATAACTTGGCAAGACACTAACGGGAATAATCGAAGCTTTAACAAAGAAAAAATTGATAGTATCGTAAAGAGCCTAGATAAGCAAAATGCTACTGTTGTGGAGATTGATAAAAAGCAGAAGAAGTCATTCTCTCCTGGTCTTTATGATTTAACTGAGCTACAACGTGATGCAAATAAAAAGTTCGGTTACTCTGCTAAAGAAACATTAAATATTATGCAGAAGTTGTATGAACAGCATAAAGTGCTAACGTATCCTCGTACGGATTCACGCTACATTTCATCTGATATCGTCGGAACACTTCCAGAGCGTCTAAAGGCATGTGGTGTAGGAGAATACCGCTCTCTAGCACATAAAATTTTAAATAAACCGATAAAATCTAATAAATCATTTGTTGATGATAGTAAAGTAAGCGATCATCACGCAATTATTCCAACAGAAGGATATGTTAACTTCTCAACTTTCACTGATAAAGAACGTAAAATTTATGATTTAGTTGTAAAACGTTTCTTAGCTGTCTTATTCCCAGCATTCGAATACGAGCAACTAACGTTACGTACAAAGGTTGGTAATGAAACGTTCATTGCACGCGGAAAAACAATTTTACATGCTGGTTGGAAGGAAGTATACGAAAATCGCTTTGAAGACGATGATGCAACTGATGACGTAAAAGAACAGATTTTACCTCGCATTGAAAAAGGCGATACATTGAATATAAAACTAATTATGCAAACATCAGGCCAAACAAAGCCACCTGCACGCTTTAATGAAGCAACCTTACTTTCAGCAATGGAGAATCCTACAAAATATATGGATACGCAAAATAAACAACTTGCTGATACATTAAAATCGACTGGTGGATTAGGTACTGTAGCGACACGTGCAGATATTATTGATAAACTATTTAATTCATTCCTAATCGAAAAACGTGGTGGCAAGGATATTTACATCACAGCAAAAGGTCGTCAACTGTTAGAATTAGTTCCAGAAGAATTACGTTCACCAGCTACGACAGCAGAGTGGGAACAAAAACTTGAACTAATTGCAAAAGGCAAACTGAAAAAAGATGCCTTTATTAATGAAATGAAACAGCATGCTAAAGACATCGTGAAGGAAATTAAATCAAGTGACAAAAAATACAAACATGAAAACATCTCTACAAAGTCATGCCCTGACTGTGGTAAACCTATGCTTGAGGTGAATGGTAAAAAAGGAAAAATGCTTGTTTGCCAAGATCGTGAATGTGGTCACCGTAAAAATGTATCTCGTACAACAAATGCTCGTTGTCCGCAATGTAAGAAGAAACTAGAATTACGTGGTGAAGGCGCTGGCCAAATTTTCGCATGCAAATGTGGCTATCGCGAGAAATTATCGACATTCCAAGAGAGACGTAAAAAAGAATCTGGAAACAAAGCTGATAAACGTGACGTTCAAAAATATATGAAACAACAGAAAAAAGAAGAAGAACCGCTTAATAATGCACTGGCAGAAGCATTAAAAGGATTGAAGTTTGACTAACAAAAAGTCTGAGCATACAAGAAATTCAACATGAATTAGCTTTTTTATCTAAATTTATTATTTAGTTGCAGTATTTTTTCCATTCTTTCTAAATTATTTTGGACACTTGTAATTTATCAAGACCTAATTTGTAAGAGGCCATAAAAAATAAAGGGTGATACATGACCAATATGTATCACCCTTTTACTTTTTCTCCATAATTGTGCCCGTTTGATAATTATATTGTGTGATTTTATCAAAATGTACAAAGATAATAAAGTTGCTTAATTTACAATAAAGTCGTTTGAAATATAATAAAGTTGTTTAAAAAACGCCAGTCATGTTATTCAACAATCGGGCCATATTGCGGAACAAGGTTCATCGCTAAAAATAGTATAGTCGACTCCTTAACGTACAAAGGGTCGGCTATACTATTTTAGTAATATGTCTAGGCACACCATTTTTCCGAAATGATACAGTACCTCTCTTTCGTAGATACACTGGATGATTTATCTAAATGATACCGTGTATTTCCTCCTATGGGGTAATTGTTTACCTTAGTTTAATGGGCATGTGGTGAGACAAAATATTACTTTCTATAAAATTTCGTGTGAGTTTGACCTTTTTTGACAAAAGAGTATTTGTTTGATAAATTACTAATAACAATTAATGGGAGGTAGTAGTATGTTTGCTGGTTTTAATCTAACAGATTTGGATGATGATTTCATTTCTTTGTATAGTAATAAAGGGAATAATATCTTTAATGAGAGTAAGAAACATATTGAAAAAGAGCTTGATAGCTTTATTCTAAGTGATGGAAGTATTGATGGGACAAGATTGCAAGAAGATTGGTTTCCACAGTTAGAAACTGACATTTTTCTTTCTCACTCCCATGGTGATAAAAATAAGGCTATTGCTTTAGCTGGCTGGTTAAATGATACATTTGGATTAAGAGTTTTTATTGATTCTTGTGTATGGGGATATGCAGATAATCTCCTTAAAAAAATTGATGATATTTACTGTAAGAATACCCACAGTAATACATACAGTTATGAAAAAAGAAATTTCTCTACAAGTCATGTTCATATGATGCTTTCAGGTGCTCTAACTAAAATGATGGACAAAACTGAGTGTTTAATTTTCTTAAATACTCCTGAGTCCATTGAGACTAATGAAGTTATTAATCAAACAAAATCTCCCTGGATTTTCCATGAAATAGCTACGACACATGTACTTAGAAAGAAGGAACCTAATAGATTTACTTTAATAAAAAAGGGGTATTATTTTGAAAATGCCCAAGTATTAACTGTTAAACATAAGTTGGATCTTGACCATCTGTTTGAAATAGATAAAAATGACCTTTTAGAATGGCAAAAGGCTTTTAATATAAAAGAAGATTCTCATGCGCTAGATATTCTGTATGAAAAACATAAACTTATCGATATTCATGTTAGCGTTTAAAAAATAGTATAAGAGCTAATATCCAATTAACGTTTATTTTGACTATTATGGTTATTATTTGAAGTATACAAATTTCCCCAAAGAAAGTGAGTACTCGTTATGACTGCTTATATCATACATCCCAAAATCACTTTTAGTGAAACGCCACAAGCTGTCCGTTTTTATGAAAAGTGTCTGGATGAATTATTACAACACGTCCCGACTCAAAACATCTTGACTGATGAAGTTATGGAAGGAATAACGCTTCAAAAAGAAGATGTAGTGATATTTTTTAATAATAATCAGAATTATCCAGTGTTCGTGATTGACTTTTTAGAAGATGCTGTTGCGGCAGGGAGTGAACTGCTACCTGTTGCTATGAGAAGAGATGATCGGGTGCCGCCTTCATGCGTGAAGAAGGCGCAAAGTTTTGATGTTAATGAACAACTAAGACAACGTAGCCTTTCAGAATCCTACATTGAAACTGTGGCAATTGTGTTAGCGAGGACCGTTATATCGATCCTCCAACCAACTCTTACTAAAAATAATATGTACCTATTTCTAAGTCATCGACGAATTGATGGGGAAAAAATTGCCGGGGCCTTTTACGATGCATTTGCTTTAAGAGCGCAACAAGCATTTCGGGATCTCAATAAAGTATTAGTGGGAGAAGATGCCCAGGAAGTGATAGAAGAGAATCTTCGTCAATGTGATGCCGTTGTATACTTGGACACTCCAAGAAGTGGTGAGTCCAAGTGGATTGCTCTTGAATTAGAGGTTGCTTTGTCAAGGGGGGTTCCGATTGTATGGGTACGTATTGGTCCAGAAGAAGGACGTGCTAAAGATTTTTGGTTTAAGCCTGCAGAAGTACCTCATTTTCATTTTCCAAATATTGAATCATTAGATGAATATGTGGATCCTGAGATTGTAGACGAAGTGATTCATAAAGCCTTCGAGATTTCTCGAGCACATGCAAAAGAAGTTTTAGGACATTTGAAGCGAATTCGAGCATTAGCAAAAAGGGGTACTATAAAACTGACAGAATTGAATAAAAAATATTTTACTTATCAGATCGAAATCCCTCGACATGGATTTCGATATTTCCAACGTCCAATGACTCATATTGTTAGCTTTTATGGACGGTTACCAAAAGAGCATGAACATGAACAATTTTTGAAAAGTGTGGCGAGGTATGGTTATGAGCCTCACCCACAACTTGGAACAATATACGATACGGCTTTAATACTTGCTCCAATTGCCTCCCAACATGATGAAAGATTATTAGAGGAACCACATAAAGTTGATTCTTGTGATGAGTATTTAAATTGTCTGGAACATTATGTTCGGTTTCCTATACAAAGTCAAACTAGTATGAAAGGGATAATCATCTCAGGTGCTTTTCCGGATTGTGAACCAGAACATCAGCAACATATAACGGATGCGGTTCGAGCTTTTACTCAAGCTATACTTACTCGTAATAGCAAGGTTATTTTTGGGGCACATCCAACGTTTCAACATTTAATATTTGACATGGCCAAACAAATAAATTCACAGTCTTACAAAGACGCAGTTAAGATGTATGTTTCAAGGCATTTCGTAAAGGAGGAAGATGTCATCGGAAGTAGAAAACATGCGACAGTTATGCCTGTCGATGAAGTGGACAAAGATAGGAACAAAAGTTTATCAGCTATGAGAAAATCAATGATTGATGATCCAGACGCATTGTGTATGGTGGTCATTGGAGGAAAGACAAAAAGGCACGGCATCCCTCCGGGTATTGATGAGGAAATTAAACTAGCAAGATCTCGACGCCTGCCTGTATTTCTTATAGGATCTGCTGGTGGACGAACGGCAGAAATTACTGCAGAGATGGATGCAGATGATTGGAATCAAAATCTAAACGATTTACCGTCGGAGTTTAATCATGAGTTAATGGTTAGCCTTGATTACAGTGCACTGGCTAATGATATACTTGATAAAATGGGCTTGTAGGCTGAAAAAGAAATAAAATGGTGAGATGGAAATTCTTCGGCTTCATTATCAAAGGGCATTTGAAGTAATAGGGTCGCAAGTATATTAATCATGTAAATTAGAAGAGCATGTTTTAGTTATTCCATTATAAGGCGCTTTAATGGAGCAAGTATAACAAAAATTATCAAACTTTTTTATAAAAGGATGATTCAATTGAATATAGAAAAAGCGTGTTTTGATCAATCTTTTTTCAAAACACGCTTTTCTATTTTCCTCTTTTATCCAGGTTTATTAGGTTAATTTAATTAAACTTTATTCCAATGCTATATGTAATTTTATCAAACAACTACACATAATAGACGAATGGAAAACGTAGTGAGATTTCTTATTAAATTCCTAATTAATGTTTTATGACATCAGAAAAAATGAATTGTTGCTGTATTCCAATCGATTAGTAGCTCAATAAGCTGAAGCCCATAAAAAATTAGCTTAGATTTACATTTTCTTAACTAGTTCAAATTCATCTTTTCTGTCCCGTTTTTCTTTTGCTGCTTCAATATATTTCACATAATCCTTCTTAAAATCATCTATATTGACTAGTGAAATATAAGAGCCTTTATCCTCATCAAATAGATTGTTACGAGGGTTAGATTTATAGGTAGTTTTAACATTTAGGACATTTTTTCTCACAAGATTATCAAAATCCAGTATTACCCCACAATTTGATTCTTGATTACAAACACTACAAGTATGTGAGCTTTTACTTAATATTAAGCCTTTACTTTCATTTGTGTAAACAGCAACTACACCGTTTGTACGATTCTCATTTCGATCCTCCAAAGAATATTTTAACTCATCATACAAACCAATCATCATATGATCCAAAAATATCCTTCTGATTGGAAACAGCTTTAGGAGTTAACAATACAATTGTAACAGAGGTTTTTTTCAGTTTTTCGTATAGGTATTCCTGAATCGTGTCTTCGCTCATAGTACTTCTGTCCTCATTTTCAAATCTATTAAAAACTTCAGTTGATGAGTCAAATAATTCTTCTAACTCTTCCTTTGATTCTATAGAAAGAATAGCGTATTTTTTTATTTTAGGGGGTATTTTGTTTTGTTAGCTTGATAGCGATGGGTCTGTACCCCAAACAGGGAATAATCACAATATATTTGGGAGGCTCTACTTGTGGCTCCTTTTTGCTAATTACCCACTTTATTTAGAATAATAGTATAATAGTGGTAATGATCGCTTATTTGGAGGGGTGTATGATAAATAAACAGATTTATGAGTACAAATTTGGTAAAAAAGAATTTGCCTTTAGCGAGGAGAAAGTGAAGGTTATGGATTGATGGCTAACGACAATAAACATAAACATATGGAAATGATTCAGGGTGTTATCACTCGTATGGGTTCCAACTCATTTATTATCAAAGGATGGTCGGTTACTTCAATCGGTGCAATGTATGCTTATTGGCTTACTAAAAGTAATTACTGGATGTTAGTTTTAATTTTTGGTGTTGTACTTTTGTTCTGGTTCCATGACGCTTATTATTTGCATTTGGAGCGTGGTTTTAGGAATTTATATGAAGAAGTGCGAAACAAAAATGATAGCCAAATTGATTTTGGAATGACACCGATTTTCACAGAAAAAGTGATGTGTTCTGCCATGAGACCTATCCTTAAATGGTCTTATGGGAGTATCACACTAATTACAATAGTTTTACTTTTTATTTTTAAACCCTAAGGAGGTTTCTATGGCTAGTAATGTATTTGTGTCCTTTAGATTTTCTGATGGACTATATTATAAAAATAAGCTTGTTGAAAAATTTGCCGAGCTCGACTACACAATCAATAAGTCTGAAGGTGAAGACCGCTCGAATATGAGTGAAGATACTATTCAAAAATATCTTTATGAAAAACTTGAAGATTGTTCATTGACGGTAGTTGTATTAACACCAAATGCGATCAATTACAATACAAAGCAAGTTTTTGATATTGAAACATGGTCTAATAAAAATGTTTATGATGATTGGCTTTATGATGAATTACGATATTCATTAGAAGACCGTATTGGGAATCGCACTAAGGGAGTAATTGCACTTTATACACCAGAAGCTAAAAGTTATGTTATTTCGGCTGAAACTGACGAAGTTACGACCATTAATGATTTTGAAAACTTAGTGCGAAAAAATATGTTAAACGTCAAAAAAGCATATAAATCTTGTCCAACAGAAGGAAGATGGAACTCTGCTAAAGATAATTATATTTCTCTAGTAGCTTTCAATGACTTTATGGTAAATCCTAAGTATTATATTGATTCAGCACTTGAAAAGCGAAATAGGACATATCAATTTGATTTAGTGAAGCGAATGAAACCGTAGGTGAGTTTATAGAGTGAGTTTGAAATACATAAAGGGGATGGAGTATGCAGGAAGTAAAATCGAATGTATCTATACAATAATATAAGTATAGCATCCATAACGGGTGCTTTTTATTATGTGGCAATTACAAACTTTTTTTAATCAATTTTTAAGTTGCGGGAATACTCTGTTAATAAAAAGGGAGGTGTTTTACAAGCAAATCGAGGTTTTTTCTACTTAAAATTCTCATTATAACCATATAAATTTGGGAGGAAATCATACAAGTCTTATAAATACTAGTAAAATTAATTTCACCCTAACTATTGACGGGATACATCTGTACACGGCCGCAATTTAACTGGGCATTAAAGCGAGTCGTTAAAGCACGAGTTGCATTAAGACCGATATACCAGTCAGCTTCTGAACGCGCAACTGCTGAAGCGTATAAATTGTCATAGGCTTTACCTGGTTTTAAATTTGCAAAACCATCTTTAATTGCTTTATCGGTTACAGAAGAAATCCATAAACGTTTGATTGGTTTATTTAGCTTAACTTTATCGATAATCCAGCGTGCGACTAATTCCCCTTCACGTCCAGCGTCTGTTGCTACAATAATTTCATTTACATCTTTTCTAAGTAGCTGACTTTTTACAGCATTAAATTGTTTACCAGTTTGTTTAATAACCGTTAATTTCAAACGCTCAGGTAGCATCGGTAAATCTTCTAAATTCCACTTTTTATATTTCACATCATAACTTTCTGGATCTGCTAATGTAACGAGATGACCTAAAGCCCAAGTTACAATATATTTACTACCTTCAAGATAGCCGTTTCCTTTTTTATCACACTTCAGTACACGAGCAATATCTCGTGCAACGGAAGGTTTTTCAGCGATTACAATACTTTTTGCCATTTAATTGAACTCCTTTATTAACTATATATCGTCTAATATACCACAGTTTTCAAGAGGAAATGTAAAGGAGGCTCCTATCTTATAGTCAGATGTTTCTTTCTAGAAATTCCTTTTAAAATTATTAATTGAACTAATATTTTTTGATTAGTTGATTAAGTGGGGATGGGATTTATCCCGCATTAACGGGCAGTAAGACCCCCACCTCAAAATTCAGTGGAAGCAAAGAAGTTAGGTAGGGTCGGGCTGCCCGTAAAAGCCCGATTGGTGAAGGCTAATAATCAGTGAGGGATGAACAAAACCCCACTGATTAAAGTTTCACTTTATTATTTAGTGCTCCTTTTTTGATCTTATTAAGAGTATCAAAATATAAGAATACATTTTGATACATGAGAGAAAGTGCTCATGTATCATATTTAAAAATCTAAAAAACTATTTTTAGAAAATTCTATAAAAGGATATTGTGTATATTTAACTATAATGGTAAACTTTAGTAGAACCCGGGGGGATGTTGAGAAGAAGAGTGGAATTATTATTTTTATATTAAAATTAAGTGGATGTTCAAGGAGGATATTTATAATGAAAAAAGTTATGATTATGAATCTTATTGGATGTAGCGCAGCTACTGCATCAGCAATTATGGCCGCTTTAGATTGGATTTCTTATGCTTCTTTACTATTGTCTCTAACTGGAATTGGTGCTGCAGCTTCTGCAGCTGTTTGGAGCTATCGTGCTACAATTTTAGGAATGACTAGAATGGGTAAGAGGGCTGCAGCAAGAGCTCTTTAAAAAGGACATTAGGGGGGCAAAATTGCCCCCTAATTATGATGAGGTGTATTCTAAAATTTAATTTTAGAATGATATGTTTATAGGGTATTAGAGTTATGTAATAGAAGAGGCACACAGCTATTTGTGTATTAAAAAACATAACGATTTATTAATTTACTTATATTAGGGAGATAAAAATGTTTAAGTTAATACATAAAAGGGGCATAAATTTATTATCTTTTTTGCTACTCATTCTAGTAGTGGTCGCAAATTCACTTTTTACAATTAAACAGTTTAAAGTTATTGAAGAATTTCATAAAATGGAAATGCCGTTACAATTATTTACAGATTCTTTTGTCACAGTCTTTTTAATTTTAATACAATTGGTTGTGAGTATTACAGTGGTAGTAATAGAAACATTATTTATTACTTTTAGTACAAATTTTATTACTCATAAAAAACTAAAATTCAGCAATTTTTTTCCAATAATAGTTTCTGCGAATATAGCATCTGTGTTATTAAATATGGTTATTTTTTCGATTGCTGGTTTAAACAATTTATACGATGTTCAATGGATAGGGTGGTCTCCAGGATCTCAACTATTTTTGGCAGGTTTTGTTTATCTATATTTACTTAATTTAGATGATTCTATTTCGAATAGATTGAAAATAAAGCTAAGTACAATTATATTTTTAATAACTTATGGTTTGACAGTTATCTTTCAAATGATGATTACTTTTATTTAGTCTAAATAACTTTAGGAGGGTGTAATAGATGGAAAAGAATTTTAAGTTTAAGATGAAAGTAATGTTAGTAGTATCGATTTTATTTGGTGTAGTAGCGGCATATAGTTTGATAAAAACTGTTATAAATTTATTAGGAAATTAAAGCGGATGAAATACTTTAAATTTAAAAGATTGATGAAAAAAAGAAAAGCATTTGCAAATATGGAAGTTTTATTTGGGGATTTTTTAAACAAATTTGCCGATGGCGATAAAAAATTATTGCTATCTTTTTTTTATAATATAAATATATGTATTACATTTGTTTCAATTTTGGCACCAATCTTTGTTTATGAATTAATGCATTATTTTCGTTCGTCTATAAATCCCTTTTATAGTGCGACTGTCTATCTTTTTTTAACAATTTTGATGACAGATATTAATAATGATGATTATGATTCGGAAGAAATTGAGAATATTTCTCAATGGATGCATAAGGCTCAAAACAATAATTTTAAATTACTTATCATAGAAAAATTGCTACGGACATTTGGAACAAAAATTCTTTTTTATTGTATTTTTAGTATCATTTTTATGGTTGAGCTGCAGTTTAGTTACATAACAATATTTATATATGAATGCTTGGTGATAGTAATAGTTTCAGCGATTATTCTATCAAAATTTTTATGGAGTAATCATCAGATTATCTTTTTCTTTATTCATGGACCAAACTATACGAAAAAGAAAGAGCATATAATCAAGTATCAAAACGGCAAGCAGTTGGATAAGTATCGAATGGCGTTAGCTCGATCTTGCCAAAATAGAACTTTCTTTTTACATATATTTTATACTTATCTGTTTGCAATAGCTTCACTATTGATAATCGGCATTTTAAATTTTTATTTTAGCATTAATAAAATTATTATAATTTCCGTTTATTTAGCTGTTGAAAGTGCGATTCTTAGTTTTCTATCTCAAGGAATTATAAATAGCTCAAAAATGTTACAAACTTCTAACTTGAGTGATTTTTATTATATAAGGAAGTTTGATAAGAAAACATATTTTGAGGATTTACTTTCCAAATTTCTGTCAAGAAAGCTTATAGTAATTCTAATTAGTTATTATATTGGTGCATTTATGTTTTATGGAACTTCATTGTTTACAGGTATTACTATTTTTGGTTCAACAATTATTTACTTCTACTCAATAAAAATCATAACTAAAAGAGTATACCGCTTTAAAAAATTATCAATAGAAGATATAAAAAATAATTTCTTTATGTACTTTTTTAATCCTATTGAAGATTTGTTAGTTTTAGGTTTACCATTTGTAACATGTAGTCTTGTGGCTGTTTATTCAATGAAGCTAGGGAATTTATATCCTGTAATGGGCTTTTTTATCGTTTATTCTATTTATTTGGTATTTTATAATTTCCTAAAAAAAGAGAGGTAAAATATGCTGGAATTAATAAATATAAAAAAAAAATATGGTGAATCAACTTATATTTTTGATGGAGTAAATTTAAAGGTAGATGAAATGAAGATTTTAGAGTTAGTTGGTAAAAATGGGATAGGAAAATCAACTTTATTGAATATAATTGGTGGAATGACAAAGTTTGATGGGGAAGTTATATTAAAGAAATCTTCATTAAAGAACGATTTTAAAGAGTATATTGCAAATGTCTCATTAATTGGTAATACACCGTTCTTATACGAATATTTAACGCCTTCGGAAACAATAGATATGGTACTATCTTTTATTAATAGAACTAGATTAGATTCGTCTTTAGAACATTTGATTCAAGAGATTGGGCTTGATAAATATCAAAATACATATACACGTGAATTATCTTTGGGAACTAGACAAAAGCTGTCATTAATATTGGCTCTTCTAGCTTCACCTAGCTTAATTCTTCTTGATGAACCTTTTGTTAATTTTGACATTAGGTCAAGGAAAGTTACTTTGGATTATTTAAAGGATTACATAATTCAAAATAGATCAATTTTAATTTATGCCACGCATTCAACAGATGTTGATTTAGCAAATTTTTCGGATGGAAAAATAATTTTAAAAAGGGATGAGCGATTGAATAAATTAATTTTGGAGAGTGATAACTGTGAAACCTAAATTATTTATCCTTTGTTTTATTGCTTGTTCAGTTATAGGGAGTTTATTTTTCTTTCTGGGGTTTTTATTGCTGCCTAATGAACAGTTTAGTCCTAATTTAAAGCCCTCTTTCATTACAATTTTTAGTAATAATTTAGAAATTCATTTGTTTACAATAATTTTCTCGATTATTAGTTTTGGCTTTTTTTCTTTAATTTTTTTATTTGAACAGTTTTTTTATTTAGGGTTTTCTTTCCATAGCTTGATAGAGAGAACGTCTTTGAAAACAGCAGCATCTTATTTTGCAGGCCATGGAATAATTGAGATCATAAATATGTGTTTTACTGCAACAATAGGTGTATATGTAGCGGTATCCATTATTAATATAATTAGAAAAAAAGAACTTAGTAAAAATTCTTTTATCATATTAGGGAAAAAAATTTTGATTTTACTAGTCATAGATCTAGTACTTTTATTTGTTGCTGCATTATTGGAAACATATTTATCTCCGCTATTAGTTGATAGAAGTTATATAATTTAATTTATTATGATTCAGATTCATATTTTTTACTAAATTACACCGATAGGGGAGCAAGATGAAGAGACCTACAACGAAATTACAGTAAGTCTCTTATTTTGTTATGTAAATACAAATTGTAACTTCAAAAGTTTAATATATTTAAGAGTAATTTTTTTATCTTTTTAATTGAATAGATAAATTTGTATTAACGAAATGAAATTGTTAACTTCTTCGATGGTGTGTACTTCATTTATCTTCTATATAACTTGGATGGAGCAAAGAAGTTAGGCGGGGGTCGGGCTGCCGTAAACGCCCGATTGGTGAAGGCTAATAATCAGTGGGGGATGCCCCCACTGATTAAAGTTTCACTTTATATGGAAAAGTAAAGAACTTGTTATTTTACTAGAATAAGAGTAGACTTTGAAGTAGATGAATAAGAAACACATGGGAGTTTGTGGATACAAACTGAGAGTATGGCTACTAGTCCGTCATTGACCATTTGAACCTGTTGGATAATGCCAGCGTAGGGAGAGTGTAAAAGCACATGTTCAGGCACTTTGCGTACGCGCAAAGTGTCTTTTTGTGTATCTCCCATCATTATAGTTAGGAGATGAAAAGGATGAATATGAAAGAAATTAGTAAAGTAGTGGATTTGGTGAGAGAATCTAATCCGCTTGTTCATAATATTACAAATGTTGTTGTAACAAATTTTACTGCTAACGGTTTGTTGGCACTTGGGGCATCGCCTGTAATGGCGTATGCAAAAGAAGAAGTAGCAGAAATGGCTAGCATTGCTGGAGCGTTAGTATTAAATATGGGGACACTTCGTCCTGAAGAAGTAGAAGCTATGCTACTCGCGGGTAAATCAGCAAATACGAACAATGTGCCAGTACTATTTGATCCAGTTGGTGCAGGAGCAACTTCGTATCGAACAGAAGTTGCGAGACATATTCCGGCTGAAATCGATTTAGCAATTATCCGCGGAAATGCAGCTGAAATAGCAAATGTTATTAATGAGAAATGGGAAATTAAAGGGGTAGACGCTGGTACTGGAAATGGAAATGTTGTAAGTATTGCAAGGCAGGCAGCAGACGAACTAAATACAGTTGCGGTCATTACTGGAAAAGAAGATGTTGTTACAGATGGAGAGAGAACTATTGTTATTCGAAACGGTCACCCTATTTTAACGAAAGTTACGGGAACAGGTTGTTTACTAACTTCTGTAATAGGAGCATTTGTAGCAGTAGAAAAAGATTATGTAAAAGCAGCAGTAGCCGCATTAACGTTTTATGGTGTAGCTGCGGAACTGGCAGCTGTTAAAACAGTAGAAAAAGGGCCAGGTAGTTTCCAAATTGAATTTTTAAATCAATTAGCGAATACAACTTCAGCTGATATTGAGAAGTATGGGAAGATTGAGGAGTTAGAGTAAGGGGGATGAAACATACGATGCGCATTGAAACAAAGAAAATGTCTAAGTTATTACAAGTGTATTTTATTATGGGAAGCAATAACTGCACGAAGGATCCTTTAGCTGTATTGAAAGAAGCGTTAGATGGTGGAGTGACACTTTTTCAGTTTCGCGAGAAGGGGGAAGGTTCTTTAATCGGAGAAGATAGAGTGCGCTTTGCAAAAGAATTGCAGACGCTTTGTAAGGAATATAGTGTTCCTTTCATTGTAAATGATGATGTAGAATTAGCCATTGAATTAGATGCAGATGGTGTTCATGTAGGACAAGATGATGAAGGAATTACATCTGTTCGTGAAAAAATGGGAGATAAAATTATCGGCGTATCTGCTCATACAATTGAAGAAGCACGCTTTGCAATCGAAAATGGAGCAGATTATTTAGGCGTTGGACCTATTTTCACAACGAGTACGAAAAAAGATACGAAAGCGGTTCAAGGAACGAAAGGATTAGCTTATTTTAGAGAACAAGGAATTACAGTGCCAATCGTTGGTATTGGTGGGATTACAATTGAAAATACAGCAGCAGTTATAGAAGCGGGTGCGGACGGTGTTTCAGTTATTTCAGCAATTAGTTTAGCTGAATCTGCGTATGAAAGTACGAGAAAATTAGCTGAAGAAGTAAAGAGAAGTTTGTAGGGAAGGACGTGTAGTATTTTAAGTGCTACATGGAGAAATGGACTGCCCCAAATTTTAAACAAACGTTTGATTAAAAAAGCACAAACCTTTTTAAATAAGGGTTTGTGCTTTTTCTTTAAAACATAATAGAAATTAAAAGCATTCCAATGCCGATAGAAGTAAATGTTGCGATTAAACCTGGAATCATAAAGCTATGATTTAATACGTATTTACCGATACCTGTTGTACCAGTACGGTCAAAGTTAATGGCAGCAACGATTGTTCCATAGTTTGGAATGAAGAAATATCCGTTTACTGCAGGGAACATTGCAATCAGTAGTGCTGGTGGAATACCAAGGGATAGTCCAAGTGGCATTAAGGCACGTACTGTTGCTGCTTGGCTGTACAGTAAAATAGATAGAATGAATAGCGCGATGGCAAATAGCCAAGGTGCACTTGTTACTAAATGCTGAATGGATCCTTGAATCATATTTAAGTTTCCGTTAAAGAAAGTATCTCCCATCCAAGCGATACCGAAAATAGCAACAACTGCTGTTGCCCCTGCTTTAAAGACGTTACCAGACACAATGCTTTCTACATTTGGTTTACAGAAAATAATAATAAGAGCCGCGATAGTTAACATGACCATCTCAATTGTGTTCGGCATGGAAAGGCGAGCTAACTTCCCATCAACTATCCATCCTGGACGAAGTGCTTCAAATGAACCAAGAAGTACAACAAGGAAGGTTCCTACAAGGAAAAGGATAACTGATAATTTTGCGCCCTTTACACCTACAAATTCTTTTTTCTCTTCAAGCTTAGGAATCATTCCTTCTTTTAATCGTTTTAAGTATTCAGGGTCCTCACTTAATTCTTTTCCCATCTTACTAGCAACGAATGCTGCTAACATACAAGCAATGAAAGTGGAGGGAATACTCACTTTTAAAATATCTAATAAAGTGATTTTATAGTCAGCTAACATTGCTAAAAGAGCAACTGTGGCAGCTGAAATTGGACTAGCTGTAATTGCTTGTTGAGAAGCGATTACGGCAATCGACATTGGGCGTTCCGGTCTAATCCCTGATTCACGAGAGACTTCTGCAATAACAGGAAGTACAGAATAGGCAACGTGACCAGTGCCTGCACATAGTGTGAATAAATAAGTAACAATTGGAGCAAAAAAAGTAATACGCTTTGGATTTTTTCGTAATGCCTTTTCAGCTAGATGAACAAGATAGTCCATTCCTCCAGCAGCTTGCAAAGCACCAGCAGCTGTAATTACTGCCAAAATCATAAGCATTACATCGATAGGAGGCGCGGTTGGTTGTAAGTGGAAGACAAAAACGAGTATTGCCATACCAACTCCACCCATTACTCCTAAACCAACTCCGCCTAGGCGTGCACCAATAAAAATACAGAGTAACAAGGTAAGAAATTGTAGCCAAAACATGATAAACTACCTCCGAAATTCATTAGTTAAGATATATTCGAATAGTTTAATTTGAATGAAAATTAAATAAATACCCGAAGAAATCCTTGTTGTTTATACATTTTTTATTATATAACACAAAAAAAGTAACATTCACGTACTTTTTGAAATTATTTTGAAAAAGCAATGCATTAAAAATTTGTATTTATATCTCTAAATAAGTAGACATTTTGATTTATATGTTGTAATCTTTGAAAGAGAATAAATTAATTCTCATAGAACTCCCATATCGTTCAACTCGTTCAGCGAGAAAGGCAAACTGATGGAAACATGAGGACGCAAAACTACAGGAGCTAAGGTCGAAAGGCTACGCTAGCCAGTTACCGGACGGATAGGGTTGGTCTTGGCCAATGCTTTTACATTGGCTTTTTTTTATTCTCGAACATATTGAGAAACATTTTCAAACAAAATATTCATATATTTTGTTTTTTTGTTTATGTTAATTAAGGAAGGTGGATATTAATGAAAAAATATTGGCATAAGTTATCGTTCCTTCAAAAGAACGTCTTATTAACCGTATTAGTTATTTTGACACTTGTTGGAAGTATGGGTGCACTAAGTTTCAACATGTTTCAAAATAGTATGATGTCTTTATTTGAAAGGCAGTCTATTGAAACAGGAGAAATAGTATTGAAAAAATTGGATGTAGAATTAGTTAGAGACATGGCGAAAGATCCTACAGCCGAAAAAGTGAAAAAAGAAAAGTTAACAGAGAAATTAGATGAAGTGTCAAAAGAATTGAAAAGTGTTGGACAA
The DNA here is from genome assembly GCF_038006365.1 of Bacillus sp. FSL L8-0152. Lineage (NCBI taxonomy): Bacteria > Bacillati > Bacillota > Bacilli > Caryophanales > Bacillaceae > Bacillus > Bacillus sp. FSL L8-0152. The sequence continues at coordinate 484,184 of NZ_JBBOVB010000001.1, forward strand.
ACGTATGTTACAGGAGCAAAGCCGAATGAAAAGCGAGAATTACAACTCGTTGGTTTGACTACAGAGTTAACAAAAGCGTTCCCTATAAAGCCGGGAGATTATTATGAACAACCCGCTCATTGGATGAAGGCATACGATAAAGTCATTGATACGAAAAAGGCCCAAATGACAGAAGTATATGAAGATGAAATAGGTTCGTGGGTGACAATATTAGAACCAATTACAGATGGAGAAAATAATATTGTTGCAATTATTGCGGCTGACTTAGATGCTTCCATTGTTCCTATTACAAAAGAGAAGTTTATGATACAGGGCTTACTCTTTATCATTATTTCATTAGCAATTGCGACTATTACTCAATTCTTTATCGTGCGTCACTCGTTAGCTCCATTAAAAGATTTACGAGAAGGGTTACGTAAAATTGGTGAAGGTGACTTAAGTATTAAATTAAAAGAAAGACCAGATGATATTGGAATTATTAATGTTTATTTCAATAACACGATTGAAAAATTTAAAGGGATTATAGATAAAGTAAGGCAAACTGCTGAGCAAGTTTCTTCTTCTTCACAAGAATTGTCGGCGAGTACAGAGGAAAACAGCATGGCAGTTCAAGAGATTGCAAGTTCTATTGAAGGTTTAAGAGTAGGGGCACAGTCTCAAAAAACTTCAGTACAACAATGTTTAGGAATTGTACATGGAATGGAAGATAAGGTAGAAGAGATAACTGGGGCTGCGAAACAAGTTGCGGTTGCTTCTGAAGGTATGGAGCAACATTCAATTGAAGGTAATGAAGTGATTGGACAAATTATTAATCAAATGAGTTTAATTCAAAATGCAGTACAAGATTTATCTTCCATCATTTATTCGTTAGAAACAAGGTCAAAAGAAATTAGTGATATCGTAACTGTAATTACAGGTATTTCAAATCAAACAAATTTATTAGCTTTAAATGCTTCTATTGAGGCTTCACGTGCTGGAGCAGCGGGGAGAGGGTTTGCAGTTGTTGCTGATGAAGTACGAAAATTAGCAGAACAAACGGAAGCGTCTGCTAAAGATATAGCGAAATTAATTGGTGAAACACAAGCTGAGACAGAAGATGCTGTAGTTTCAATGCAAAAAGGTTCAAAAGAAGTAGAAACTGGAATTTCACTTGTTCAAAGTAGTGGAAATTTCTTTGAAAAAATCTCCAAATCAGCGCAATCTGTTACAGATCAAGTAAAAGCTGTTTCGGGTAATTCGAGTGACATTTTACAAAATAGCCAGAATATCGTTCAAGTCGTAAATGAATTATCACATATTGCAAACACTTATGCCAACAGCAGTAGTAATGTTGAAGAAAGCATGAAAGAGCAAGAAATATCAGTACAAGATATTGCAGAATTAGCGACTTCTTTAAGTTGGCTTTCTCAGGAATTACAAGAGCTTATTGGTGAGTTTAAAAGCGAATAAGGAGAAAGTTCAATTCTAATCAAAGGGGATATCTCCGCTACTGATTATGAATTGAACGAATCTGTCCGTTAATAAGGGATGAAAAAGGTGTGAATTTTCACACCTTTATTATATTTAAGAGAGGAATTTACATAAATATGAAATTAGCAATTTCTTATAATGAGATGGTAAAAGAATTTTTAGGGAAAGTAGAAGGAAGTATTAAAATACCTAAAGATGTGCAAGGAACGGAACTTAGGATAAAAAGGAAAACTGAACTATTTCCAAATTTGACTCATATTGTAGATTTAATAGGAGCGACTGCAACGTGGTTATATCATATTTCTAAAGAAAAACATATTGTCGTGCTTTATCATGTAAGAGGAAGTTTATTTCCGATTACTATTGAAGTTTCTAATTTTCTCTCCTATGAAAGTTTGAATTTACAGATTGAAGAGCAACTGGAACAAATTAAAGAAATGAATGAGGAAGAAATAGAAGAGTTTCAAAACGGTAATACATTATATGAAATGTCACCTATTATTATTGGTGAAACATATTATGAGCTACAAGACACGAATACATTACAATTTGTATTTAGTAAAAATATGCAAAGTGTAGAAATAATATTTAATAGTGTTAATTGGAAGGAAACAACGATTACTCGTTATGCACAACAAATACAAGGTGTTTTAATTGGTACATCACGAAATAAGAATAATTATATAAAGAATTTTAATATTATTACAGAGGCCGAGATGGCACTTTATAGTCAAGTGAATGATACGACAGCAGTATATCCTGAGAAAAGTATCGTCGATATGTTCTATAATACTGTTACTCAATTTCCAAATCGTATAGCTTTATCTTCAAGGGAAGGTACTTTAACTTATGAGGAGCTAAATAAAAAAAGTAATCAAATAGCTCATATGTTAATTAAAAATGGCGTCCAATTAGGAGACTATGTTGGAATATTTATGAAACGTAGCATAGACACAGTAGTAAGTATGGTAGCTATATTAAAAGCTGGTGCAGCGTATGTTCCGATTGATCCAGATTATCCGGAAAGTAGAATACAGTACATTATTCAAGATAGCCAAGCGAAAGTTATATTGATGAAAGAGACGCCTATAACATGTGATGGAGTTCAAACAGTTTCAATGTATGATAGTGAAACTTGTGAAGATATAGATGTAAAGTTGTCTATTCATTGTGATGATGTAGCTTATATGATTTATACGTCTGGTTCAACAGGGAATCCAAAGGGAACGATGTTAGCACATAGAGGGGTTGTTAATCTGTACACTTGGATGCAAAAGCAATATGAATTGACAGAAGAGGATGTATTTGCCCAATTTCCTTCTTTTAGTTTCGATGCTTCTGTATGGGAGTCATTTGCTTCTTTATTCTGCGGAGGAAACTTGTATGTATTATTAGAGGAAGAGCGATTGTCTGTAGAAGCATTTGCAAATGCAATCTATAAAGTGAAAGCAACTTCGATCTTGGCATTAGCAACAATTTTTGTTCGACAAGTAGCAACTTATTTAGCAGAAGAAGATATATATAAGCTAGCTTCCCTAAAAAGAATTGCGATTGGCGGTGAAATGTTGCCTGTAGAGGTTATTAAATTGTGGAGAGAAAGGATAGGTACAAATGTTGAAATTCATAATGTATACGGACCGACAGAATGTACTGTAGTGACGACAACCTATAAAATACCTAGTCAGTTAAATGAGGATGTTGCGAGTATTCCCATTGGTAAACCATGTGCTAATTATCAAGTTATGATTTTGGATGAGAATATGAATCTTTGTCCAATTGGTGTACCTGGTGAATTATATATAGATTCAGTAGGATTAGCAAAAGGGTATTTTAATAAGCCTAATAAAACAATTGAAGCTTTTATTCAGAACCCTTTTAATCCTATAGTTAATATATATAAAACAGGTGATATTGTTAAGTTGTTAGAGGATGGAAATATAGAATTTTTACATCGGAAAGATGATCAAGTAAAGATTAGAGGACATCGTATTGAACTAGGAGAAATCCAAAGTAAAATTTCTCAAAATCATAATATAAAAGAAAATGCTGTTTTTGCTAAGAAGAGTAAGGAAGGTAGCCAATATTTAATCGCGTTCTATACAACTTTAAATAAAAAAGAAATACCAGAATTAGTTTATCAGTTACAAGAGCAATTACCAGATTATATGGTGCCATCTAAACTAATTTATATTAATGAATTACCACTTACACCTAATAAAAAGATTGATGTTAAGAAGTTAGCTCAGTTAGAAGAAAAGTATGAACCGGTTCGTCTACAAGAATATGTTGCACCTTCTAATAAAGCAGAGAAACAAATAGCGCGCGCTTGGGCGGAAGTATTAGGAATTTCAAAAGTTGGAGTGCATGATGATTTCTTTACAATTGGTGGACATTCATTAAAAGTATTACGAGTCTTAACATTGTTAAAAGAAGATTTTTCACATTTAACAATTCAAGATTTCTTTAAAGAAAGAACGATATATGGATTAGCTCGAATTGAGCGAGAAGTAAAAGTAGAGAAAGAAGAAGTATTTCGTGAATATAAACTGATTCACGAACCAGATAATATTACGTATGCAAACGTTTTGGAAGAAACCCAGATTTCAAATGTCTTTTTAACAGGAGCTACTGGTTATTTAGGATCACACATATTATATGAATTGTTGAGAGATACATCTGCTACTATTTATTGTTTAGTAAGACCAACCAAAGATGTGCAACAAAGAATTATAGATACATTAACAGGCTACTTTAGTGATATATGTGAAGAATGGTTACAGCGTATACAGGCCGTAGCTGGTGATCTGGGGGAAGAGTATCTTGGGATGAGCGAAGAAGAATTTATGTTCATCAGTTCTAAGATGGATACGATAATTCATTGCGGTGCAGATGTAAGACATTTTGGAGATGTAAAACAATTTGAAAATATAAATGTCCAAGGAACTAGCCGTATGCTAGCATTAGCGGAGAAAGGTGCTACATTCCATTTTATTTCTACAATTGGTATCCCGTTAGAATTAGCGGTAGATCAATGGGATACATACATGAAAACTGGTGATTTTAATTACAGTGTAGACTTAGAGAATGTATATTCAAATAGTAAACTACAAGCGGAAAACATTGTTCGTGAAGCAATGAAAAATGGTTTGCGCGGAAATATTTATCGTGCAGGTAATTTAGCATGTCATTCAGAAACAGGTTCGTTCCAACAAAATATTGAAGGAAACGCATTTTATCGTCTTATTAAAACAATGCTATTAATTGGGAAAGCACCAAATGTGAAGTGGAAAGTTGATTTCACACCAATTGATTTTGCTAGTAAATCAATTGTATCGTATTTAAAAGATTCGCAAATTGTAGGAGAGACGTTACATATTTGTCATCCACATCAAATTGAGTTTGAACAATTTATACAGTTAATTGGAGAGTGTGGATACAATCTTGAAATGGTTCCACTTTCAGAATATGTAAATACCGGACTTGAATTAGCGAAGGAAAATGAAGTAATAGCAGAGTTAATTGCTTCTCAAGTTGCAGGAGATGGAGCGCAGCAATCTGAAATTGTAATGGGTACGCGTAGAACGAATGAATGGATTAAGAAAAAAGAATTGATAGTACCAGCAATCAATAAAGAATTTATACAGCAGTTATTAGCTCATGGTGAAAAAGTTGGATATTTTCCAAAAATAATGAAATGATTATGCATGCTTTTGTTTGTTCAATAAAATAAATCATGCTACAATGAAAACGAATTAAGGACCGGGGAGCCAATTGGCTGAGAGGATGTAAGTAAACATCGACCCTCAACCTGATCTGGATAATGCCAGCGTAGGGAGTTACTTAAAGTGATGTAGCATATGTTATTCTATAATAACTTGCATACAAGGCTTTCCTACGCAGTAGGAAAGCCTTTTCTTATTTTTGAAATCTAATTTTATAAGGGGGATTTTATTATGTCACAACAAGTTACAATGTCATTTTCAGTAGTACCACAAGCGAAAACGAAAGATGTATATTCTGTTGTCGATAAAGCAATTGAAGTTGTGCAACAATCGGGAGTTCGTTATGAAGTAGGGGCAATGGAAACAACTTTGGAAGGAGAATTAGATGTACTTCTTGATGTCGTTAAACGTGCGCAACAAGCTTGCGTCGATGCTGGAGCAGAAGAAGTGATTACTTCTATTAAAATCCATTATCGTCCAAGCACTGGTGTAACGATAGATGAAAAGGTTTGGAAGTACCGTGATGAATATGCAAAACCAGAAGCAATCTAAACTTATTACAACTATTTGGCTTATCCTTCTCATTGCGATATGGGAAGGATCTGTTTCATTATTTAAAATCGAACCGTGGATTTTACCAAAGCCTTCTGCCATTGTTCAAGAATTAATTGGGATGAAAGATTTACTATTACCAAATACGATGCAAACACTGCAGGAAGTTATAATTGGACTATTCTTTGCAATTTTATTGGGGACGAGCATCGCAATTATTATGGACGTTATACCGTTATTTCGTATTTTAATAAATCCATTGCTCGTTATTTCGCAAACAATTCCAATTGTTGTACTTGCACCGCTATTTATTATTTGGTTTGGATATGGGATGTTGCCGAAAGTAATGGTCGTAATACTCGTTTGTTTCTTCCCAATTGCGCTTAGTATTTTAGAAGGTTTTCAAACAGTAGATAAAAACATGTTGAAGCTTTTACAAACAATGAAGGCGACAAAATGGCAAGTTTACCAGAAAGTAAAATTTCCAGCAGTGCTTCCATACTTTTTCTCCGGTTTAAAAATTGCAGTTACATATAGCGTAATGGGGGCAATTATCGGAGAATGGCTCGGTGCAAGTGAAGGATTAGGCGTTATGCTTACGAGGGCTACAAAATCCTTTTTGACTGCCCGAGTATTTGGTGTTGCAGCAATCATCGTTATAGTGACATTATGCCTGTATTTTATCGTAGAGTTTATGGCAAGAATAACAGCACCATGGATATATAGAAAGGACGGCAGAAAATGAAAAAAGGTTTGAAAGTTATGTTAGCTGCCTTAGTAGCGGTAGGTGTGGCTGGATGTAATCCGGCGAAGAAAGAAGAAAGTGCAAGTAAAGATCAAAAAGTAAAAGTAGTATTAGATTGGTTTCCAAATACGAATCATACTGGCTTGTATGTAGCGCAAACGAAAGATTATTACAAAAAGCAAGGATTAGATGTAGAAATTATTCAACCAGGTGACAATGTAACAGTAGAGCAAATGATAGCATCAGGAAAAGCAGACTTCGCAATAAGCGCACAAGAAAATGTAACATTAGCTCGTGTGGAAGGAATTCCTGTTGTATCTGTAGGAGCGATTATTCAGCATAACACTTCAGCGTTTGCATCGCTTAAGAAAGATAATATGACGTCACCGAAAGATTTTGAAGGTAAACGTTATGGCGGCTGGGGAGGACCAGCGGAAGAAGCGACATTAAAGACGATTATGGATAAGCATCAAGCTGATTTTAATAAAGTTGAAAAAATCATCTTAGGACAAACAGATTTCTTTAAATCAATCGGCCGTGATGCAGATTTCGAATGGATTTATTACGGTTGGGATGGTATTGAAGCGAAGCGCCAAGGAAAAGAGTTAAATACGATTATGGTGAAAGACTTAGATCCAGCGCTTGATTTCTATAGTCCTGTTATTATTACGAGTGAAAAACATACGAAGCAAGATAAAGACTTTGTGAAAAAGTTTATGAGTGCAACAACAGAAGGTTATAATTTTGCAATTAAGGAACCGAAAGAAGCTGCTGATATTCTAATTAAAGCTGTTCCAGATGTAAATAAAGATTTAGTTCAAGAAAGCCAGAAATGGTTAAGTACGAAGTATCAAGATGATGCGAAAGCATGGGGAGTACAGAAGGAAGAAATTTGGACGAATTACATGAATTTCTTATATGACAACAAAGTTATTAAAAAGAAAATCGATGTAAAAGATGCTTTTACAAATGAATTCCTTCCAAGTGAAAAATGAGCGGATTACAAATAAAAAATATAGTGAAATCTTTCGACGGAAAGAATGTATTAGAGAATATTAGTGCCTCTATACAAGAGGGAGAGTTTGTTTCTTTTGTAGGACCGAGTGGTTGCGGGAAAAGCACATTATTAAACATGATTGCAAATGTTGAAAAACCAACAAGCGGGAACGTAATGTATAAAGATAAGCAAGTACAAGAGCAAGATGTTGTTAGTTATATGCCACAACAAGATTTATTACTACCGTGGCGATCAGCTTTGCAAAATATCGTTCTTCCGTTAGAAATTGAAGGAAAGCCGAAAAAACAAAGGCTGACAGAAGGAATGGAAGCATTAAAGCAGTTCGAACTAGATGAATATGCAGACCATTATCCAGATGAATTGTCTGGTGGTATGCGTCAAAGAATTAGTTTTCTGCGCACATATTTATGTGAAAAGCCAATTATGCTGCTTGATGAGCCTTTTGGAAAGTTAGATGCATTTACAAAAATGGAAGTACATAGCTGGCTTTTAAACTCTTGGCATCAAGAGAAGCAAACAATCGTTATGGTTACACATGACTTAGATGAGGCAATCTTGCTTTCAGATCGCGTATTTATTTTATCTCAAAGACCAGCGTCAATTGTTGGCGAGGTACAAGTGAAATTACCTAGACCGAGAACGATGGATATGTTAACATCACTCGAATTAAAAAAGGATAAAGAAGAGATTTTAAGTGTGTTAGCTCCTTATATGAAAAAATAGAAAAAGCCTTTTAACAGTTGTTAGTATAATTACTGTTAAGAGGCTTTTTTTAGAATATGAAAAGATGGAGAAGGAACAAAAGGGAAAATAGAGAATAGAATATAACAGAGTAGTTTATACTCTTAATATAACAAATGTTAAAGGAGTGAAAGGATAAAATGACTTTATCAACTGTTCTTCAAATGGTTTTAGCTTGATATGGGAGAAGTCTGCCCATTTTTTAAGATTAAGCTAAATTGAAGACAGCAGGTAAAGAACCTTAATCCTTTTTTACGATAATATGTAATGGGTAAGGTGTATTCACCTTACCCATTTTTATATGCATAATTAAATAAGGATTCATACTGTTGGTCTCTCTATTTAGCTTATGGACGATAAGTAAAGGAGAGAAAAAAATGAGTATATTAACAGTAGAAAATTTAAGTCATTCGTATGGTGAGAAAACCATCTTATATAATGCATGCTTTCGATTATTAAAGGGGGAGCATGTTGGGTTAGTAGGGAAAAATGGGATTGGAAAATCAACACTGCTAAGAATTTTAACAGGAGAACTTATACATGATGATGGGAACATTGAATGGTTTCCACATGTGAAGGTTGGATTTTTGCAGCAGCATATAGATTTACAAGAAGGAATAACAATTGCAGGATACTTGCAAAGTGCATTTTCTAACTTGTATGCGATTGAATACGAAATGTTAAAAATTGCAGAAGAGATGGCTGAAGCAGTAGAAGTAGAAAAATTGTTAGTAAGGTATGGAGAGTTACAAACTATATTGGAAAACTCTAATTTCTATCAAATTCATACAGAAATTGAAGAAGTGGCAATTGGTTTAGGGCTGTTTGAAATAGGATTGGAAAAGGATGTTTCAAAGTTAAGTGGAGGACAGCGGACAAAGTTATTACTAGGAAAGCTTCTTCTAGAAAAAGCTGATGTTTTATTGCTAGATGAACCAACGAACTATTTAGATACAGCACATATAGAATGGTTGCAATCGTACTTGAAACTGTACGAAAAAGCTTATATTATCATTTCGCATGATGAAGTATTTTTGAACAATATTACGAATGTCATTTACCATCTAGAAGAACGAAAAGTTAAGCGATATGTAGGGGATTATGAAAAGTTTTTACAAAGTTACCAAGTACAAAGGAAACAATTACAATCGGCGTATGTGAAACAACAAAAAGAAATTGCTCAGTTAGAAACATTTATTCAAAAAAATAAGATTCGAAAAGCAAAACAGGCAAAAAGTCGAGAGAAAGTATTGGAGAAAATGCAAAGGGTTGAAAAGGTTAATAATATACCTCGGTCCCGTTTTGCTTTTACTGTTTATAATGAACCAGTAAGTCGTATATTACAGGCTGAGAAACTAAGAGTGGGTTATAGTGAGCCGTTATTTCCAGACTTGAATTTACAAGTGAAAAAAGGAGAAAAGATAGCTGTTGTTGGTCATAATGGTATTGGAAAAACGACAATGTTAAAGACGTTATTAGGTCAAATAAAGCCGCTAAGCGGTTCAATTTTTGTTGGGGAACGAGTAAATCCTGCTTATTTTGCACAGGAAGAGTTTGCTTCAGAAATAACACCGTTAGAGAAAGTTTGGACAGAACGACCAGATATGACAAAGAAAGAAGTGCGCCAAGCATTAGCGAAGTGTGGATTGAAAGAAGAACACGTATTAAAACCTATTCGTTTATTAAGCGGTGGAGAGCAAACGAAAGTGCGTTTATGTGAACTTATCGTAACAAAAAGCAATGTTTTAATTTTAGACGAACCGACTAATCATTTGGATGTAGAAACTAAGATGGCTTTACAGGAAGCGTTACAACAATACAAAGGAACAGTTTTAATTGTCTCGCATGAACCTTCTTTCTATGAATCGTGGATAACAAAAGTATGGAATATAGAAGATTGGAATGCTGAACAATATGAATAAAGAAAAGGCATTAGCTTTTATGAGCTAATGCCTTTTCTTTGTGATTAACATGATTTTCGAGAACTCTTACATGAGAATTGTATGAAGAAGCACTCTTATGGTGCGCTTATAAGCGTGCTTTTTCTTTTGTTATATTTATAATAATACGAAAGCCTTTCCCTAACAGGTGACTATCTTTCTTTATATATATAGATAGTTCAAAATGGAATGAAAATAATTCCTATATGTAAAGGATAATGTGGATATTATAGGAAGACAATAGAAATTAAAGGAAATTCATGTAAAATTCAAATGAACTTCATATAAACTTCATATTAGAAACTAAATATAATTATAATAAGTTATTGTAATGTTTTTTATTTTTCGTAAAATTAAAAGTTTGAATTTAGGAGGTATTGCTCGAACCTAAATTCAAACTTTAGTGAAATAATTAATGGATATTACGTCTAGTTTTCGCTAATGACGGCATTTAAAAGTTCGGCAGGATTACCTGTTCCTGCACCACCAATTGTAATAGATCCGCCAGGAGGAATTTCGCCATTCCATCCTGCGTTCGTAATTACATAATGATTATTTGTTTTACTATTAATTTTAGAATCCCAAACTTGTGTTAAATTGCCGCTATAATCAAATTCTAATTTCCAATTTTTAATAGGGGTCGTTCCATTATTTTTGATTATAATCGAGAAGTTATAACCGCTGCCCCAATTCGAAGTGACTGAAAATGTAGCAGTGCCATTTCCATCAGGAGGTGTCGTATTAGCTTCATCTGTTTTGACAGTAAGAGCGGTAGGTTGTGATTTATTTCCAGCAGCATCTTTGGCAATTACTGAAAATGTGTATTCCGTATTAGGTTTTAAGTTTTTAATTGTAATGCTATTTGTTGTTGCACTCCATTTTTCTTCTCCGGCAGTAATTTCGTATTCAGTAACGCCTACGTTATCAGTGGATGCAGTCCAACTTAATTGAACTGAGCTTGAATTTTTATTCGTAACTACAATATTTTTAACATTTGTTGGTGGCTCAGTATCTTTTTGACTAATAGGTCCACCAAGTAATTCTTTTACTAGCGTATCAAGTAATTTTGGACCACTACAACTATATTTTGGACTTGTACGGCAATCCCCGCTTAGTTCCCAAAACATTGCTCCACTTAAACCCTTCGTCTTTATATAGTCTGTTTTATATTTCATAGATTCATTGTCATCGTAGCTAATAAATGTGCCTGTAGTCGCATTATATAAGTAAGGTACTTTAGCTGTGTCATTCCAGTAGCGTACAAAACCATTTTTATTAACGTAATTGGCTGCTAAATCACCGTAATCATACACACCTGTGTCACCGGTAGAATAATCATCCCAAGTACCTTTAGAAGCAAGTTTCCCATCACTACCTGGTTTGCAAGGTTGATATTGTCCGTTATTTTCTTTTCCACAACTTTTCCAGCCACGTCCATAAAAAGGTACGCCTAATACTAGTTTATCCACTGGAACACCTTCATTGGTATAAACGTCTATAGCACCATCTACGTAAAAATTCGTATTTGCTGCTGGGTCATTTGGATCCTTGTATAGAGCTGCATTATGATTAGAAGTAGCTTCCCATCCACCGTGGAAATCATATGTCATAATATTAATCCAATCGAGTATTTGAGAAATTTTCTTTAGCTCTGTATGATCAGCGTAGCGTTGACTTGCACCTGACGCGATTGTTAGTAAATATTGTTTGCCATCTTCAGCACCTGCTTTATTCAAAGCATTTCGGACGTCTTGAAGAAGAAGAGTGAAATTTTGTTTATCTTCAGGACGATAACTACCACCAGGAATCGTTTCAACGCTCGGATATTCCCAGTCTAAATCTACGCCATCAAATCCATATGCGCGAAGAAAAGCTACTGTAGATTCGGCAAATACTTTTCTTGTCTTTTCATCAGCGGCCATATCAGAAAAGCGGTTAGACCAAGTCCAGCCACCAACGGAAATTATTGTTTTTAAATGAGGATATTTAGCTTTTAATCGTTTTAGTTCTCCGAAATTTCCGCAACGGGCATATTTATCGCAATCTTCCCAAGTTGTACCTGAGCCAGGATACGATTTGGTAACATCAGCCCATGGTTCACCGAGTACGAGAGTACCATTAGGAACCTCTTTATTTTGCAATGGTACACCAGATTCTTTACAGTTCCACGTTTGTTTATTTGGATTATCCGGATGGGTAGAAGGATTTCCATGTTTTCCATTCCAACAAATATCCGCGAAAGCATAGTTAAGGTGAGTAAGTTTTGATGCATCAATGTCAGCAACTTGATAATTACGTCCGTAAACGCCCCACGAAGGAAAGTACCCAACAATTTTTTGACTTTGCTTTGGTGAATCTGCTAATGCGAGATTAGGAGTAATAAAATTTGTGAGAAAAAGAGGTAAGAAAAGTAGTAGAGATAGTAATAGCAGTGTGAATTTTTGAGACCTCATAGCCATTTCTCCTTTCAAAATAAAAGATATATTTAAAGGCATACGCCAATAAATCAAAATGAATCTAGACGTATGAAACGTCTAGATAAAATGATCAGACATCACGAAGTCTATACAAGGGAGCTGGGGGTGATTAAATCGTAACAAATGTAAGATTTAGTGTAAACGCTTTATTAAGTTGAAAAAGACTTTCTCAATACAAAAAGGCTTGAATACAAACTATATATGAAAACGAAAGGTCGGTATGGGAGGAAATAGCTCATTATAAATAAATTTGAGAAAAAATTGTATGGAGCCAATTATTAAAGACGTAGAAAGATAAGGAAATATCATGTAAAATAATAGTAAAAATATGTAAAGGAGGGAATAGTGTGGATGTGTTTTTGAACATTGCTGAAGAAAAAATTCGACAAGCAATACGGAATGGTGATCTTGATTATCTTCCGGGAAAAGGAAAACCACTACAATTAGAAGATTTTTCAATGGTACCTCCAGAACTTAGAATGAGTTATAAAATTTTAAAAAATGCGGGAATGATTCCACCAGAGATGGAACTACAAAAAGATATATTAAAAATAGAGGATCTAATTGCCTGCTGTTATGATGAAGAAGAGAGAAAGAAATTACGAGAAGAGTTAACAATAAAAACGTTACGTTTTCAGCAGGTAATGGAAAAGAGAAAGATTAAAGATAGTTCAGCTTTTCGTATGTATCAAGACAAAGTATTTCGTAAATTACGCTAAGAGGGATAAGATGACTACATTTAAAACGATAGAAGAAATAGCGACCTATATCGAAGAACAACAATTGGTACTTCTGTTTATTAAAACGGAAAATTGTGGTGTTTGTGATGTTATGCTAAGAAAAGTAAATTGCGTATTAGAGAATTATGATTACGTAGAGAAAATAGAGATATTACTACAAGACATGCAAGAGATTGCGGGGCGATATGCCGTATTTACAGGACCGACAATTTTATTATTTTATAATGGAAAAGAGATCCTTCGAGAATCGCGCTTCATTTCACTTGAAAATCTAGAGAGAACCATTCAATTATTCGAGGAATAAGGGAGGCTTTTATATGGAATTTATTATTGTCATACTATTATTTGTTGTAGTTGGAATAATCGTAACAGCAGTTCGATCGAACAAAAAGAAGGTAAATCTTACAAAACAAAATAACATTCATAATTCATCTAACAGCTCATCACCATTATTTCTCTTTGCTGGATCTGATAATGATAGCTCGCATGATGGCGGCTCACATGATTGTGGAGGGTCTTTTGGGGGAGATAGCGGTGGAAGCTGCGGTGGTGGCGGTGATTGATGAAAATGCGCCTTATATAGGCGTATTTCTTTTTAAACAAACGTTTGATTAGTTGGCTTACATATTGCATAAACACAGTTAAACAAACGTTTGATTAATATTTTTAATATACCAAGGGGAATGGAAATGAAAAGGGAACCGAAAGTGAAAAATAAGGGGAAAGTAGTGTTATTTTTATTAGCTGCGGGAGGCGTATTTCTTGTTAAATTAGCATTTAAATTTGGAACGATACATATGATTCGAACTTGGTTTGAAAGTACGTTTTCTTAAATAAGGAATATATCCTCTTGCGATAGAGGTTTTTGATTTGTTATTATTAGACTGAACGGTCGGTTTAAAGAGGTGTGAATATGAGAAGAAGCGCAGAAGAGATAAAGAAAGAAATTGCATATAAAGCAGAAAGTCTATTTTCACAGAAGGGCTATGCAGCTACATCTATGGAAGAGATTTGTGAAATTACAGAGCGAAGTAAAGGAAGCATTTATTATCACTTTAAAAGTAAAGAAGAATTATTTTTATTTGTAGTGAAACAGCATACGTATGATTGGGTTGAAAAATGGAATGAAAAAGAGAAGTTGTATAGTACTAGTACTGAAAAACTATATGGTCTCGCGGAATATCATGTAGAGGACATACAGCAACCAATTTCAAATGCAATAGAGGAATTCTCTATGAGCCAAGTTGTAAGTAAAGAGATTCTGGATGAACTGTTAGCTTTAACTAGAGAATCATATGTTATGTTTGAGAAATTAATTGAAGCAGGTATACAGTCTGGAGAGTTCCGTGAAGATAATGCTCGTGATCTTATGTATATTGTGAACGGATTATTATCAGGGCTTGGAGTACTTTACTACGAGTTAGATTATAAAGAGCTGAAACGTATTTATAAAAAGGCAATAGATGTATTGTTAAAAGGAATGGCAGCTGAATAATAAGTCAGTTGCTTTTCTTACAAAACAAATTAGACCGAACGGTCGGTTTATGGAAGGGGAATGAAAGTGAAAGCTTTATTTAAAAACCGAGCATTTATGCTCGTTATGGCATCTGATATTTTACAACAATTTGCAATTTGGATCAGAAATATGGCTCTTTTATATTTCATAATGGAGCGGACAAATAATGATCCAGTTTCAGTGTCTCTATTATCTGTCATGGAGTATGCACCTATCTTTATTTTCTCGTTCATTGGTGGTGCATTAGCAGATCGTTGGAATCCGAAAAGAACAATGGTCGCTGGAGATGTGTTAAGTGTACTGTCTATTATAGGAATTGTCTTATTATTAAAATTTGATTATTGGCAGGCTATATTTTTTGCAACACTCATTTCCGCGATTGTAGGTCAGTTTTCTCAGCCCTCATCGTCGCGTATATTTAAGCGCTATGTAAAAGAAGAAGAGGTAGCAAATGCGATTGCATTTAACCAAACATTACAGTCATTATTTATGATTTTTGGACCAGTTGTAGGATCAATTGTGTATACAAAACTTGGCTTATTTACATCACTATATAGTTTAATCATTTTATTTTTGTTATCTGCTATCGCCCTTTCATTTTTACCAAAATGGGTTGAAAAAGAGCAAGTGGCAAGAGATTCATTAAAAAATGATATAAAAGAAGGATGGAAATACGTTCTTCACACGAAAAATTTACGTATGATTACGATCACTTTTACAATTATGGGTTTAGCTGTTGGATTAACGAATCCATTAGAAGTATTCCTTGTAATTGAACGTTTAGGCATGGAAAAAGAAGCTGTTCAATATTTAGCAGCAGCTGATGGAATAGGTATGTTAATCGGTGGTATTGTTGCTGCAATTTTCGCTTCAAAAGTGAATCCGAAAAAGATGTTTGTATTCGGTATGGGCATATTAGCGATATCATTTTTAGTAGAAGGGCTATCTACATCATTTTGGATTACTAGTTTCATGAGATTTGGAACAGGTATTTGTTTAGCTTGTGTTAATATCGTTGTCGGTACGCTTATGATTCAACTTGTACCAGAAAATATGGTTGGAAGAGTAAATGGGACGATTTTACCACTGTTTATGGGAGCAATGTTAATTGGAACTTCACTAGCTGGAGGATTAAAGGAACTAACTTCACTAGTTACTGTGTTTTGTATAGCGATGGCACTTATTTTATTAGCGATAGGGCCAGTTCTACGTATGCAAATAAAGAAAGAAGCTGTCGCTAATAAAGAGGAACTAACAAATTCTTTAGCTTCGAAATAACTATTGTAAGGGAGCAAAATTGCTCCCTTTTTCTTTGAGGAACTTTTGACAACTATATGAGCCAATTATATACTGATGTTGTAAAAACGATTTTACAGGTTAGGAGCAATGGTGTGAAAAATCAAATCTATGAATTACGCACTGAAAATAATATTTCACAAGGCGCATTAGCTGATAAATGCAAGGTTTCTAGACAGACGATAAATGCAATTGAGAATAATAAATATGATCCAAGCTTAGCGTTAGCATTCCGTTTAGCTGAAGTATTAGGAACAACTGTTGATAAATTATTTTTGTACAAGCAGTAGAGTCGTTCATTATAAGGCGCACCTTTAAAAATAAAAAAGATCCTCTTCTTATGAGAAGAGGATCTTTTCTTATAGCGTTTTAGTCTTTGGACTAGGTGGTGTAACGGATGTATTATTTTCTGGAACTCTAGTTAGTAAGAATCCTCCGATAATAAACAGAACAATAATACTAAGAACACCAGCGTTTGTTTTTCCTGTTAATTGCGTTGTAACACCGACTAATACCGGACCCATAATTGCGGCAAACTTCCCAAATATATTATAAAATCCGAAGAATTCATTAGCAGATTCTTTTGGTACTAGTTTTGCAAAGTATGAACGACTTAGTGCTTGAATACCACCTTGAGATGTAGCAACTAACATTGCTAAAATCCAAAAATCAAGTGTCGTTTTTAAGAAATAAGCATATGTGCAAATGATGATATAAATAATGATACCGACATATAACATTTTTTTACCAATAAATGTTTCAGATAGTTTTCCGTATAGTAACGCAAATGGACAAGCGACAATTTGTGTTACAAATAATATGATTAATAGATTCGTTGCACTGATACCGAGGTCGGTTCCGTAAGCTGTAGACATAGTAATAATTGTATCGACTCCGTCAATATAGAAAAAGTAAGCAATTAGAAACATAAATACAGTTTTATATTCTTTAATATTTTTAAAAGTATCAGCAAGACGTTTGAAGCTCATTTTAATAGGTCTTGGATGACGCTCAATATAGTGTGTTTGCTCTACGTTTTTAAGCATTGGAATTGTAAATAACCCCCACCAAAGAGCAGTTATCGCAAATGAAATTTGACTAGCAATGCCAACTGATAAAGGGATAGTTCCTTTTTGAGCAAGAATAATAAGAGCGATACAACCGATAAAAGGAATAGTACTCCCAATATAGCCTAAAGCGAAACCTCTTGTAGAAATTCGATCCATTCTATCTTCAGAAGTGACATCTACTAAAAATGCATCATAGAAAATGTTGGCTCCAGCAAAACCAACTAAGGCGAGCATATAGCATCCTAATAATAAGTACCACTGAGATGTTGGAACGACTGCTAACATACTTGTAAATACGATACCAAGTCCAAAGAAGAATGTGAAAAATCGTTTTTTAAATCCTTTATAATCAGCAACTGTGCCGAGAATAGGAGCAAGTATAGAAATTAAAAGTGTAGCGAACGAGTTTGCATATCCCCAATATGCTGTTGAAGTTGCACCAGATAGCCCGGCTTCTTTTGCAGCTGCTTTAAAGTAAATTGGAAATAATGCAGTTGTAATGACGAGCGAATATACCGAGTTCGCCCAATCGTATAATATCCAGCTTTTTTCTTGTCTGGACATTTTTTTCATATAGTGTTCCCCCTTAAATTTGTTCTACTAACAGTGTACAAAAATAAAAATTATAAAAAGAGAAACAGTGATGATTTTTACAGAACTTTTACATATATACACAGTTCTTTACAATTGGAGTAAATCCTCTACAATTGATCCGTCTGTTTCGCCTAAGTGTAAACCGAGTAGTCTAGCGATAGTTGGACCTTCATCAATAAGTCTCATATACGGGACGGTAACGCCGGTTTTTATTCCTTTTCCAGCAGCGATAAAAATTGTTTCATAGTTAGGTTTTGTTGGAGAGTATCCATGCGTACCAAATGTATATTTTTTACTAGGCGTAACATCTTTTTCAGTAATGTCTTTTATAAAATCTCCTGTATAGTTTTCAGTGAAATAATACCCCTCTTGCGCTTCTAACATAAATAAACAATTACCATCTGCACCGCAGTCTTTCGCAGCTTCATCATGAAGTATAAATTCAATTCCATTCTGTTTATTTTGCAGCAGTTCTTCAAGGAGTAGTTGTACTTCTCGAATTGTATCCGTATCATTTTTGTCTTTCACATATACATAGGCAGACCCGTCGCAACTTTGACAATAGGCCTTCCAATCTACTAATAGCCCTTTTTTATTTATAGATACGAGGCCTTTTTGTTGGAATAGCACATTTAATTGAATCGCTTTGTTTTCACTTAAAGCGCTATGGTCACCAAGAGCGATAATTGTACTCTCTTCGTATAGGTCACTGTCTTTTAAAGTTTGAATAATTTTCCCGAGCCGCTCATCATGTCTATGAATTGCAGCTATTGTTTCGTTAGATTCAAAGCCATGATAATGTCTTTGCATGTCTAAATCAGTGAAATGTACGAACATAACATTAGGCTTTTTCGTCTGAATGGTGTGTACAGCAGAGGCGAGGACGAAATCATCCAGCTCTGGTTGTGATAAACCATTTCTTATATGGCCGAAACGAAGATTTAAATCTAATTGGTATAGTGGGCTACCGCTAAATAAGGAAACTAACACTTGATTTTGCCAAGGTCTATTGGGGAAAATTTCTGGTAAATTGTAATCAATGTTTGCTCTCCCAGTAACAGGCCATAGAAGGGCAGCTGTCGTTAAATTTGCTTTACGCGCTTCATCATACAATGTTGTTCCTTTTATCGATTTTCGGTACCAATGCCAATCAGGTGATTCACGTCCTGGTTGAAGTAACGTATTACTAACAACACCGTGCTTGTTAGGGTAATTACCGGTTACGATTGTTGAGTGGCTTGGATATGTTACAGAAGGATAAATTGGTTCTACTTTTTCGACAACCGTGCCCTTTTTTATTAGAGATTGGAAATGAGGTAGTTTTTGTAGTATAGGAAAATCTAAAGCTGATAAACAGTCGAATGATAAAATAATGACACGATTCGTTAATGCTTTATCCATAAAGTAATCCTCCTAATTATATAAAACCTATTCTTATATATTACTATTAATACCTAGTAATAAAAATATGTTTCTGAATAAAATTTATTGTTTATTTTCAGAAAAATTAAACATATAATAAGTATAAGGGAATCTATGGACGGAGGGAATAGTATGGACTGGTTAGATGGATTCGGTATATTTTACATCATTGGTGGCATCACAATTCTCCTTGTATTTGCTATTTCATATTTACTAAAGAAACGTTTTCCAGACAAACAGTTTGATATTATATTTGCACTGATTGTAATACTTCTTTGCTTAGCATCATTTCCTGTTACCATGATGGTTATTGGTGGGTGGGAAGGAATGGGATATGGATTTATTGGTTTCTTCGTTCTACTAGGTACACTTATTGGTATGATTGCACATCAACTTGTAAAAATCTCTCGAAAAAGCTACGTATAAAACTGTAAAAAATGAAAAGAATATATAATAATAAGAAAATTAGCTATTGTTTTAAAAAAGAATTTGTATTATGATAATCAACAAATTTATTTCGTTATAACGATGAAAAAGGACTAGTACATATTCAACCTTTTTAGCAGAGAGAGAATCCGCCAGGCTGAAAGATTCTTAAAAAGGCAATATGGAACCTGCCTTTGAGTTCTGCATATGCAGCGGGAATTTCCCGTTATCAAAAAGAGAGCATGCGCAATTTTTGTGCATGAATCAGGGTGGTAACGCCGGCAAAGCTCGGTCCCTATTTAGGGACGCGGGCTTTTTTGTATTTTCTAGAAGGAGGAAGACTGACTATGGCAAAAGAACAAGTGCAAGCCATTACGAAGATGGAAGAGGACTTTGCGCAGTGGTATACCGATATTGTAAAAAAAGCCGAACTTGTTGATTATTCAAGTGTAAAAGGGTGCATGATTTTACGTCCGTATGGTTATGCCTTATGGGAGAATATGCAGAAGGTGATGGATGAGAAGTTAAAAGAAACTGGCCATGAAAATGTATATATGCCAATGTTTATCCCAGAGAGTTTATTGCAAAAAGAGAAGGATCATGTTGAAGGATTTGCTCCTGAAGTAGCATGGGTTACACATGGCGGGGATGAAAAGTTAGCGGAAAGACTTTGTGTACGTCCTACATCTGAAACTTTATTCTGTGAGCACTTTTCAAAAATTGTGCAATCCTATAATGATTTGCCAAAGTTATATAATCAGTGGTGTTCAGTAGTTCGTTGGGAGAAGACAACTAGACCATTCCTTCGTACGACTGAATTTTTATGGCAAGAGGGTCATACAATCCATGAAACGGCAGAAGAATCGCAGGCTGAAACATTAAATATTTTAAACTTATATGCTTCTTTCTGTGAGGATTATTTAGCGATACCAGTTATTAAAGGACAAAAAACAGAAAAAGAGAAGTTTGCTGGAGCAAAGGCAACTTATACAATTGAAAGTTTAATGCATGATGGAAAAGCGCTTCAAACAGGAACCTCTCATAACTTTGGGACGAATTTCTCAGAAGCATTTGATATTAAGTTTTTAGATCGTAACGGTAAATGGCAATATGTGCACCAAACATCTTGGGGTGTATCAACAAGAATGATAGGCGGGCTAATAATGGTTCATAGCGATAATAATGGACTTGTAATGCCACCAAAAGTCGCTCCAGTGCAAGTTGTTATTGTACCAATTGCTCAGCATAAAGAAGGAGTTTTAGCAAAAGCAACAGAGTTACAAGGACATATTCAAAAGGTTGCACGAGTAAAAATAGATGCTAGTAATAAAACGCCTGGTTGGAAATTTAATGAGTATGAAATGAAGGGTATTCCAATTCGATTAGAAGTTGGCCCTAAAGATATTGAAAAGAATCAAGTTGTACTTGTAAGAAGAGATACGAAGGAAAAAGAGTTTGTACCAATGGATCAATTAGAAGAACGTATTCCAGCATTACTTGAAGAAATTCATATTGCTTTATTTAATAAAGCAAAAGCATTTCGCGATGAGAATACGTATGCTGTGACAAATTTCGAAGAGATGAAAAAAGTAGCTGACGAAAAGCAAGGCTTTATTAAAGCGATGTGGTGCGGGGAATTGGCTTGTGAAGAGAAACTAAAAGAAGAGGTGGGAGTATCTTCACGTTGTATGCCTTTTGAGCAAGAGCATTTAGCTGAAGAATGTATTTGTTGTGGTAAAGAAGCTAAACAAATGGTGTATTGGGGAAAAGCATATTAATACTCTTTTGATAGGGGATAAAAAGGACTTTGGGCTGCATAATAAAATGCAATCCAAAGCCCTTTTTGGTTTTATACAGTATTTCATGTATTCTTTAGATGGAAGGATGTTGTTCTTATTTTACGTTTTTAAGACGAATAAACAGTAACATACCAATTAGGAATGTTGAAAGACCCATTAAAATAGATATAGGGTAATGCGTTGCAGTATTAGGTAATTTATCACCTTGTTTTTTTGTATTATCTTTTACATTACCACCTTGAGAACCGTTGCCCTTCTGAGAATTGCTATCGCCTTTAACACGATTGCCGCCGTGAGAGCCATTACCGCCTTGAGAACTGCTATCACCTTTAACACGATTGCCACCTTGAGAGCCACTGCCACCAGAACCGTTACCGCCAGAACCATTGCCACCAGAGCCATTGCCACCAGAGCCATTGCCACCAGAGCCATTGCCACCAGAGCCATTGCCACCAGAGCCATTGCCACCAGAGCCATTGCCACCAGAGCCATTGCCACCAGAGCCATTGCCACCAGAGCCATTGCCACCAGAGCCATTGCCACCAGAACCGTTACCGCCGGAACCATTACCACCGGAACCATTGCCGCCAGAGCCGCTACCACCAGAACCATTATCGCCGGAACCGTTGTCACCAGAGCCATTGTCACCAGAGCCATTGCCACCAGAACCGTTACCGCCGGAACCATTGCCGCCAGAGCCACTGCCACCAGAACCGTTACCGCCGGAACCGTTGCCGCCAGAGCCACTGCCACTAGAACCGTTACCACTGGAACCATTGCCGCCAGAGCCACTGCCACCAGAACCGTTACCGCCGGAACCGTTGTCACCAGAGCCACTGCCACCAGAACCGTTACCGCCGGAACCATTGCCACCAGAGCCACTGCCACCAGAACCGTTACCGCCGGAACCATTACCGCCGGAACCATTGCCGCCAGAGCCGCTGCCGCCAGAACCACTATCGTCCTGAGAACCGTTATTTCCTGGAGGTTTATTATTATCCTTTAAATTTCCTTCGGCAAAATGATCGCTATTTTGTACAATAGCGTTTGTTAATGGTTGGAAGTTCTCAGTTGCAGCATTACCGATATTTAAACCGCTAAAAAAAGATAAAGAGAGTGTTGATGCTAAAATGAAGATTTTCGTCATGGTTTTCCTCCTAAGAAATTAATATTCCATCTAAAATACATCCCTTTGTAATATTTCTTAGGAAAAAGAGTTTTATGCAAAAAAAACTATATATAGAAAAAGGTGGTGTATTTGTCAAAGCAGAAAAGAGTTAATGTAGATTTCCTACAAATAGTAGAGGCGGGGAATTTACATTCATAACGGTAGAGGAAGTGGCAGTAGATGAAAGAGTACATAGCGTTTGATATTGGCGGTACGCAAATTAAGTATGGCATTGTTTCAGAAGTAGGGAGAGTATTAAAGCGTAAAACAGTTGCAACAGAAATTCATTTAGGCGGAGAACAAATTATTCAAAAACTTATATATGTATCCAAAAAAATAATGAATGAACATACTATTACAGGAATTGGTATTAGCACTACGGGAATTGTTGATATTAATAAAGGAATTGTGACGGGAGGTGCGGATCATATTCCGGGATATAGTACTATTCCTATTATTGATAGATTGCAAGAGATATTAAAAGTTCCAGTATCGATTGACAATGATGTGAATTGTGCAGCGTTTGGAGAAAAGTGGAATGGTAGTGGAAGAGAGAAAGAGAACTTTATTATGCTCACCCTTGGAACAGGAATTGGAGGAGCAATTTTTATAGATGGAGAATTGTACCGAGGACATTCATTTAGTGCTGGTGAATGGGGGAATATGTTAATAGAAGGAAAAACGTTTGAAGAGGTTGCTTCGATTTCAGGATTAATTCGGCTTGTAAGAAAATATAAAGGCAAAGGCGAGTGGAATGGGAAAAAAATTTTCGAGTTGTATGATAAAGGAGATTGGGAAGTTGCTCAAGCAGTTGGGATCTTCTTTAAACATTTGGCGATCGGAATTAGTAATCTTGCTTATATTTTTAATCCAGAAACGATTATTATTGGTGGAGGAATTACCGATAGAGGAAATGAGTTTTTAAAAGAAGTAAAAGAGGAGGTCAGTAAATACTTAAATCAAGAGATTTATAATAATTGTGAGATTGAACTTGCACAAAACGGTAATTGTGCAGGAATGATTGGTGCTATTTACCACTTCTTACATCATCATAAGTAAATTATATGAATGTTTTCATATAACTGAGAATTTATCCTTTTTATCGCTAGGTAAATAATGCTACAATATAAGAGAAGAATACAATATTTTCCGATTTGGAAAATGCTTTGTAGAAAGGGAGAAACTTCATGCCTATTATTTTAGAAAAAGGTCAAAAGATCGATTTAACGAAAGGACAACCAAAAGTAGCAAAACTACAGGTTGGCTTAGGCTGGGATCCAATTGGGCAATCAGGTGGATTTCTGTCTTCATTATTTGGAAGTAAACCAAATGTAGATTGTGATGCATCTGTTGTTATGTTAGAAGGAGATCGTTTTTTAAACAAAAATGATTTAGTTTACTTCGGAAATAAACTTTCTACTTGTGGTAGTATTATTCATTCAGGAGATAATTTAACAGGCGAAGGCGCTGGTGATGACGAAACAATTTTCGTAGAATTACATAAAGTTCCGAGCCGTATTAATCGTTTAGTATTCGTTGTAAATATTTATGACTGTGTAAATCGTCGTCAAGATTTCGGGATGATTCGTAATGCATATATTCGTATTCAAAACCCGCAAACTGGTGAAGAATTAGCACGCTATAATTTATCGGATAATTATGCTGGCAAAACGACTCTAATTGCAGGTGAAATGTATCGTCACGGAAGTGAATGGAAGTTTTCAGCAGTTGGAGAAGGAACACAAGATAAAAACTTAAGTGAGATTGTATCACGTTATCAATAAAATAACCGAGGAGGAATTGTATATGGCATCAATTTCATTGAAAAAAGGACAAAAGGTAGACTTAACAAAAACGAATCCAGGTCTTTCAAAAGTTCTTGTAGGACTTGGGTGGGATACGAATCGTTATGATGGACAAAACGATTTCGATTTAGATGTTAGTATTTTCTTAGTAGGTGCTAACGGTAAAGTTTCAGGTGCAGAGGATTTCGTCTTCTATAATAACCCAAAAGGTGCGAATGGTGCTGTAGAGCATTTAGGAGATAACCGAACTGGCGAAGGTGAAGGCGATGACGAATCGATTAAAGTAGATTTGAAAAATGTACCTGCACATATCGAACGTATTTGCTTCACAATCACGATTTACGATGGAGAAGGACGCAGCCAAAACTTTGGACAAGTTTCTAACTCTTTCGTACGTATTTTAGATGAAGAAAAGAATGCAGAATTAATTCGTTACGATTTAGGAGAAGATTTCTCTATTGAAACAGCCGTAGTAGTAGGTGAATTATATCGTCATGCAGGTGACTGGAAATTCAATGCAATCGGAAGTGGATTCCAAGGTGGGTTAGCGTCTCTATGTAATAATTTTGGTTTAGATGTAGAGTAATAGATTTGATTTATATATCCATCGGTGAAATGCGTGTATACCGATGGATATATTTTTAAAGATAAAAATATAGAGGTGAATATAGATGGTTATTCAATTACAAAAAGGACAGAAAATCGATTTAGGTAAGACAAGCCCTGGTTTAACAAAAGCAGTAATTGGTCTTGGATGGGATATTAAATCTTATGACGGTGGATCAGATTTCGATTTAGATGCATCTGCCTTTTTATTAGATGCAAACGGAAAATGTACGAAGGAAACTGATTTTATTTTCTATAATAATTTACAGTCTCCTTGTGGA
The DNA here is from genome assembly GCF_038006365.1 of Bacillus sp. FSL L8-0152. Lineage (NCBI taxonomy): Bacteria > Bacillati > Bacillota > Bacilli > Caryophanales > Bacillaceae > Bacillus > Bacillus sp. FSL L8-0152. The sequence goes on from NZ_JBBOVB010000001.1 coordinate 509,572, forward strand.
TCTGTTTTACATACAGGAGATAACCGTACAGGCGAAGGCGAAGGCGACGATGAGCAACTTGTTGTAGATTTGAAGAAGGTTCCAGCAGATGTTCATAAAATTGCTATTACAGTTACGATTTATGATGCAGAAGGCCGTAGTCAAAACTTTGGGCAAGTTGGAAATGCGTTTGTTCGTTTAGCGAATGAAGAGACGAATGAAGAAGTTCTTCGTTTTGATTTAGGGGAAGATTTCTCCATCGAAACAGCAGTTGTCTTTTGTGAATTATACCGTCATAATGGACAGTGGAAGTTTAATGCAGTAGGAAGTGGATTCCAAGGTGGTTTAGGTGCGCTTGTAAGAGCGTATGGCTTGGATGCATAGAAAGGAAACGATATTCGTTTCCTTTTTTTGACCTTTCTATAAATCTAGCAAAGAATAGGGGATAAAGGTAAGATGAGTATTTTGCAAGGAATCCTTGATACGTATGCTCAGTTTTTCGACTTGGACATGTGGATTAAAGTGTTGCAAGATCCAGTATCTTGGGGATTAATAGGTACACTTGTTGTACTTGAAGGGTTGTTATCTGCTGATAACGCACTTGTGTTAGCGGTAATGGTAAAACACCTTCCGGAAGAAAAACGTAAAAAAGCGTTATTCTATGGACTTATTGGAGCTTATGTGTTCCGCTTTATTGCGATTGGAATCGGGATGTTCTTAATTAAATTAGCATGGGTAAAAGTGTTAGGTGCACTTTACTTAGCGTGGCTTTCAGTTAAATACTTCATTGATAAAAGAAAAGGTAATGCAGAAGAAGAGGAATCTCATGGTATGAACCAAAATAGTATTCTCTTCAGAATGTTCGGTGTCTTCTGGGGAACAGTTGCGATGGTTGAATTAATGGATATCGCATTCTCTGTAGATAGTGTACTTGCTGCATTTGGTGTATCTAATGAAGTTTGGATTTTACTATTAGGCGGAATGCTAGGTATTTTAATGATGCGTGGTATCGCTGGTGTATTCTTAAAATTGTTAGAGCGTATTCCAGAACTTGAAACGACAGCATATATTTTAATTTTAATTATTGCAGCAAAAATGTTATTGTCTGTTATTCATATTGAAATAAGCCATACAGTGTTCTTCATTATTTTAGTTGTAGCATTTGGAGCAACATTTATACTTCACTACATGAAGAATTCTGGACAAGCTAAAGAAGAAGTAGCAGCTACTAAAGAAAACAATAAATAATTGAAATGGGTTTGCTCGTTTTGCGAGCGCCCATTTTTTATAACCAAAAATAGTTTATAATAGAAGAAGGACTTAGAAAAAACGTAAATGTTTTTGGAGGTGAACTGTTGTGTTTTCACGTTTTACACTTCAACCATATGCATTAAAAGATGAATCAGATTTAAAGCAATTTGAAGCGCTTTTAGAAAAACGCCCACAATATGAGCTGACAGAGAATGAGATGAAATTTAGTTATATAGCATGTCGAATCCTAGGCGTTCCTAATGATGTAGATGAATATTTTAATGAACTGTTTGATTATAGTGAAGCGAAAGGAATCGAAGTTTTACACGAACAAAATTTAAACAAAGTGATTGATTCAGAAAAGCTTCGTCATATTCAAGAAGTGTTCGGATTACATCAAGAAGCACCAAATGGTCTGACAGTAAATAGGTTAGTTGCACACTTATCTGGGAAACAACTTTTACCGAAAGTAGACAACCCTGATTTACAGCATTACATACATACGACGTTTATTGCATTATTGAAATTATATGAGAAACAACATAATCAGTCGTTAAAGACAGAAGGCTTCCGTCGTTTCTTAATCGACATAATTAAACTAAGCGAAAATTACGTAGCGAAGTGGTTCTCTACGATTAATTATAAGAAACAGATGCCACGTATCGTTTGGTATGGTGATGCACAGGAAAGCCGTATATATTTCTTATATTTTCTTATTATGCTCGGTTGTGATGTGCTTTATTATCACCCCGAAGGAAAAGATGGATTTGAAAATATTGATGAAGAGGGAAGAACTTTTATTGTGTCCCATCCGGGTCGCATTTCTCTTGAACCATTCCCTGATCGCCGCCGCGAGCGTGTTGCAACAGTAGCGTATCAAGCTTCGAAAGAAATTGAACAAGTACTTCACCACGATAATTCACTATTATATAAACCGTGGCAATTCCGTTCGTATACACCTGTAGCACGTACGTTAAAAACGACATATGATGAACTCTTTTTAATTACGAAAGAAAAGGCATTTGTACGTCCAACATTCTTTGTTGAAAATAAACATATTTATATTCCTTCTTTATTTGCGAAAATATCAGGCGTTTCAAAGAATGATAAAGAATATTTTCAACGATTAAAGGCTGTTACATCATTTGATAACAGTTTATTAATTAATACATTCCCGTTTACGAAAGAGCAAAAAGCAAACTTCCAATATCATTATCGAGATGCATTGGACCGAGCTGGAAAATTACATCCTGATCTAATTATGAATAGCCATTGGTGGCCGCATAAGCGTTTACCGGAAGGTTTACAACATGGGATTGCAGAGGCGATTATCCATACGTGCGAAAGTGAAATGTGCAAACCAATTGCGAAAGAGACGAAACAAGATGTAGCGCTATATGTTTTCGCACAACTTTCTCAAATACCACCCAATATTTTAGAACAGCTTGAGAAATTTGATTATTCACAAGATGTACCGAAAATTGTTATATTTAATAATGAGAAGAGCGGAGAATTAACTCGTTCTGACGCTGTTTTATTACTATTTTTAAATCAAATTGGAGTAGATGTATTCCATTTCAATCCCACGGGCAGAAACGATATTGAACCATATGTTGAAGCGGGAGCATTTGATTCCCATTGGCTTGAAGAAGTTAATTTCGATCTTGAGTTTCATGGTTCATCAGCCTATAAAAATTTATCACAAACAATAAAAGGACTATTTCGTCCATTTTTATAAGGAAAGGGAGAATACCATATGAATAACCCAGTCGTACTAGATTCGAAAACTGAATTGAATGAGCAAACCGCACAAGATGTTCGCTTGCAACTTAGACAAGATGCAGATGTGCAACGTATTTATAACGCAGTAGATATTAAAGATCAATTGGAATTAATTGAACTTGGAAAAGAACCTTCTATGGAAATTTCACGTTTTGCTGATCAAATTTTACATACAATGTCATTATCAAAGATAGAAGATTCTGGTGAATTGTTAAAGCAACTTGGTAAAATTATGGACAGATTTGATAGTAAAGACTTTGCAGAAGAAAAAAGTGGTTTCTTCTCGCGCATGTTCAAAAAAGCGGATAAAATGATAGAACAAATCTTTAGTAAATATCAAACGATGGGCCGCGAAATTGATAAGGTTTATGTGGAAATTACGAAGTACCAAGATGAGATGAAAAAATCAATTGGAACGTTAGATGGCTTGTATGAGCAAAACTTAAAATATTATTTAGACTTAGAGAAGTACGTAGTAGCAGGAGAAATGCTATTAGAGCGTTTAAATACAGAATTAGTTCCGATGTATGAAGAGCGCGTGCGTAATAATGATCAATTAGCAGGTATTGAATTAGAGTCGCTTAAAAACTCGGTTGAAATTTTAGAGCAACGTATTGATGATTTAGAAAAAGCGCGTATGGTTGCGCTACTTACAGCGCCGCAAATTCGCATGATTCAACGTGGTAATAATAAATTAATTGGTAAAATCAATACAGCATTTATTACAACGATTCCTATCTTTAAAAATGGTATTATTCAAGCAGTAAATGCGAAACGTCAAAAGCTTGTTGCAGATTCTATGGCTGAACTTGATCGCCGTACAAATGAATTACTTAAGAAAAATGCACAAAATATCGCAACGCAAAGTGTAGAAGTAGCGAGAATATCAGGTTCTTCTAGTATTAAGATGGAAACGCTTGAGGAAACTTGGAACATTATTTCAAGAGGTATGCAAGAAACACAACAAATTGAAGAACAAAATAAACGTGAGCGTGAAGAAAGCCGCAAGCGTATGGCTACATTAACGGAGAATATCAAAAAAGAATTACAAGGATAAATGAAAAGGCAATGAGGAATATTCCTCATTGCCTTTTAGTTTCTCTTCACTAATTTAATAATCTCATTCACAATAAGTGGAATGATACTCAATAAGAGAACAAATCCCCAATCTCGCATCGTTAATGCATGTACACCGAATATATTTGCAAGGGGCGGGATGGAGATGATACAAACTTGCATAAGAACACCGATAAGAAGGGAGAAAACTAAATATTTATTTGTAAAGATCCCAATTGAAAAAATTGATTTCGTTCTTGAACGCAAGTTAAATGAATGAACGAGCTGAGAAAAACTAAGGACGACAAATGCCATCGTTTGAGCGTGTAATAGAGCATCGTCATCAATTCGCTCTGGGAAAAGAGGGAATAAATTTGTATCTCCAGTATAGAATTTTGCTCCGGCGATAAAAGCTATTAGCGTTAAAAGTCCAATGATAACTCCATTGAAAATTAGGAAAGGAACGCTGCCACTAAATAAGCTTTCTTTTGCATGTCGTGGTTTTTCCTTCATCACATCTGGATCTTCAGGATCAACCCCAAGTGATAATGCAGGCAGTGTATCTGTAATTAAATTCACCCATAAAATATGAATAGGTCGTAGTGGTGTTGCCCAGCCGAGTAAAATTGCTAAAAATAAAGCGATAATTTCTCCGAAGTTACAAGAGAGTAGGAAGAGAATTGATTTTTTTATGTTGCGATAAATATTTCTACCTTCTTCAACAGCTTTCACGATAGATGAAAAATTATCATCTGTTAACACAACATCCGCTGCCCCTTTTGCAACGTCTGTTCCTGTAATGCCCATCGCTACGCCGACATCGGCTTGCTTTAAAGATGGTGCATCATTGACGCCATCACCAGTCATAGAAACGATATTTCCTTTCGCGCGTAATGCCTTTACAATTTTCACTTTATGCTCTGGAGAGACTCTAGCGAATACATTTAAATGATTAATTTTGCTAGCTAGTTCTGTATCAGAAATGTTATCTAATTCAGTTCCAATCATAATTTCCGATATTTCTTCAGCAATGCCAAGTTCTTTGGCAATTGCAAAGGCGGTATCTTTATGGTCACCAGTAATCATAACTGTGCGAATACCGGCTTTTTTACATTCTGTAATTGAATCTTTCACTTCAGTTCGTGGTGGATCAATCATACCGACAAGACCAATAAAGATAAGATTTTCTTCAAGATGATTTATATCCACATCGTTTGAATTGTATTGTTTAAATGCGAATGAAAGTACTCTTAAAGCTTCTTGAGACATTGCTCCGGCAGCTTCTAATATTTGATTTTTATCAGAATCAGTTAAAATCTCGATTTTGCCGTTTTTAAAAATATGGGTACATCGAGGTAAGAGCTTATCAATAGCGCCTTTCGTCATGCTATAGTAGCCTTCATCGTATGTATGTACGGTTGACATCATTTTACGATCTGAATCGAAAGGTACTTCGTTAACACGTTCATGTATTTTTTCTAAATGATCTTTTTGCATGTTAAAAGTGGTTCCAGCAACGAGAAGTGCAATTTCAGTCGGGTCTCCCGTTTGTGATTCGTTAGTGTAAGAAGCATCATTACATAGCACCATATTTTCTAACAATAGACGTTGCGTATCATTATTTACATTTAAACTTTCTAAGCGATCGTATGTGTTATCACTATAAAAGTGAGTAACGGTCATTTTATTTTGCGTTAACGTACCTGTTTTATCTGAACAAATAATTGTGACAGAACCGAGGGCTTCAACAGCTGGTAGTTTCCGAATGATAACGTTTTGTTTAATCATACGTTGCACACCAATTGCAAGAACGATGGAAACGATAGCTGGCAAGCCTTCTGGAATAGCTGCAACGGCTAAACTAATAGCAGTCATAAACATTTCTAACGTATCCCGGCCTTGTAAAAAACCGATGAGGAACATAGCGATACAAATAGCTACAGCGACAAAGCCTAAATATTTTCCGACTTGTGCTAAGCTTTTTTGAAGTGGTGTCATATCATCGTCTGCTTCATGTAAAAGGGTAGCAATCTTACCAATTTGTGAGTTCATTCCAGTTTCAACAGCAACACCGACGCCTCTTCCGTATGTTACAAGAGTGGACATAAATGCCATGTTTTTTTGATCGCCGAGTGGTACTTGCTCATCACTTTGCATGGAAGGGTGGTAGATTGCATCTTTATCAACAGGGACAGATTCACCAGTTAGAGCAGATTCTTCAACTTTTAAATTTGCGGTTTCAATAAGGCGTAAATCGCATGGGATATATCGTCCGGCGTCGAGCATAACGATATCCCCTGGAACGACGTGCTCAGATGGAATTTCTTTTAGTTCACCATTTCTCTTGACGATAGCTTTAGGTGTTGCCATCTTTTTCAATGCCTCTAAAGCTTGTTCTGCTTTCGATTCTTGGACAACACCGATAACAGCATTTAAAACTACAACAAGCGCGATAATACTGGCATCCGCCCATTCACCTACAAAGGCAGAAATAAGGGCAGCAATAATAAGGACATATACGAGGACGTCATTAATTTGGGCGAAAATACGCTGCCATAAAGTGCGTTTTTGTTTTGTAGCTAATTCATTAGAACCGTATTGCTTTAAACGTTCACTTACAATCTCATCTGTTAAACCGTGTTGTTCGTTTGTTTCTAGGTCAATCAATGTTTGATCTTTCGTCTTACTGTACCAATTGCTCATAAGTAAGCACCTCCAGTAAAAACAGTTAGCAATGGTAGTGTTGCTATTATTTGTGAGTAGTATGTATGGAGAAAAAATCTAAGGTGAGGTTCTACTTCTATTGTACAATATTTTACAGTTGGTTGAGGGAAAGAGAAGAGTTGTCATGAATTTGTTGGAAATAAAAAAGAGCCTCATATAAGAGAGGCTTTTTTACTTTTTAATTAATGTACCTAATTCTTCTGTAATAGCTTGCATTTCACTAATGCTGAATGTTTCACGTTTCATAACATGATCATAAATGTCACGTAAATCTTCGTACATTTCTTCGTTAAAACTAGCAGCTCTCATCGCTCCAGCATTAACCATACGTAATTTTTCTTTAATAGCTTCGACCATGTATTCAACGTTTTCTTCTGACTTTACGGATAAATCCACCGAAGTGTCCCCCTTTAAAATAACATAAGGCTATCTTAACATTTTTTATCATTTTCGTTAATGGATCTTTTCAATCCTATTAAATTAGTAGGGATTTCCTTTATATTTCATAATTGGTTGTTTATACTATAAGTATATATGAAGAAATGCACCAAGAAGGGAAGAAACAAAAACATGGTTCAAGTATTGTTTGTTTGTCTTGGGAACATTTGCCGTTCTCCGATGGCAGAAGCGATTTTTCGAAATCTTGTCGTAAAAGAGGGACTTGAAGAGAAAATTGTCATTGATTCTGCAGGAACTGGAGATTGGCATGTTGGCCATCCGCCACATAAAGGAACACAAAAAATTTTAAAAGAAAATGCAGTCACTTTTGAAGGAATTAAAGCAAGGCAAGTAGAAAAAGAAGACTTAACAAAGTTTGATTATATTATTGCCATGGACAACAAGAATATAGCAGATTTAAAAAGTTTAGGTAAAACTGGAGGCTATATTGGTAGGCTGTCCGATTTTGTTCCAGACGGTGGCTGGACAGACGTTCCTGACCCTTACTATACAGGGAATTTCCAAGAAGTATATGACCTTGTAACAGAAGGGTGTGCAAAGCTATTAGCTTTCATTCGAAATGAACAAGGAATATGAGGAAGCTTAGAAAGAAATACTTTCTAACATAAGAAATGAAAGGGTGAAGGAATATGGCAAAGAAAAATAATATTGCTCGAAACATTGCGATTGGTGTAGCGGCAGGTGTAGCTGTATCCATGTTAAAGAAAGAAAACCGTGAAAAAGTAAAAAATACAGCAGAAAAAGCAAAAACAAAGATGATTGAAATTGGTGAAAATGCAAAGATCAAAGAAAAAGTGCAAACTGTTACAGATAAAGGACGCGAACTTGCTGATTTCAATGTGGTAAAAGCGAAAGTAGCAGAAATTAAAAAATTAACGCCATCTGTTGTAGAGACGTTAAAAGAAACGAAAGAAATTTTTAGTAAGAAAAAAGTTGAGCCAGAAGAAAAGCCAGAAACGATTGAAATTCAAGCTGTATCTCCAAAGGTAGATGAGCTGAAAGCAGAAGAAGAGCCAGTAGTTGCTGAAGATGGTGGTATGAAAGAAGCGCGTGAATTATTTATAAAAGACTCAAATGCAGTGGAAAAAAAAACTGAAGCGTACATTGAGTTAAAGCAAGATAAAGAAGAGAAGAAAAGCGTTTAAACATATATGAGAAAAATTTTAGAAAAGGTGAGAAGAAATCGTACTTATTCGTTTGGTAAAGATTTATATGACCGGACGATGCGCGATGATGTAGCGGGCTTGGCAGCACAGCTCGCTTATTTCTTCTTGCTTGCAATTTTTCCTGGGCTCGTTTTCTTAATTACGCTTCTTGGATTTATTCCCATTCAAACAGAGGATGTGCTTAGTTTATTAGAGGTTTATGTACCAGATGATGCAATGAACTTAATTGAGGTAAATGTAGATAAAGTTGTAAACCAGCAAAATGGTGGTTTATTATCATTTGGTTTATTATCCATGTTATGGTTTGCCTCAAATGGTGTTAATGCGGTTATGAATGCTTTTAACCGCGCTTATGACGTAAAGGAAACACGTTCTTTTATTACAACAAGAGCGTTATCAATTGTGTTTACATTAGCTATTATTTTTATGATTGTCTTTGCGTTAATTGTTCCGGTATTCGGACAAGTTATTGGAGCAGCAGTGTTTAAAGCACTCGGTTTATCAGATAGTTTTTCTTTCGTATGGAGCATTACACGATTAGTAGCGAGTTTCTTCGTACTATTTGCTTTGTTTAGTTTCTTATATACATTTGCACCAGATCGAAAGTTAAAAAGAAGAGAAGTTATTTCAGGGGCGTTATTTGCTACTGTAGGATGGATTGTGGTGTCTTACTCATTTGCTTATTATGTAGATAAGTTTGCGAATTACGCCAATACATATGGTGGTCTCGGTGGTATCATTATTTTAATGTTATGGTTTTATTTAACTGGATGGGTAATTTTACTTGGCGGTGAAATTAATGGTTTACTCCACCATTATAGAACCGGTGACAATAATTCCCGTAATGAATAATGAGTTCTTGTTCCATAATAAAAAGGAACAGGGGGGATATTTCATGAGTAATAATAAAAAGAACCATAATAATAAAAGTAATAATAAACAAAAGAGCAGTTCGCATCCAAAGCATAAAACGAGTAGCAGTGCGAACGGTCATAATAGCTATCACTAAAAAAAACGGGTCCTCTATGAGGGACCCGTTTTATTTGCTTCCTTTTAGTAATCGTAAGCCATTCAAAATGACAAGAATCGTACTTCCTTCATGGCCAATAACACCGAATGGAAGAGCTAAAAATTGCAAGAAGTTTGAACAAATTAGCATGGCAATAACGGCTAGCGAAAAGATTACGTTTTGCTTCACAATACGGTTCATTCGTTTTGATAAACGAATTGCTTGGGAAAGGCGAGATAGTTCGTTCTTCATCAGTACAACATCTGCAGTTTCTAAAGCTACATCTGTTCCTTCCCCCATTGCGACACCAATGCTAGCAGTAGCTAGGGCAGGTGCATCATTTATACCGTCTCCAACCATTGCTACTGTACCGTATTTTTCTTTTAACTTTTTAATCGTTTCAACTTTTGTTTCTGGTAAGCATGATGCATAATATTCCTTTATATTACTTTCAGAGGCAATTGCTTTTGCCGTTTCTTCATTATCTCCAGTAATCATAATTGCTTCGACACCAATGCTTTGTAAATCACGAATAGCAGCTATTGTTTCTTGGCGAAGCGTATCTTTTAAAGCGATAAGTCCAAGAATGCCTCCCTCATCACTAATATAAACGACAGTTTTACCTTCTTTTTCAAGTGAGGCAGAAATACCATTATGAAATGTCTTTGTTTCTTCACCGATAAAATCAGCTTTACCTATTTTATAAGCGTTGTTTTCCAATATTCCTTTTAGACCAAAACCAGTTACATCTTCAACCTTTTCTGGTTTTTTTAAAGTAATGTCGTACGCATGTTGTGCATATTTAACAATGGATTCAGCTAAAGGATGTGTAGAGTGACTTTCAATTGATGCTGTAATATAAAGTACTTCTTTTTCTGTTATATTTTCTCGAACATATACATCTGTTACGGTAGGTTTACCTTCTGTTAATGTTCCTGTTTTATCAAACGCGATTGCTTTCACAGAAGCAAGGCGTTCTAAATGTATACCGCCTTTAAAGAGAATACCGTTTCTCGCTCCGTTAGAAATGGCTGATAACGTAGCTGGTGTAATGGCAGCTACGAGCGCACAAGGAGATGCGACTACAAGTAAGATCATAGCGCGATAAAACGTTTCATTCCAGCTCCAGTCAAGTAAGAAATGAGGAACGAACATCATAAGCGCAACAACGAGTAGTACACCTTTTACGTATGTTCCTTCAAACTTTTCAATGAATAGTTGTGATGGTGATTTTTCACTTTGTGCACTTTGGACGAGACGGATAATCTTTTGGAATAATGTTTGATCGCTCGGCTTCGTAATTTTAACTTCGATAGCACCACGTAAATTTACAGTACCGGCAAATACTTCATCGCCATGTCTTTTCTCATTTGGAATAGGTTCTCCTGTGATTGCTGCCTCATCGATATTTGTTTCACCGTTATGAATCGTACCGTCAGCAGGAACACGTTCACCGGGTTTAATTAAAATAATGTCGTTAATTTGTAACTCTCCAACCGGAACACGTTCCTCAGTTCCGGTGGAAATACGTAATGCTTCTTCAGGCTGTAAGTCAAGAAGAGCGGAAATTTCTTTTTGGCTCTTACTTAACGTATAAGATTCCATAGCACCGCTGAGTGCAAAGATGAAGATTAAAATAGCCCCTTCTGCCCAGTAGCCAATAATTGCAGCACCAATAGCTGCAAAGAGCATTAGCATTTCAACATTTAGCTCTTTTTCTTCAATCGTATCTTCAATTCCTTCTTTTGCTTTTGCATATCCACCAACTATATAAGCAAGGATATAGCAAGTAATACCTACATTCATTGCATCGTTCTTTGTAAATAACCAACCAACTAAAATAAAAATACCAGATGCTACTGCAAATACAAGTTCATAATGTTTTTTTAATGTGTCCCATAAAGAGGGATGAGAAATTGTTTCTTTTGCGTGTAACGTTTTTACTTCTGAGTTCATTACTACTCGCTCCTTCCGAATTCTTATTGAGAAAAATAATCAAAATCGAAACCCCTATAAAACGACGAAAGCTGCCATCCATAATGGATAGCAGCATTTCTGTTGAATCTGTTTTTAATCGTTCTTATGTTGTAATTATTCTATAGTATATCATATGTTTTTATGAGATGGTACGGTTTTGTTTCAAGTATAAACGGAAAACTTGTGTTTTCGCAATTCCTTTGGTATATATGAATATTGTTCATAAAAAGGTCGGAAAGGAAGACAACAAGTGAAGACAGAGAAATTTTTTACCCATCCGATTGGCGTATTTATTGCTGCAATAGTAGCAACTTTTTTATGGGGAAGCGCATTTCCTTTTATTAAATTAAGTTATGTTGAACTTGGAATTCAACCACAAGAAGTTGGAGAGCAAATATTATTTGCCGGTTATCGTTTCTTTTTATCTGGATTCATGCTCTTATTATTCTTTAAAGTGTTAGGAAAAGATATGAGCTTCAAAAAAGGAACGGGGAAACAGTTAATACAAATTGGTTTATTCCAAACGTTTCTTCAATATATCTGTTTTTATATTGGAATGAGTTATAGTTCGGGAATTGAAGGAGCTATCATTTCAGGGACATCATCATTCTTTCAAATTTTACTCGCCCATTTTTTATATAAAGATGATGCCCTCAATATGAGAAAAATAATTGGCGTATCGATTGGCTTTTGTGGCGTCGTTTTAGTAAATATGCCGAGTGATGGTAGCTTATCATTTCATTTTGGAATCGGAAGCTTATTACTTCTTAGTGCAGCAATGCTGTATTCATATGGAAACATATTAGCGAAAGAAGGTAGTAAAACGTTAGATGTTGGCTATATGACAGCATACCAAATGATGTTTGGTTCTATAGGATTATTATGTATAGGGGCTTTACAAGTTGGAGTAATGCCATTTACATTTAGTCTACATGCACTACTTATGCTGATTTATTTATCTTTCTTATCTGCAGCTGGTTTTTGCATTTGGAATACAATTATGAAGTACAATAAGGTTGGAAAAGTATCTATGTATATGTTCTTTATACCCGTATTTGGTGTGTTATTATCGAGCATGATTTTAGGTGAAGCAATTCATTCATTTGTGTTACTCGGTTTAGCATGTGTAGCCGCGGGAATTATTGTGGTAAATCGGACGCCAGCTAAGCAAAAAATAGAGAAAGAAAAACAAGTAGCATAGAAAGCAGAAAAGCGATTACAATGGAAGAACAGTACTGTTCTTCTTTTTTTATAGAAAAAGGATAATAGACTAAGTGTAACGAAAAAAGATACAAAAAGCATTTATTGAGGAGAACATATTATGAATCTACTTTACGTGGTGTTAATTGGGCAAATACTTCTTTTTTTAATTGGTGCAATTTATGCAATGCGGCAGACAAAAAGAACGAAAGATAATATGCCGTTACCTTTAGCAATCCGTCTTATTCTTAGTTTTTCTTTAACAGGTAGTGCAATTTGGATATGGTTACAAGATCCATCTGTAGAGTATAGTACGTGGGTTGCACTTGGTATGACTTTATCGACTGTGGGAGATTTGTTTATGGCTGGGCTGATTCCAATTGGTCACAGGTTAATTGGTGGGATGGTTACTTTCGCTCTTGCTCATTGTTTTTATGTAAAAGCATTTTTGCAAACAGGAATTTCGTGGAATGGTTTTTGGATTGGCTTACTCGTATATGGGCTCTTTCTAATTGTAGGATGGTTCTTCTTTATCCGAAATGATAAACAGGATAAATTGTTTACGATAGGAGCTCTAATTTACGGATTGTGGGTTGGAGGAATGGCTTGCTTTGCATTCGCCTTATATTATGAAAATACAGGAATATGGTGGATACCAGCGTTTGGTGGTTTACTGTTTGTGATTTCTGATTTTATTATTGGCGTGACAGATATCGGAGGGCGTAAATTGAAGTATGAGCCACTTTGGATTTGGTTTACATATGTATCTGCTCAAATGTGTATTGTATATGTGGGATTATAAAAAGATACTCTCAAAATAGTGAATAGACTATTTTGAGAGTATCTTTTTTGCTTGTTTAATTTGATCAGTATTACCATTTTGAAATTTCTAATATTATAATTTTATAATTCAGAATTTTGTAGAAAAATATCGGTTGTATTATTTATAATAAAAGTAAAAAGATGATGAGATGGTGAAATGATGCAAAAGAAAAAACGTTGGCGTGAATTCTTTGGAACTATTGCAATTGCATGTTTATTGGTGTTTTTGGCGAAAATTTTTGTGTTTTTCCCTACGACTGTAAAAGGAGCATCTATGAGGCCAACGTTGCAAGATGGAGATAAGGTAATTGTTAATAAGTTAGCAAAACAATTTGAAAGCTATGGGAGAGAAGATATTATTGTTGTGAAAACAGATAATTTTTATGTCAAAAGAGTGATTGGATTATCTGGAGATATAATTGAGATGAGAAATGATCAATTATATGTAAATTCTGAAGTGAAAGATGAAGAGTATTTGGATAGTAATAAAAAACAAGCAGAAAAAAAACTTATGAATTTAACAGAGGACTTTGGACCGATTACAGTTCCTAAAAATAAGATTTTTGTTATGGGAGATAATCGCTTAATAAGTAAAGATAGTAGAAATGGTTTAGGTTTTATTGATAGAGAAGATGTGTTAGGAAAGTTAGCAGGCATTTATTATCCGTTTGAACATATGAAAATAATAAAGTAAAAAACCAAGCAAATTTTAGTTTGCTTGGTTTTTTTGTTAAACAGTAGGAGATTCGTTAGATACAAACATATCTTCATGTTTCTTTGTAGTACTTAAAACGAATTTATGTTGTAGCAATTGTAGTTTAAATAACGCCAAAGGATCATGATATGTTTCTGGATTGCTTCTTAGCGTTGCTAATGTTTGCTCGTCTTCCTTTATCTCAAGTTGAGCTGCATCCACATTTTGTTTCAATATGCTAAGTGGATCTTTAAAGAACATCATGATATCACGTTCTAATGCACCTTCAAATACTTCAAATTGTAGGAAGAATTGTTTTGAAATTGTGTGAGCAATTTCTGTATAGTCTTCTGTTTCAATATATTGTTTATATTTGTTGGCGAGCATAGATTGGTTTTTTTGCATATTACCAAATAATTTTCCGGCACTTTTTAAGAAAAACTGTGTTGGTGTAAAGCGTAATAAAATATTGATGTTCGTTACTGTAATTCGATTTGTCATTCGTACAACATCTCGATTCCAATCATCTAATAATTTGAAATCGCAAGGAAGTTTCATACGTTCTTCTTTATATAATTTATTAAACGTTTCACTCATTTCATCTAAATAAGCTTGAGCTTGAATAAATTCATTATGTGCTGTTTCAATCCATTCTTGAATAGACCCAGTAAATTTAGGAAGAAGTACCTGTTGTACATGCTTTTGAACTCGTTCATTCATTGCAGCATTTAATTCTTCATGAACTAGTTTGAAATCACTATCTTCTTGAACAAGATCAGAGCAGCTCTGTAATAATTCAGGAATTTGAGAATGTATATCTCGTGTAATTTCTTCTTTCGTTAAAAGATAGGATTCGGTAATAGAGCGAATTTTATCTTTTTCAAGAGCAGTAAGGTTATTAATAAATCCAGTAAGTTTCACTGAGATGTGTTTATTCCAGCGTACGGATTTTACTAATGTATTTTCTAATTCCACACGTTCATTTATGAGATAAGCAATTGTCTTTTGCGTAAACCATATTAGCTTTTCTATACGTTCTTTTTCTATATCGCGTTTTGCAAGATTAGAGAGAATAGATTCTGTTACATCTCCAAGTTGCTGACTACTCTCTTGCGAAGGAGAGTATGGGAAGAATTGTGCATCTGGAAAATGTACTTTAAGTTTACTAATTAGTTTTTCATTAGTAGTCGTATTATTTGTGTGTAATACGAAGTGAATTTGTAAATTTGGTACTTGTTCACGTAAATAAATTAACGTATCAATTTCTTCACTATGCAATGGTGAAGAAGAATTTAATACGTAAACAAGGCTATCTGCTGCTTGTAAGTATTCAAAGTATGCATTGTTTTTATCCAATTGTCCTTGAATGGATGGTGTAATAAGAAATGTAAACTTATTTTTTCTTAAAAATCTACTTGGTAGCTTAATTTCTATACATTTTTTCTCAAGTTCTGACTGAGCAGATGTAGCCGCTATTTGGTGGAATTCATCAAGGTTAGAGATATTTCTGATATCTAACTCGGTAAATTCTGTTATTTCAGTTTGACTAGCGTCTTTAAATAGAATAGGAGTTGTTAAAGTTTCAGTTAAGATGTTCTCTCCTAATATTGAATTAACAAATGATGTTTTATCATGGTCACTAGTTCCAGCTATTAGTAGTGGTGTGACATTTAAATCACATAGTTCATGGACGAGTAGCGTAAATTGATGACTTAAATCTACATCATTTTTCTCAGCCCATACAGCGATTGTTTCGAATAAATGAGAAACTATTTCCATATTTACATCTGCTTCAGCTGATGTATTAGAAAGTAAGGATCCAGCACTTTTTACGAGTAATGATTCTAAGGTTGTAGGTGAGACTTCATTCCATGCTAATACTGCTGCAGAGACAACTAGAGAATCTTTTGCTTTCGTTAAACTGAACCAATTTGTTAATAGATTTGGTACAAGTCCGTTTAATTCATGCATAAAATGATTTCCGGTAATTAATGCAAAGTATGTTTCTTGATAGCGAGTAGAAATTTCATTCCAATCGTCATTATTGTCTGTTTCAATATGCAAGAATAAATGATTAATACTTTGAATCCAAGGAAGGTATAAGGATTCATGTTGGTAGCTATTCCAAAGAGCAATAACAAGTTCTTTAAATTGAGCTTGATCAACAGCATATAGAGCTTTTAAAGACTCATAGAAATATTCAGGCTTAATATTTTTAGTAAATCCTTTGTTTATGTAATTTATTAATGTATCAAACCAGTGTAAAGATTGTGTTCGAATACCTTCTTGAACAGCTAGTTCGATAGCGTTGTTCCAATCTTCTTGTTTTTCATAGAAAGAACGTGCAATTGCAGTAATATTTGGGTAATCCGGTTGGAATGCAACAGCTTCACTAATCGTCTTAAAAGCAAGTCCTAAACGATCTTGTTCGATATAAAGAGAAAGAAGTTGTAATGAAACTTCCATCGTAAGAGTTGTATCTTCTGTTTGAATAGATTGATAAATTTCTTCTGCCTTTGGTAGGAATCCTAGTTCAAAATAAGCATCTGCAATATTTTTTGTTGCCCAAAGTGCAAGAGTATTATTAACTTTTTCCCATTTAAATATAGCTGCTTCAAAATCTTTATTTTGATAATAAAATTCACCTTGAGCAAATCGAATATTAGAAATGTTGGAGAATTCATTTTTAGATTCATTTATATATGCTTCACCGAGTACTTTCGATGCAGGAGTAGAAGTTTCTTCTGTTAAAAATGTTTTATAGTAAACTTTTTGAATAAATTGATTTTCAATGGTCATGTTCGTTCCCCCCTGTATAATTTAGAAAAATGATGTTGTATGTAAAAGGGTTCATGTTCTTTTAATAGGTAGAAGTTGGATTATATAGACCAAACTATGTTTTTGGTAGATATATCATTTTTCTTGAGAGTTAAACCGTTGCGAAAAGTAACTTTCCTTTATTGTAACAAAAAAACACGCATATGAATTTTTATTTTTTATCAGGACATTTGCAGGCAGTAAGAATCTAATCTCAAAATTAGTGAATGTAAGTGAGTTATGTGGGAGTCGGGATGTCTGTAGAAGCAAGATTGGCATAGGTTAATAATTACAAAACTCCCACTGATTAAAGTTTCACTTTATCTCTGTTAAAGGAAAGAATAGAAGTAGAGTTCATTATAAAAACAATGTATAGTGAATATGTATACCATGTTTGCCTTAAAGATAGAAAGGGTACAATGTGGAATAACGATCGTGCATAGGATGTGTCTTCCGAATGGAACAACATATTGGCGAGTTAATCGCGCATTATGGCTATTTTGGAATTGTTATAGCTTTGGCTGGTGGGATTGTCGGATTACCGATACCAGACGAGTTTTTATTGACCTTTGTTGGTTATAATGTTTCAAAAGGAGTTATGTCAGGAACTGCTGCTTTTTTAAGTGGGATGGCTGGTGCGATGTTAGGGATCACGTTAAGCTACATATTAGGTTTAAAACTTGGGCTCCCTGTTTTAAAGAAATATGGGCCGAAAATTAGAATTAAAGAACATCACATTGAAAAAACACATATTTTATTTGAAAAATATGGGCCATTTCTTTTAATGATTGGTTATTTTATACCGGGAGTACGTCATTTAACAGCATATTTTGCTGGGGTATCAAATTTGACACTTTGGCGTTTTTGTTTGTACGCTTACGGTGGTGCGCTCATTTGGATAAGTGTTTTTATTGGGCTTGGCTGGAAGTTAGGCGAGAAGTGGCGCTTCGTTGAGTATAGTTTACATCATTATGGAATATGGATTTTATTAATTTCAGCAGTTGTTACATGTGTTGTATGGTTGTACATAAAGAAAAAGAAAAACCGCTAATAGCGGTTTTTTTAGCTGAAAGCAATAAATAATACACCAGCTGTAATAAAGACTACACCAACACCGGTCATAAAGTTTAACTTTTCACCGAGGATAATCATAGCGAGAATGATAGAAAATACGACGCTTAATTTATCGACAGGAGCTACTTGTGAAACCTTTCCTGTTTTGAGGGCAAGAAAATAAAATAGCCATGACGAAGCACCTGCAATCCCACTTAATGTGATAAATAGCAGTGCTTTTTTATTTAGCAGTACGTCGCCGATATTTTGAAATTTACCTTGTATGATAATAACGCCTATCATAAATAATGCCATAATAATAGATCGAATTGTTGTTGCAACGTTTGCATCGATGCCGTCTAAACCAAACTTTCCAAAAATCGATACAAGGGCAGCAGCAATTGCTGATAATAGTGCAAATAAGAGCCACGAACTCATAGTAAAATCCCTCCAATCTTACAGTATTATACATGAAAATGATTCTCATGTATAAAGTTGAAGCAATTGAGGTTTATAGGAAGCACGACTTCAACTTAACTTCTTGCTCCACCTGAATTTTAAGGTGGGAGTTTTACTGCCTGTAAATAGTGGGCTAAATAACGAAATAATCCCCACCTTATATTTTTAATAAGGTGGGGATTATTATACTACTCTGCAATTTCCTCATATAAAAAGTACGTTACATTATAAATATGTTCTACTTCATCGTCTGTCATAAACAGTAATTCGTCACGCTCAATCCCTTTTTTCTTTTCAATAAACTCAATCATGTTTTTGCGTTCTTCTCTCTTCATCAATTTTATTTCTCCTCTCAATCTGTTTTAATACAGTTTATTTAAGTTAATGCTATTATATAACAGAATCTTTAGAAAGTTCCACCTATTTTATTGTTTTTTTCAAAAGAACTTTTCGACAAAACAAGCCCACCTAAGGGGGGCTTGTTTTATTTTATAGTCGTAAAAACTCAGGCTCCGTCGTACCGGCACCATCGATGTAATAAATTGTGTCGGGATTGATTTTTATCAATACGTAATTAGGGTCTTCAGGACCGAGTAACCAACGTTTTAAGCTATTATTCCAAAACTTGTTTTTTAATGTCGAGTCTTCCTCGATTGAAGCTAACCCTTCAACTTCAATATAATCTTCATCTAATTTTTTTCCTTCTCGTCCGAGTAATACATGGACATTAGGATTGTTTTCAATATCTGTTATTTTTTTTGATTTCCGATCTGTTGCAATATATAACACAAAATCTTCGTGGAAAAACATCATAAAGGCACTATGAGGTTTATTTTCACGTACAGTAGATAATACACCAGTTCGTTGACCGCATATAATAGTTTCAATTTTTTCTTTTAAATGCATGCTTTTAGCCTCTTTTCATACTTTGTAGTTTTCTTCGTCAAAATAAGAATGAAGTATCTTTCATACTCTTTTCATCAAGATGATTTTTTAAACGTAATTGTGATGAAATCGGACAAGTTAGGAGAAGAATAATAATAATATTGTGGAGAAATACATACGATGGAAGGGTGAAAAGCATGTTTAATAAAATATTTCTTATAGTAGCACTTATAGGTGTACCACTATCTGTACTTGGAAAAACACTTCATTGGCCAGAAACAATTATGTTCGCTGTATATTGTATTACGATTATCGCGTTAGCTGGTTTTATGGGGAGAGCAACAGAGAGTTTAGCAATTGTATCTGGTCCTAGAATAGGCGGATTATTAAATGCTACTTTCGGTAATGCTGTTGAACTTATCATTTCAATTTTTGCACTTCAAGCAGGGTTAATTGAAGTGGTGTTAGCTTCTTTAACGGGTTCTGTACTTGGAAATTTATTATTAGTAGGAGGACTATCCTTCTTTGTAGGTGGACTTAAATATAAAAGGCAAAGCTTTAATGTTTACGATGCAAGGCATAATTCAGCTTTATTAATATTTGCTGTTGTCGTGGCCTTTGTTATTCCAGAGATCTTTTCAATGAAGATGGACGTTGGCAAGACGTATCAATTAAGTATAGGTGTTTCTATTATTATGATTATCATGTACCTTGCTGCATTACTATTTAAGTTAGTTACGCACCGTGGTGTATATCAACATAAAAGTGACGAAGTAGCGCATGAAGAAGAGCCAGAGTGGTCGAAAGGGAAGGCACTCCTTATTTTAGCGATAGCAACACTGGCGGTAGCTTATGTATCAGAGGCGCTCGTGCATACTTTTGAAACTGTTGCAAAATCATTTGGTTGGTCAGAATTATTTATAGGGGTTATTATCGTTGCAATTGTTGGAAATGCAGCGGAACATGCATCTGCAATTATTATGGCTTATAAAAATAAAGTAAATATTGCAGTCGAAATTGCAATAGGTTCTACATTACAAATCGCCATGTTTGTTGCTCCTGTACTAGTATTGCTATCTATGTTCTTCGCGCAGAGGATGCCTTTAGTATTTACCATACCAGAACTTGTATCTATGATTACAGCCGTTTTCTTAACGATTGCGATTTCAAATGATGGAGATACAAACTGGTTTGAAGGCGGCACTTTACTAGCGGCGTATGTCATTATGGGAATTGGTTTTTATTTATTATGAAAAATAGGCATAACAATTGTGCTCAGAGAAAACAATAAACAAAGTAGTATATATACCTTTACATAGGAAGGAGCCAGACAGGTGAAACGAGTATACAGCATATGTCTTTCAACTATGGTCTCGTTTATTTTATTATTTCCTAACATGAGTTTTGCAAAGACAACAGTAGGAACAAAAATGCCTTCATCTGTTTTAAATATTTCAAAAGACAATACATTTCCAAATGATGCGCAAGATTTGCCACGTTTACAGCCAAGTAAGTTTGCTCAAGAACTATTGAAAACAGCTAATATTAAAATTGAAAATCCAGACTTAATTCGGATGTTTAATGAAACGACAATTTCAAATGCGCCGCTTGCAGTAGGGTACCGGGCAAAAATTTATTTAGGTCAATGGGCTTTACATTATGAATCAGTAGACACATCGATTAATTGGGAATATAAACAAGTGAATCGAAATGTGTATGATAATCGCGGAGGAGACCGTTTATATCCACTTCGCTATAAGCAAGAAACACAAAAGACGGTTGAAGGCGATTTAACAGCAGATATGAAAGATGCTGCAGATGTGAAAAAAATGATGCTTCTCAAAGCGCTTGAAAAAGTACAATTGCCCCTTTCGTTTAAAACAACTATTGGTTATGGTACTGGACATGAGCGTGTGTATAATATTAGTCCGAGTCAACTCGGATATTTATACGCTTATACACCAGCAGTAAATGAAAAGGGAAAAGTAACATTTGGAGAAGTGTATCTTGTATTAAAGGGAAATCAAAAAAGACTTGTTGTGAAAAATATTACTTCTCAAGGAATTGGAGCGGCGATTCCAATTCATGATTATTTATTTTTTAAATTCATTTCTTCCTCCCACTCGCAATAACATAAAAAAACGTCAGCTTATAAGCTGACGTTTTTTATAATGTAATGTTTGCTGTTTTTGATAAGAAATCTTCTGTCGGATAGTAGCTGTTTTTTACAAGAACATTTGGTCCAAGACATTTTACTGCAGGACAGTGACAGCTTAATGATTTTGCTGTTTTTGAAGCACTCCATTTGTCATATGCTTCTTGTAATGTGTTTGTTTGTATGTTTCCTAGAAGTGGAACATCACCAAAGTCCGTCACAATAATATTTCCATCGAAAATATTTACATTTAAACGAGAACGGCCATCTGGATCATTACGAACAGTGACATTTTTGCTCTCTTGTAATTTTTTAAATGTGGCAATGTCTCGCTCGTCATCGCTACAAGCATAGAAAGGTAACGTTCCAAATAACATCCATACATTTTCATCGCGAATTTCTAGTAAATGCTCAATAGCATCACGAATTTCAGCTTTTGTTAAAATCTCTAGATTACTCGCGAAGTCACTTGGATACATTGGGTGAACTTCATGACGTTTACAGCCCATCTCTTCGACGATTTGACGGTGAATATGTTCAATATGTGGTAGAGTTCTTTTGTTTAACATTGTTTCGGCCGATACAAGTACACCTGCATCTGATAGAGCCTTACTATTTGTAATCATTCTTTCGAATAATTTTGCACGTTGTTCGTAAGTAGGTTTACGCTCCATCATTGCAAATCCGCCTTCAACGAAGTCATCAATTGTTCCCCAGTTATGAGAGATATGCAACACGTCTAAATAAGGAATAATTTGTTCGTAACGTGCTAAATCTATAGTTAAGTTAGAGTTGATTTGAGTGCGAACGCCTCGTTCATGGGCGTATTTTAAGAGTGGTGTTACATAGTTGTCGACGGATTTTTTTGAAAGCATAGGTTCTCCGCCAGTAATACTTAAAGAACGTAAATGAGGAATCTCATCTAATCGTTTTAATAAAAGATCCATCGGAAGCGGATTTGGGTCTTTCGGCTGTAACGTGTAACCAACAGCGCAATGCTCACAGCGCATATTGCATAACGTCGTCGTTGTAAATTCAACATTTGTTAATAGTAGTTTGCCGTACTCTTCAAGGTCCATATACGTTTCCCATGGATCGTAAGAAGGAGTAATCGGCTTCATTTTTTGTGATATCGTCATATGAAATACTCCTTTGACTATTGAAATAACAATTTGTCCATTCTCTATAATAGAAGAATATGTGCTTTTTATAAAGTGAAACTTTTTAGCGTGAAAAGAGAGAGGGCTTACATTATAGTGGATGACTGTGACAAAATTGATGAAATTTCATGCCCATAGCAATCATTTTTGCGGTATAATAAAAGCAACTCGAATTAAAAGGAGAGTGCCTTCATGGGAAAAGCAATTCAAGATAAAGATACACAATTAGTATATTTAAAAGAGCGTTTAAATATGTTCATTGAAGTAATTGATACAATTGAACCTGAAGAAGTAGAATTAGAAGATGTAGATCGTCTTCTTGCAATGTTAGATGAATTAGAATTAAAATGTGAGCAATTTAAAAAAGACGAATAATATATTAAAAAGGCTGCCAATTCCAATTTGGTAGCCTTTTTCTGTGCGGATAATAGAAGGACGATAGAAAAAGAGGTATAATCAAGTTGTGAAAAATTTCATTTATGCTTTAATAGCGTGAAACAAATAAAAAGCTAAAGAGCATAACAATGGAATTTTCAGCTCATAACGTTTTGGTAGCGTTCACAATTGAGGGGGAAGTAACAATGGAAAAGCTTCAAGAAAGCATGTATCAACTAATTGTTGAAACGTCAACGAACTTACCGAAAGATGTTCGTCGTGCGATTCAACAAGCGAAAGAGCGAGAAAATGCAGGGACTCGTTCTGCGATGGCACTTGGCACAATTACAAATAATATTAAAATGGCTGATGATAACATCTCACCGATTTGCCAAGATACAGGGATGCCAACGTTTAAAATTTATACACCAGTTGGTGTGAACCAATTAAAGTTGAAGGAAGCTATCTATAATGCGCTTGAGCGGGCGACAAAAGATGGTAAACTTCGTCCAAATTCTGTTGACTCTCTTTTTGGAGACAATAGTGGAAATAATTTAGGACCAGGTACACCGGTTATTAAGTTTGAACAATGGGAAAAAGATTATATTGATGCACGTTTAATCCTAAAAGGTGGTGGCTGTGAGAATAAAAATATTCAATATAGCTTACCGTGTGAACTAGAAGGACTTGGACGAGCTGGCCGTGATTTAGAAGGAATTCGTAAATGCCTTCTTCATGCAGTATACCAAGCACAAGGTCAAGGATGTAGTGCTGGTGTAATTGGTGTTGGTATCGGGGGAGACCGCACATCAGGTTATGAATTAGCAAAAAATCAATTATTCCGTACATTAGATGACGTCAATCCAGTACCAGAGTTACAACAACTTGAAGAGTACGTATTAGAAAATGCGAATAAGCTTGGCATTGGTACAATGGGATTTGGTGGAGAAACCACTTTACTGGGCTGTAAAATTGGCGTGTATAACCGCCTGCCGGCTAGCTTCTACGTATCTGTGGCGTATAATTGCTGGGCATATCGCCGCCTAGGTGTAACAATCCATCCTGAAACAGGTGAAATTATGGATTGGTTATATCAAGAAGGTGAAGATACACTTCAGCATGAAGCACAAGAAAAAACAGAGCAACGTGAGATTGTATTACAAGCACCAATTACAGAAGAGCAAATTCGTGGACTTCGCGTTGGTGATGTTGTAATAATTAATGGCATGATGTATACAGGTCGTGACGCAATCCATAAGCATTTAATGGATAATGATTGTCCAGTAGATTTAAATGGACAAATTATTTACCACTGTGGTCCAGTTGTTGTGAAAGATGACAATGACAATTGGCAAATTAAAGCGGCAGGTCCAACGACAAGTATTCGTGAAGAACCGTACCAAGGCGATATTATGAAGAAATTTGGTATTCGCGCTGTTATTGGAAAAGGCGGTATGGGTGCGAAAACATTAGCGGCTTTAGAAGAACACGGCGGCGTGTACTTAAACGCAATTGGCGGTGCGGCGCAATATTATGCTGAATGTATTAAAGAAGTGAAAGATGTTGATTTCTTACAATTTGGTATTCCAGAAGCAATGTGGCATTTACGCATTGAAGGTTTTAAAGCAGTTGTAACGATGGACTCTCATGGTAATAGTTTACATGCAGATGTTGATAAAACATCACTTGAAAAATTAGCGAGCTTTAAAGAGCCGGTATTTAAATAAACAAAAATGCATCTCGAATCTTTCGAGATGCATTTTTTGGTATATATAGAAAAACATGCACAGCATGAAAGTAAGTAAGTAAACAGAAACTACAGGTACGATTATATATGGAAAGGAGACTATTTATGAAATATAAATGGTTATATATCGGTCTCATTTTTTCAATTATGATGGCACTTGTTCCAGTTTCGGCATTGGCTTATACAAATACTCCACATAACTGGGGAATCCCGCGTCCTAAAAATGAAACAGTACCAGATGCAGGAAAGTTATATACGGATTTACTGCAAAAAAATGGCGGGTTTTATTTAGGAGATACGAAGAAAAAAGATATTTATTTAACATTTGATAATGGATATGAGAATGGATACACAGGGAAAATCTTAGATGTATTAAAAGAGAAAAAAGTACCAGCAACTTTCTTTGTAACGGGGCATTACATTAAAACACAAAAAGATTTATTGTTAAGAATGAAGGATGAAGGACACATTATTGGAAATCATTCTTGGAGTCATCCTGATTTTACAGCGGTAAATGATGAGAAGCTTCGTGAAGAATTAACGAGTGTAACGGAAGAAATTAAAAAAGTAACTGGGCAAAAAGAAGTGAAATATGTACGTCCTCCGCGCGGCGTATTTAGTGAAAGAACGTTAGCTCTTACGAAAGAAATGGGCTACTATAATGTATTTTGGTCACTTGCATTTTTGGATTGGAAAGTGGATCAGCAAAGAGGATGGCAATATGCGCATAATAATGTTATGACGATGATTCACCCAGGATCTATTTTATTACTTCATGCAATATCAAAAGATAATGCAGAAGCACTTGCGAAAATCATTGATGATTTGCGCGAGAAAGGGTATCATTTTAAAAGTCTAGATGACTTAGTAAAAAGCAATCAACCGTAAGCATGTATGCTTACGGTTTTCTCATGCTATAATGATGTGTAAAAAGGATGGGGAAACGTATGTGGAGCGAACATGTTACGTTAGAGTATCCGTATCATTTTGAAGAAGTATTAAAACGTTTATCTTTTGATCCTCTTAACGTCATTCAATTAGATGAGAAAGTCATTTATATCCCGCTTTGTATAGACGAGGAACAGGTTATTGTTCGCTTACAAGGGATTGGTACTGTTCAAAATCCACAGTTTTGGATTTCTAGTCAGACAGGAAATCCGGAGAAAGTCATGAAACGAATGAGGGCCATTTTTCATTGGAATGAACCGTTTCAAGATATACAAAATCATTTTTTAAACACATCATTACGTCCACTATTTGAAACATATGCTTATACTCCAATTATTTTAGAATTTGATTATTTTGCTTGTCTTCTTCGCTGTATCATTCACCAACAAATAAATTTGAAATTTGCTACTGTGTTAACAGAACAATTTGTGAAACGGTATGGAATAGAGAAGAACGGTGTATTCTTTTTCCCCACTCCGGAAATAGTAGCAAATATTTCAATAGAAGAATTGAGAGAGCAGAAGTTTAGTCAGCGAAAGGCTGAATATATAGTAGGATTAGGTCGAAGTATTGTCAGTGGTACATTAAATTTAGCGAGTATAGAAAATGGGACGGAAGAAGAAGTTTCAGCACAATTGTTGCCAATTAGGGGAATTGGTGCATGGACAGTGCAAAACTTTTTAATGTTTGGGCTTGGACGGAAAAATATGTTCCCGAAAGCGGACATTGGGATTCAGCGTGCAGTGCAAGGTATATTTCAATTAGATGATAAACCTGATGGTGCATTTTTAGAAAAAGTGAAACAAGAGTGTGAACCATACTGCAGTTATGCAGCGTTATATTTATGGAAAAGTATAGAGTAGAGGTGTAATAATGATACAAAAGCAACATGAGAGTAAGTTGGAAGTTGGTCAAACGTTTCCTGTGACAATTAAACGTCTTGGGATTAACGGAGAAGGCGTTGGTTATTTTAAGAGACAAGTTGTTTTCATTCCAGGGGCATTACCAGGAGAAGAAGTTGTTGCAGAAACAACGAAAATTCAGCGTGGCTTCGCTGAAGCGAAAGTGAAAAAAGTTCGTAAAGCTTCACCGCATCGTGTGAAAGCACCGTGTCCAGTATATGAGGAGTGTGGCGGTTGTCAGCTGCAACATTTAGATTATAAAGAACAATTGAATCAAAAGCGTGATATCGTTGTACAAGCATTTGAGAAGTACATGAAAAACAGTATGGAAGAGAAAATTCGTCCAACGCTTGGCATGGAAAATCCATGGCATTACCGTAATAAGAGTCAATTACAAGTGGGGCGTAAAGACGAAAAGGTTATTACAGGGCTATATAAACAAAACTCACATCAGTTAATTGATATTGCTCACTGTATGATTCAACATAAAGCAACGAATGAAGCGACAAAAGTTGTAAGACGTATTTTAGAAAAATTAAATGTTTCTATTTACAATGAGAAAAAACAAAAAGGTTTAGTACGCACAATTGTAACACGTACTGCAGTTCAAACAGGGGAAGTACAAGTTACACTTATTACAACAAAAGAAGAATTACCAAATAAAGAACAATTTGTTGCAGAAGTACAAAAACAGATGCCAGCGGTTAAATCAATTATGCAAAATGTAAACTGGCGTAAAACATCTGTTATTTTTGGAGACAAAACATTTAAATTAGCTGGAAAAGAAGTAATTCAAGAAACACTTGGCGATTTATCATTTGAATTATCAGCACGTGCATTCTTCCAGTTGAATCCAGAACAAACAATTGTTTTATATGATGAAGCGAAAAAAGCAGCTGCGTTAACAGGCGATGAGAAAATTGTAGATGCGTATTGTGGTGTTGGTACAATCGGACTTTGGCTTGCAAATGATGCAGCGGAAGTACGTGGTATGGATGTAATTCCAGAAGCGATTGCAGATGCAAGAAAAAATGCGAAGCGTCACGGATTTACAAATACGAAATATGAAGCAGGTAAAGCTGAACAATGGTTACCGAAATGGGTAAAAGAAGGATGGCGTCCAGATGTAATTGTTGTCGATCCACCACGTACAGGTTGCGATGATAAATTACTGGAAACAATTTTAAAAGTGAAGCCGAAACAAGTTGTGTATGTGTCTTGTAATCCTTCTTCATTAGCACGTGATGTACAAGCATTAATGAAGAGCTATGAAGTGGAGTATGTGCAACCAGTTGATATGTTCCCGCATACAGCTCACGTAGAAAATGTAGTGAAGCTTGTTAGAAAGTAAAGTTTATTAATATTCCCTCATGGTATGAGGGAATATTTTCTATGAAGGAGAATATTATGCATAATTATAAATTAACGATTCAGTACGATGGTGCACGTTTTAAAGGATGGCAACGTCTCGGTAATAACGATAATACGATTCAAGGAAAAATCGAAAGTGTCATATCTGAAATGATCGGAAAAGAAATTGAAATTATCGGTTGTAGTAGAACAGACGCTGGTGTACATGCTTTGAATCAAGTTGCTAACTTTCAAAGTGATGAGAAGTTAGTGGAACATAAAGTGAAAAAATATTTAAATCAATATTTACCTAATGATATTAGCATTACGAATGTGGAAGAAGTACATGATCGTTTCCATGCTCGTTACAATTCTAAAGCAAAAACATATCTGTATAAAATTTGGAATGAAGAGCATACAAATCCATTTATGCGTAAATACAGCATGCATGTGAATAAAAAATTAAATGTGAAAAGCATGAAAGCAGCTGCAAAACATTTAGTTGGTTCACATGACTTTACTGCTTTTTCAAATGCGAAATCAAAGAAAAAATCTATGGTTCGA
This sequence comes from Bacillus sp. FSL L8-0152, assembly GCF_038006365.1. Taxonomy (NCBI): domain Bacteria; kingdom Bacillati; phylum Bacillota; class Bacilli; order Caryophanales; family Bacillaceae; genus Bacillus; species Bacillus sp. FSL L8-0152. The sequence goes on from NZ_JBBOVB010000001.1 coordinate 538,106, forward strand.
GAAGTATATACACTTGATGTGATGGAAGAGGCAGGGTTTGTACAAATTAGAGTAAGTGGTAACGGCTTCCTTCATAATATGGTAAGAAAAATTGTTGGGGCATTAATTGAAGTTGGATTAGGACAATTAGATGCTGAAGCAATTCCAAACATTTTAGAAGAAAAGCAGCGCAATCAAATTAATTGTCTTGCTGAGGCAAGTGGGTTGTATTTAGAGAATGTTGAGTTTTAATGGCAAATAAAAAAATCGGGCTAAGTAGCTCGATTTTTTTAGTATTACGAAGATTTTTCATTTTTTATACGTAGCTTTAAATTCCAAAAAGCAGCAAGCATAATAGCTGCAAAGGAGCCAAAAATTGTTCCTAATAGCTTTGCATAAGGAGAGCTGCTTACATCGGCATTAATGAATAACATCATACAGAGCATGGCAGGGAAAAAGTATAAGTATTGTAATAACTTTAATTTTTTATCATTACTCATATATATAGCCCCTTTCTAGCATGTTATACGTTTATTATAACATATTTTACCAAGTTGTTTTTGCACTTGGAGACATGTTCATTTCATATGTGTAAATGCAGTTTTTTAATTCGATATTGTAAGTTTTGCCTACTTAATCCTAAAAATTTTGCAGCTTGTGAAATGTTGCCATGATTCTCTTTAAGAATTTGATTAATGTAGTTCTTTTCCATTTTTTCTATTGTGTGTTTTAAAGTTTTAGGTGCATCAGTATTGTGATTAGTTAGTGCATGCTGCATATTGAATTCTGTTTTTATTCGTTCACGAAAGCGAGTAGGCATATGAAACGCTGTAATGATGGTTTCATCTTCTATCAAGTTCATGGAACCTGCAATTATATGTTCCAACTCCCGTACGTTTCCAGGCCAATCGTATGCATAGAAAAATTCTCTTACATTTACATCTACATCGGTTACGTTGAGCCCAAATTGAGTATTATATTTTTCAATAAAGTGCTGAACAAGAGCTAGAATATCTTCTTTTCTTTCACGTAAAGGCGGAAGACATAAAGTAACGACGCTTAATCGGTAATATAAGTCTTCTCTTAATCGATTATGTGCGATGGCTTCGAAAGGATCTTCATTGATAGTTGCTATAATACGAACATCAATTTCTTTTTCGTGTGTGCCTCCGATTCTTCGTATTGTTTTTTCTTGTATAGCTCGTAGTAACTTCGCTTGAAGTGCTGGACTTAATGAGTTGATTTCATCTAATAACAAAGTTCCTCCGTTCGCTTCTTCAAATAAACCAGCTTTATCGATAGCTCCTGTAAATGCACCTCGGTTTGTACCGAATAATAAGCTTTCCATGAGTGTATCAGGTATAGCGGCACAGTTCTGTGAAATAAAGGGTTTTGTTGAACGCTGACTTTCATTATGGATGCTTTGTGCAAATAGTTCTTTCCCAGTGCCTGTTTCTCCTACTAGAAGTATGGAGGAAGATGTACGAATTACTCTTTTTCCTTCAGTAATGATTGATTGAATAGCTTCAGAATCACCAATTATGTGATCAAAGGTAAATTTAGTACTTTGTTTTCGAGAAGGGCCCATTCTTATTGTTTGCTTTAAGTTACTAATTTCTTTTGATATTTCAATAGCGCCTTTAATTTTTCCATTTTCTATTATAGGGAAAGTATCGTTAATCGTTGTAATTTCTTGTCCTTTATTGTTAAAATACGTTTGTTTTATATTTTTGTTTGTTTTTCCTAATTTTAATGCCTCTATAAGAGTACTATTTTTATTTTCTTCAAATGCAAATATTTCTAAAGGACTTTTATATAATACATCTGAGCGTTCCATTGATTCAATTTCCATCATTTTGCGGTTATAGATAATCGTTTTACTTTCCTCATTAATAATATGAATCCCGATATCGAGTTCATTGAGTAAAGTTTCATATAGCATGTTCATTTCAATGATCTGTTTAAAATTAATGTCTTCTGTACGCATAGATTATCTTCTCCTCATTTCACCCTATGAAGACTGACTTTTTATAATTTTATTAAAATTCTTATAAAACCGCAAAATTTTTTTGCTATTTTTCTTTTAAAACTTTTCAAATGATAGAAAAATTTTGCGGTTGTGCACGCTTTTTTGTGTAAAACTCTCATTTAATATATGAATTAGAGACTTGGTACGCATTTTGCATAAATAATATTTGAAATCTCTAGAGGGGAGAATATGAATTTTTACAGGATATACAACGTTTCGGTGTCAATTAATAAGAGGGAGGGGTTTATAAAGTGAAGACAGTTATAGAAGGTGTGTATAGTCCTTGTTATGGAAAAGTAGAGAAGTTATTTGTTACGGAAAGTTCTTACGTATACGAGTGGGAGAAATTAGCGTTAATTGAAACAATAGATAAACAGAAAGTAGAAATTAAGATAGGAATCAGTGGTTATATTGAATCATTAGAAGTAGTAGAAGGACAAGCTATTGCTGATCAAAAGTTATTAATAACAGTAAGGGATGACCTTTTAGTAACAGGCAGTGATTAATGTAAGTGATATGTATTTTTGCTATTTTCAATCATTATTTTTACGGTGAATAATTTTAAAAACGCTTACATTAAATGGATTGGCAAAGTGAAAAGGGGGGATTTATATGATGGATCAAAACCAAGGATTAAAAAGAGAATTGAAAAGCAGGCACATATTTATGATTGCACTCGGTGGAGTTATTGGTACAGGACTTTTTTTAGGATCAGGTTATACGATTCATGAAGCTGGACCTGGAGGAGCAATTGTAGCGTATCTTGTCGGTGGATTTGTAATGTATTTAACGATGCTCTGTCTTGGAGAGTTAGCGGTTGCGATGCCTGACGCAGGGTCTTATCAAACGTATGCGACAAAGCATATTTCTCCTGCAGCAGGTTATGTAGTGGGATGGATGTCGTGGTTAAACTGGTCTGCTACGATAGGTATTGAATTAATTGCAGTTAGTATTTTGATGAAACGTTGGTTTCCTGATGTACCGTCATGGATTTGGTGTGTAGTGTTCGCGGTACTGCTCTTTGCTATTAATGCGTTATCTTCAAGAAGTTTTGCGGAAGTGGAATTTTGGTTTGCAAGTATTAAAGTAATTACAATTATTGCATTTATTATTTTGGGCGGGGCAGCAATGTTTGGGTTTCTAGATATGAAAGGGAATGAACCAGCGCCAATGTTCTCTAGCTTTACTGATTATGGTGGATTGTTTCCAAATGGATTATCAGCCATTTTAATTACAATGATTGCAGTTAATTTTTCTTTCCAAGGAACAGAATTAGTTGGTATTGCAGCAGGTGAGAGTGAAAATCCAGAGAAAACGATCCCGAAGGCAATTAACAATACAGTTTGGCGTATACTTGTTTTCTTTGTACTATCTATTTTTATTCTTGCTGGACTATTCCCTTGGCAGCAAGCAGGAGTAATAGAAAGTCCATTCGTAGTTGTATTTGATAAAATTGGTATTCCTTATGCAGCAGATATTATAAATTTCGTTATTATTACAGCAGTACTATCCGTTGCGAATTCAGGATTATATGCAACTTCGCGTATGCTATGGTCTATGTCTAATCAAGGAATGATTAGTCCAATTTTTGGAAAGTTATCTAAAAACGGTGTTCCTATTTATGCATTAATCGTAAGCACAATTGTAGGGTGTCTCTCACTACTATCAGGTATTTATGCGGAAGATACAGTTTATTTATGGCTGCTTTCTATCGCTGGATTCGGAGCGATACTAGTTTGGGCATCTATTGCTTTATCAAATTTATTAGCTAGAAGGTCATACATGAAGCGGGGCGGGGATGTTAAGGACTTGAAATTTAAAACACCATTGTATCCATTTGTACCACTTCTTGCGTTAGTATTAAATTTAACAGTAATCGTTGGCATGGCCTTTATTCCAGAACAAAGAATGGCATTGTATTGTGGTATTCCATTTATGATTGTTTGCTTACTGTTTTATCGTGCTACAAGAAATAAGGGAAGTAATGTAGAGCATATTGAAAAGACAAATACAACGGAAGTAGAGAGTTTATAATAGTGATTAATTAGGAGACTGTAAAATTGTAAACAGTCTCTTTTTTTGTGAAAATAAAGCTGGAAACATACTATGTATGCAAAGGGGAATTAGCGATGAATCCAGAAGTTTCGCAGTTGTTAAAACAAATAGATTCAAGGAAAGAGGAATTACTAGAACTTACAAAAACTTTAATTCGTTTTGAAACACCAGCACCGCCAGCGAGAAATACAAATGAAGCACAAGAATTTGTTGCAGAGTTTTTAAGAAAACGAAATTTTAGTATTGATAAATGGGATGTATATCCGAATGATCCGAATGTTGTTGGGGTAAAAAAAGGGATAAAAAGTGACTCATATAAAAGTCTTATTATTAATGGACATATGGATGTAGCCGAAGTGTCAGCAGATGAGGCGTGGGAAACAAATCCATTTGATCCATTTATAAAAGATGGCTGGTTAGTTGGACGTGGCGCAGCAGATATGAAAGGTGGGCTGGCTGGAGCGCTATTTGCCATTCAACTTTTACAAGAAGCTGGTATTGAATTACCTGGAGATTTAACTTTTCAATCGGTAATTGGAGAAGAAGTTGGAGAAGCAGGTACACTTCAATGCTGCAAAAGGGGTTACGATGCTGATTTTGCAGTAGTAGTGGATACGAGCGATTTACATATGCAAGGACAAGGCGGTGTCATTACTGGATGGATTACAGTGAAAAGTCCACAAACGTTTCATGATGCAACGCGCAGACAAATGATCCATGCTGGAGGACGTTTATTTGGAGCGAGTGCGATTGAAAAAATGATGAAAATTGTACAAAGCTTACAAGAATTAGAGCGCCACTGGGCAGTCATGAAAACATATGAAGGCTATCCATCTGGAACAACAACAATTAATCCAGCTGTTATTGAGGGAGGAAGGCATGCGGCGTTTATTGCGGATGAGTGCCGATTGTGGATAACAGTGCACTTCTATCCGAATGAAACACATGAACAAATAATAAACGAAATTGAAGAGTATATTGGAAAGGTGGCAGCTGCCGATCCATGGTTAAGTGAAAATCCGCCACAATTTAAGTGGGGCGGAGAATCAATGATTGTAGATCGTGGTGAAATTTTTCCTTCATTAGAAGTAGATAGTGAACATAAAGCTGTAAAAAAACTTAGCTCAGTACACGAGTCTATTCTATCAAAAAATGCAATTTTAGATATGTCTGCAACGGTAACTGATGGCGGTTGGTTTAGTGAGTTTCACATTCCAGCGATTATATATGGACCAGGTACATTAGAAGAAGCACATTCTGTAAATGAGAAAGTTGAAATTGAACAGTTAATTGAATTTACAAAAGTGATAACAACATTTATATATGAATGGTGCCACACGAAAAAATAGATTTGTATAGTAAAATCGTACGAGTATGTATACTTGTACGATTTTTTAGTGAACTATTTCAGAGTTGAATATAAACAACTGAAATAGTTCTTTATTTTGCTATGTCTTTCGTTTCATTTCAATTAATTTCTCTTTCGCTAATTCAACGGCAATCGCATCATCTAAATAGCCAATTGGAAAGAGATAGTCGGGAATAATATCTGTCGATAATATGAAATAAAGTAATGCGCTCCCAAGAACTGCACGTTCTTCTTTTGAAATGGCTTCATTACAAAATTGTTGATACATATCTGTTAATTGTTCAATAAAAGGACCAGCACTATCAATTTGCTCTAATTTGCTTGCAAAACTGTCATGAATACGTTTTTCGCCTTCTGTTGTCTGGGCATAGCGTTCGTAATTTTCGAGTTCTTGTTTTACGCGAGTTGTAGTGTAATCGAAATCGAATAAGTTAGAGGATTGTAAAGTTTGCTGAATGGTATCAAGAGATGTGTACATATCCGTTTTTTCTTTATTTATGTGAGGAGAATCAGGGTACATTTCATCAAATAACAATTGGGGTGGAACTTGAAGACATTCTGCAAATTTTTGTAGATGTTTTTGTTTTGGCGGTTGTTTGCCATTAATAATTCTTGAGACTGTTGCAGGATCAATATTTGTAAGTATTCCTAGTTGGCGCATAGATAGGGCGCGTTCTTTTAAAAGTTTTTTTATTAATTTACCAAGCCGATCATTCGGGTTTTCATTAGCCATAGTGTAGGCACTCCTTTTTTAGTGTTGAAAAAATGTTGAGCATTTATTACAAGTATATGAAACAGACAGGCACAGTTGCTCAACATTTTCATAATATGCATTGAAAAGTGAGAAAAAGGGGTGACTATTTATGAGTACGGCAGGCTTATTTTCAATTTTTTTAATCGGGATCGCTTCTAATTTAGATAATGCAGGTGTTGGAATTGCGTATGGCATTCGTAAAATTCGTATTTCGTGGTTTAACAATTTTATCATCGCATTCTTCGGGTTTTTATTTACTTTACTAGCTGGATTTTTTGGGAACTGGATTGCGTTATTTATTTCAGAGTTTACAGCAAACCTGATTGGAGCAATCGTTTTAGGGATAATCGGGGTGTTTATTTTATGTCAGCCTTTCTTGAGTCAAAAAAATACTGTAGGTTCTAAAGATGATAATGTACTTATGGGAATTTTACGTGATCCAGAAAAAGCAGATTTTGATGGCTCTAAAACAATTAGTTTTTCTGAAGCACTTGTTTTAGGAGTTGCATTATCTATTAATAATATTGCAGGTGGGTTTGATGCTGGGGTAACAAATTTAAATCTTTGGCTTACAGCGACTATTTCTGGGGTGTTTAGTTTTATTTGCATAAGTGGTTTTGTATATGTAGGGAAACGATATTTAGCAGCATACTTAGGGAAATGGGCGACGGTTATTGCAGGAGTGTTATTAATACTTATTGGGATTGATCAGTTGTTGTAAAAATAGAAAAACAATGTTCGAGCATTTCCTCGGAAATACTTGAATAAGTTGCATATATCGACATCGGATATTTACTTCTTAATAAATAAAAAGCACCTACATACTACATAGGTGCTTTTTAGCGTATGTCTTCAATTAATTGCTCTGATTCTTCATGCATACTGTATTCACTTAACACTTGGATGCAAAGCCACTTTAATTCCTCAATCGTGTGCTCAAGTTCTTCAGGAAGCACATGATGAATGTCTTCAAGTCCCATCCCGAAATGAATAAGTTCAAGTACTTGATCATCGATGTTCCGATCCATTAATAATTCAAGTACTTCTAAATTGAATATGTATCGGTGAGCTTCGTCGAGTGAAACAACTTTTAACTTCAAGCTTTCTACAATACTCAATATAAAAAGAAGGATTGTTTTTTCAAGAACAGGTTGTTTTCCCATTTGAAATATTAGTTTCATCTTTCACACCTCCACATATAGCGCTAGGTTGTACTATATTATTCAGGAGGGGGGAACAAATATGCATGATATAGAGAAACTTTCAGCACTGTTTTTGTAAGAGGATTGATAACTGACAAAAGTGAGGTTTTGGTGAAATAAAAAATCCTGCTAGTATAGCAGGATAACTCGCGATTAAAAAATACTCCAACCTTCTTGAGCAGAAAGAAGTTCAAGAATTTTAAAACCAGCAATACTATTTCCGTTTGCATCTAAAGCTGGTCCGAAAATGCCGATTCCCATATCGCCTTTTACGCAGCCGAAAATACCACCCGCTACACCACTTTTGGCAGGGATACCAACGCGTATTGCAAATTCACCAGATTCGTTATACATACCACATGTGACCATAAATGTTTTACAGATTTTTGTAATATGTTTAGGGATAATTTGTTTTTTCTTATATGGATCATATCCATCCATTGCAAAAATTAAGCCGATACGTGCTAAATCGATGCAGTTTACTTCAACTGCGCATTGACGAGTATATAAATCCATAAGTTCTTCAATATCACAATCGATAATACCGTTTTGTTTCATATAATAGCAAAGCGAACGATTTAGATAAGCTGTCTCTAATTCTGAATCGGCAACTTTAGAGGAATAATTAATAGTAGGGTTATCTGTTATTTCACGTACAAAATGAAGAATACGTTCCATTTTTTCCTCGTTATCTTTTCCTGCTAACATGCTTGTAATAGCTAATGCTCCTGCATTTATCATTGGATTAAGGGGTTTGGATGGACTTGTCGTTTCTAACTTAATAATAGAATTAAATGGGTCACCCGTTGGTTCCATTCCAACTTTAGAAAATACATATTCTTCACCACGGTCTAAAAGGGCAAGGGCAAGTGTGATTACTTTGGAAATACTTTGAAGAGTAAATAGTGTTTGTGAGTTGCCTGCATGGATATATTCTGTTTCTTTATGGAAAATGGCAATCCCTAAATCGTCTGGATTTGCATTTCCTAGTTCGGGGATATAAGTAGCAAGTTTTCCTTTTTTCGTATATGGTTTTACTTGTTCTAACAACTGTTGTAAGTTGTTTGTTTCAATGCACTGCATAGTACCAACGCTCCTATTTCGAATTAACTAAGTTTACTTTTCCCGATATGCTCGGAAATAAATAATAACATGAAAAAGTGGAATGATAAAACGAAAGTTTAATGTGCTATAATAGGTCTTTCGTTTCGAGTATTGTGTATTTTTAAAAGGAGAATTTTCCTTTTATATAACAGTTTGGAAATAGGAGATTTATCCATAAAAAGTTCAGAAATAAAAACTACACATCTATACAACTATATGTTATTATGGTTATGTAATAGAAAGCGTTTTCTAAAGCGTACTTATAATGATAACGATTTCATAAATTTAATTAGGGGGAATTAAAATGTTGCAGTTTTTACAACGTATTGGTAAAGCTTTAATGCTTCCGATCGCAGTACTACCAGCAGCAGGATTATTGCTTCGTCTAGGACAAGAAGACGTATTAAACATTCCTGTTATGGCACAGGCCGGTGCAGCAATTTTTGATAATTTAGCACTTATTTTTGCAATTGGTGTTGCAATCGGTTTATCTATTGACGGTAGTGGTGCAGCTGGTCTTGCAGGTGCAATTGGTTATTTAGTTATGAAGAATACAACTAATGCTTTAAGTGTTACTTACTCAACAGCAGAACTAAATGATAAATTAAAAAGTGTTCAAGATTTAGTCGGTTCAGTAGATCCAACTAAATTAGCGGATACGATGAATAAAGTTTCTAAAGCAGCAGCTTTGACGCCCAAAATAAATATGGCCATACTCGGTGGTATTATTGCCGGGGTTATCGCTGGATTACTATACAACAAATTCCATAAGATTAAACTACCAGAATGGTTAGGGTTCTTCGCTGGAAAACGTTTCGTACCAATCATTACTTCTATTGTAATGCTTCTTTTAGGATTAGTATTCGGTCAAATTTGGCCAACAATCCAAACTGGTATTGATGCAGTATCACACGGTATCGTAAACTTAGGTTCAATCGGTGCAGGGTTATTCGGATTATTAAACCGTTTATTAATTCCAATCGGTTTACATCACGTAATGAACACATACTTCTGGTTTGTACTTGGTGACTTTACAAATGCAGCTGGCGATCTTGTTCATGGTGATATCGCTCGTTTCTTTGCAAAAGATCCATCAGCGGGTATGTTTATGACTGGTTTCTTCCCAGTTATGATGTTTGGTTTACCAGCAGCTTGTTTCGCAATGATTGCGGCTGCTAAACCAGAAAAACGTAAAGCAGTTACTGGTATGTTAGCTGGTTTAGCGTTAACTTCATTCTTAACTGGTATTACAGAGCCAATCGAATTCTCGTTCATGTTCTTATCACCAGTATTATATGGTGTGCATGCAGTATTAACAGGTCTTTCTTTATTCATAACAACATCACTTGGCATTCGTGATGGTTTCACATTTAGTGCAGGTGCTATTGATTATGTTATTAACTTTGGTATTGCAACAAAACCTGTATTATTAGCAGGTATCGGTTTAATTTATGCAGCAATTTACTTTGCAGTATTCTACTTCTTAATTAAGAAGTTCAACTTAAAAACTCCAGGTCGTGAAGATGACGATGAGTTAGTTGAAGATGCGGATGCACCAGTTGCAGGTTCAATTGGTGAAACTTACGTAGCAGCTTTAGGCGGAAAAGAAAACTTAACAGTTATTGATAACTGTGCAACACGTCTACGCTTACAAGTGAAAGATGCTGGTCAAGTAAACGAAGCGGCACTAAAACGTGCGGGTGCAAAAGGTGTTATGAAATTGAGTGACACAAGTGTACAAGTTATCGTAGGTACAAATGTTGAATCTGTTGCCGATGATATGAAAAAACACGTATAAATAATTAGATAAGAGGATATCCAAAAAAATTGATAACATCAGTTTTTTAGAGGATATCCTCTTTTTTTATGTTGAAAATTTAACGGGAATCTTACTTTTGTAAATTTTCTTTTTCTTTTTTGTATATATAGGTTGGTAATATGTGCAGTGCGTGATAAAGTAGGGATGATATAGAATGGATTATCCATAATCTACTAAAATGAAACTTTAGTAGAGGAAGTAAATTATTGGTGAATAAGGGGAAAAAGGCAATTATGGATCAGGAAAAAAATAATGCGAATGGGAAAGCACGTCGGCCGATTGTATACATAAAAAGAACAATCATTCTCGTCTTACTATTATTACTTGTATATTTTATGTATACAAAAATTGTTGCGCATAATAAGAAAGAAGAAACTTTAAAAGCGGCAGCAGAAATGAAGAAACAAGAAGAGCTAAAAAAGAAAGAAGAAAAAAAGAAACAAGACGTACAGAAGCAAAAACAAAAAGAGCAGGAAGAACAAGTGAAGCAAGCGCAAGCTGCGGAACAGCCTGCTGAAGGACCACCTCAAGAAATTAATGAAAACGCTCAATTGGACCAGTATTTACAAAACGCAGGATTTAGCGGGACAGCTGTTATTGTGAAGAACGGAAAAGTTCTTCTGAATAAAGGGTACGGTATGGCAAATAAAGAGCAGCAAGTACCGAATAATTCAGAGACGACTTTTTATATTGGTTCTATTTCAAAGGCGTTTGTAGCAACTGCTATTATGCAATTGAAAGATCAAAATAAATTACAAGTTGAAGATACTGTTGCGAAGTATATTCCAGATTTTCCACAAGGTAATAGTATTCAGCTAAAACATCTATTAACACATACATCAGGGATTCCAGAATATGAGCAAGGAAAAGAAGATATTTCCCATGAAGAACTGATAAAGCGGATAGGAAATCAAAAGCGTATTGGTGGTTCAGGAGAGAAGTGGAAGTATTCCGATTCGAACTACTCTATACTTGCATACATTGCCGAGAAGGTAAGTGGACAGTCGCTTGAAGAATATATTAAACAACATATTTTTGCTACTGCCGGTATGAAACATTCTGGTTTTGGCACAGCGTTAGAACAAACAAGATTCCCATCAACGGGTTATAAAATAGTAAATAATAATATGACAACACCTAATATTCCGAGCATGTCACAACTATATGGTTGTGGTGATATATATACGAGTGCACATGATTTATATTTATTTAACGAAGCGTTATACTCTGGAAAGTTAATTTCAAAAGCGAGTTATGATCAAATGTTTACAGCCGTGAAAAAAGATTACGGATTTGGCTGGTACGTAGACCCAGGAAGCTATTCGAATCACGGTGTAATGCCAGGTTGGAATTGTTTAAATGGATTTAGTAAAAATGGTAGTGTGTATGTTGTTTTATTATCTAACATTCAAAACAACATTAAATCATTTGGTAAAGTGAATAATGACATTTATACGATGTTGCGAAATATTGAAGTGTAAGAAACTATCCTTTTGGATAGTTTTTTTTTGCCCTGAAACAAATATTTCTTTTAGAAAATGTATGCCTTACCTATCACAAAAATATCTATTTTGTATACATTAAGATGTATGGATGTAAAATTTTATAATCTAAAAATAATAGGAGGAGAAGTGTATGTGTCTGTTCAGAAAATATTGGCATAAATTATCAAGATTGTTTAATAGACAATTAAGCTATTTTTTAGATGATAAATTATTGCCTGCTGTGGAACGACTTTTATTTTCGCAAAACTTTGCAAGGTTTATTCAAAGAAACTCTAAGCAAGCTACGGAAGAATTTATAAAATCAAGCCAATTTCAATCTATTATTTGCAACATTTTAAAAGAATGCAATACATCACCTTTTAAAGAAATTGCAAAGCAGTATTTAGGTAAAAATGTTGAAATTACGGTGACAGTTGGACAATTAACAGGCGTTATTGTAGCAGTCGGTGATGATTTCTTAACATTGCAAGAAGGTATAGGAACTGAAGTTTTATTACCATTTACAAGTATTATATCAATTAAAGAAGTGTAAGAAAGGAGAGCTATATATGTTATTTACTGATGAATTACGTAACCATGTTGGTGAATTAGTGCAAGTTGTGACAGCTGTAGAAATTGTTACAGGCATTCTTTTATCTGTGACAGATGGGGCGGTAAGTGTTCGTACTTCTCCTTCTTATGGACCACCGGAAGATGTAATTGTGCGTACTCCTATTATTGCTTATGTTCGCTTGGAAGGGTAAGCGTGATACAAGTATGAGAGTATCAGTTGTTATTCCAGCGCACAATGAAGCGAGTACTTTATCACAAGTTTTAGTAGAAGTGGAGAAGCTCAAGCCTTACGAAATTATTGTAGTAGATAATGGCTCGACAGATGGAACGAAAGACATAGCGTTACAACATCATTGTCACGTGATTTATTATAAACATTCTCTTGGCAATGATGTTGGACGGGCTATTGGAGCTAGAGAAGCAAAAGGTGAAATTGTTTTGTTTTTAGATGGTGATATTGTTATTGATAGTAAAGAGTTACAACGTTTCGTGAAAGGAATTCGACAAGGGCATCAAATTGTTGTGAATAATTTAACATGGTCGGTTTATTTAAAGATGAGACCACATTATACGACAGTTGGAAAGTTCATGTTGAATCGTTATTTGAATAAAAAGGAGCTTGTTGTTGGATCTTTAATTGCAATTCCACATGCGATGAGCAGGGAAGTTATCGAGAAACTTGGGTGGTGGAATTTAGCAGATCCAGCACTATTTCAAGCGATAGCGATGTCTAGAGGAGTAGATATTGTTGATACGGCTTCGGTCGATGTAATTCACACAAATAAGGTTCGTCCTGTGCATACAGGAACATCACCTGGTTCTCCTTATCCGAAAGCGACTAGCCGTATTATGGGTGATCATTTACGTGCTTTGCAATATGTAATCGAAACATATGGTAAACGCGGCGGTTTTTCGGAGGGAAACAGGGATAGGGAGTTTATAGGGAACTATAAACCAGTTGTATTAAAGAAGGAAAAAGCGAAATATAGTGCGATTATACCAGTGTCAGAAGAAAAAATGACGATAAGATTTGTTATACAAGAAGTAAAAAAAGCAGGGGTAGATGAAATTATTGTTGTCGCGAATGGAGCAGATTTTGAGACTGTTAAACAGGCAAAGCTAGAGAATGTTATTGTTGTTGAATTCGGGGAGGCGCTTGGACATAATGTAGCACGAGCGATAGGTGCCATGCATGCTACGGCAGATATTTGTTTATTCGTTGATGGTGATTTTGTTATTCCAGCAAAAAAGCTCACTCCATTTTTGCAAGCTGTTGAAGATGGAAGTGACGTGGTTTTAAATGATTTACAATGCTTATTAGATATGTTTCATCCTGCAGATCCAATTAGTATGGGGAAATATTTTGTGAATTTAGTAGCGAAAAGACCGGATTTATGGAATAACTCATTAACGGCAGTACCACATGCTATGCATAAAAGGGTAATAGAGAAAATAGGATATGACTCGCTTGTTATTCCGCCATTAGCTCAAATGAAAGCTATTTTGGAGGTTTTTTCTATTACAGCAGTAGAATTTGTAGATGTTATAAAAACCAATCGGGTACGCCCGGAGCAACATGGATTTGTAAATGGACGTATTCCGGCATTTGACCGTATTTTCGGTGATCAACTTGAGGCGATTGCTTATCTATTACAATATACAGACGAACGTGGGAGTTTTACAGATGGAGATCGCGATAGAGACACTATTCAACAATTGAGAAAGGAAGAAAAGAATACAGATGAATGCTAGTAGTAAAGTAGCTATTATTGGATTAGGGTATGTTGGTCTTCCTTTGGCAGTCCATTTTGCAGAAAGAGGACATACCGTACTTGGATTAGATAAAGATACTAGAAAAATAGAATCGATTATAAAAGGAGAAAGTTATATTCCAGATGTTTCTTCTAAAGTGTTGCAAAGTTTATTGACTAAAAATAAATTAATAGTAAATACACCAGATAAAGGTATTACTGATTTCCAAAGTAGTGATTATGTTATTGTTACTGTTCCAACTCCAATTAATGAACGAAGAGAACCAGATTTAAGTGCCCTCATTTCAGCTTCGCATTATATACAACAAAATCTCCAAAAAGGACAAACCTTCATTTTTGAAAGTTCCACATATCCAGGCACACTTGAGGAAGTTATTATTCCTATTATTTCTCAAGCTGGCCAAAAGGTAGGAGAAGATTTCTATATCGGATATTCCCCTGAGAGAATTGATCCAGCAAATAGTCAATATTCAGTTCAATCTATTCCAAAAGTTATTAGTGGACAAACAGAAAAGTGTAAACAAAAAGTACAGGATTTATATAGTACCATTTTTGACGTAGTTGTACCTGTTAGTTCGCCGAAAGTAGCAGAGATGTGTAAGCTATTTGAAAATATTCAGCGCTTAGTTAACATCTCTTTAGTAAATGAGTTAAACACATTATGTGAAAGTTTAGGGATTGATTTTTATGAGGCCATTGAAGCGGCATCTACAAAACCTTTTGGATTTACTCCGTATTGGCCAGGACCAGGGATAGGGGGGCACTGTATTCCCGTAGACCCCTTATATTTTCAATGGAGAATAAAAAAGAATGGGGCAATTAGTCAATTAATTGAGGCGGCACATGTAATTAATGAAGAAATGCCAGAGAAAATAGTCCGGAAAGTAAAGGGTATGGTGCAATCACCCGGACTAGTTTTAATTGTAGGAATCGCATATAAGAAAGATGTAAATGATTTGAGAGAATCACCGGCTTTGCCAATTATTCAATTACTAATAAAAGAAGGATACGAGATAAAATACCATGATTCATATATTTCTTCCGCGGAAATTGGAGATAAGGTGTATCAATCTGTTGCTTTGGATGAACAAACAGTTAAAGAGGCAGGTTGTATTTTAATTTTAACTGACCACTCTAATATCGATTGGAAGCTTTTTAAAGGAATGAACCGAGTAATAGATACAAGGGGAATTATAAAGAAGGTGAGTGTATGAGTAAGAAATGTTTAATTACAGGTGGGGCCGGATTTATTGGATCTCATTTAGCTGAAGAGTTGGTGAGAAGGGGTTATGAAGTCACAATTGTGGATAACTTCTATAAAGGGAAAAATAAGTATCATAATGAGCTAATGAGAGAGATTCGAGTTATTCCAATAAGTGTTTTAGATAAAAATTCTATTTATGAATTAGTAAATCAACATGATGTAGTGTTTCATTTAGCAGCAATTTTAGGTGTTAAAACGACAATGGAAAAAAGTATAGAGCTCATTGAAACGAATTTTGACGGAACGAGAAATATTTTACAAGCAGCATTAAAAGGAAAGAAGAAAGTAGTTTTTGCATCTACTTCAGAAGTGTATGGTAAAGGCAAACCGCCTTTCTCTGAAGAAGGAGATCGATTGTATGGGGCAACTTCTAAAATTCGTTGGAGTTATGCAGTTTGTAAAACGTTAGAAGAAACATTATGTTTAGGATACGCATTAGAAGGCTTACCTGTAACGATTGTTCGTTATTTTAATATTTATGGTCCAAGAGCGAAAGATGGTCCATATGCAGGGGTAATCCCGCGATTTATCCGTGCAGCTTTGCAAGGAGAAGACATTCTCGTATATGGAGATGGAAAGCAGACACGTTGCTTTACGTATGTGAGTGATGCGGTAGAAGCCACAATTCGAGCAATGGATGAGAAGGTAAATGGTGAGATTATTAATATAGGTTCTGAGAACGAACAGAGTATAAAAGAAGTAGCAGAAACAATAAAAAAACTAACGAAATCTTCTTCGAAAATTGTAAAAGTTCCTTTTGAGGAAGTATATCCACATGGCTTTGAAGAAATTCCGAATAGAAGGCCGAACGTAACAAAGTTAAGAGAACTTGTTCAATTTCAAGCGACAGTAACGTGGGAACAAGGATTGAAAGAAACTATTAAATGGTTTCGTGAAGAAAACAATGGCTAAGTCGCTATCAGTTATTATTCCTGCAAGTAATGAAGTAGATACGATTTCAGACGTTATTCAATCGGTAAAACCGTTAAATCCAGTAGAGATTATTGTCATAGCAAATGGTTGTAATGATGGTACAGAAGAGGTTGCTGATCAGCTAGGTTGTAAAGTAATCAGGTATACAGAACTATTAGGAAACGATGTAGGGCGTGCAGTTGGCGCAAAACATGCGATAGGTGATGTATTACTATTTATAGATGGGGACTTTGCTATTCCAACTTCCAAATTACAATTGTTTCTTAATCCAATTTTACATGATCAGACTGACATCGTTTTAAATAATTTGGACGCATTGTTTTTAAAGAAACAAAAACCCCATTCCGTTACAGTGTGGCGTCAAATATTAAATGCAATGTTAGAGCGTGAAGAATTAAAGATAGATTCTTTATTATCTGTACCTCATGCGTTGACGAAAGAAGTCGTCCAAAGTATTGGATATGAATGTTTAGTTAATCCTATTGTAGCTCATTTACGTATAGCACAAAGTAAATGGAGAATTAACCGTCATTGTGCTATTGATGTTATTACGCCGAATAAATTTCGACCGATTGAACATGCTGCATATGGAACGAACCTTTCTCAATCTGAAAGACGAATGATAGGTGATCATATAGAAGCAGTTGCAGAACGAATAGTAAGCAGTGATATACGCGGGGGATATTATGATGGAAATAGGAAAAGGGATAGCGTCTATCATACTTTAAATTTCGAAGATTTTTATCAAGGATGGGGCGTTACATCCAATTTGTATAGAGAAAAGCAACTATCGGTTGTTATTCCTGTACAAAATGAAGAGAAAACAATTGGAAAGGTTATAGAAGAGCTTCGTAAAATTGAACCTTTTGAAATAATCGTTGTCGTAAATGGTTCGTCAGATAAAACAGCAACGATTGCAAAAGACAAAGGCGCAACAACCATTGTATATAAAGAAGCCCTTGGAAACGATGTAGGGCGTTCACTTGGAACTTATTTTGCAAAAGGAGAAATTGTGTTATTTATAGATGGTGATTTTGTTATTCCAGCTAGTGAACTATATCCTTTTGCAAAAGCTATTGCAGATGGAAAGGACGTCGCATTAAATGATTTAAATCATTATTTAGATTTAAGAGTACCACTTCATCTTGTAACTGCATTTAAGTATGCACTAAATTTAGCTTGTGATAGAAAGGATTTAGGGGTAGGCTCACTTATTGCGGTACCTAATGCATTTAGCCACAAGTGTTTGAAAGCAATTGGATATACATCTTTATTGTCACCTTGTGTAGCACAGGTGAAGGCTCTTCTTTCTGGATTTGAAATTGCATGTGTATGTCGTGTTGAGGTTGATAAGATGAACCGTATTCGTCCCAGTGAACATTTTGCAAAAATAGGTCATCCTCCAGCTGTACTTCGAATTATAGGTGATCATATAGAAGGACTAGAGCAAATAATTGCATCAACAGACAATCGTGGCGGATTCTATGATGGCAATAGAAAAAGAGATGTTTTATAGAAGTAACAAAAAAAGTGTACAACATGTGTACACTTTTTTGTTCTGTTATAAAAACTATAACAGATTAGGAGATAAGAGTATTACAGCTCTACAATGGGTATTGTTCTTATATTACAAAATAGGACTCGTATATAAGGATACCAAAAAAATACAATTAAGGAAAGGGTTAATTTTAAAGACTTTTAAATGAAGTTAACACTATATATATAGTAGTTTGCTCAACATTTCACAAACATGTCACAACTATTTCGTTCACTTTCGTAAAAAAGTAGTATTCTAAGTGTGTAAGCTGTTATATAAAAAATCTTAGTCCTGTACTAATCAAAAATGGAGGAGATTAGGATGACTCAAGTATTAGAAAATGTTAAAAACGCATGGGAAAACTTTAAAGGTGAAAAATGGAAAGCAGAGATTGATGTTCGCGATTTCATTTTAAATAATGTAAACGTTTTCGAAGGAGACGAATCTTTCTTAGCAGAAGCAACTGAAGCAACGAAACAACTTTGGGATCAAGTAATGGATTTAACAACAAAAGAACGTGAAAACGGTGGCGTTCTTGATATGGATACAAAAATTGTTTCTTCTATTACATCACATGACCCAGGATACTTAAATAAAGATATTGAAAAAGTAGTCGGTTTCCAAACTGATAAACCATTTAAACGTTCTTTACAACCATATGGTGGTATTCGTATGGCAGAACAAGCTTGTGAATCTTATGGGTACGAAATGGACAAAGAACTTAGTCGTATTTTTAGAGATTGGAGAAAGACTCATAACCAAGGTGTATTTGATGCTTATACACCAGAAATGAGAAATGCACGTAAATCAGGTGTTATTACTGGTCTTCCAGATGCATACGGTCGTGGACGCATTATCGGTGACTATCGACGCGTAGCATTATATGGTATTGATCATTTAATTGAAGCGAAAAAAGCTGATTTGAATTTAACTGGTGGTGTAATGAGCGAAGATACAATGCGTTTACGCGAAGAGTTATCTGAGCAAATGCGTGCACTTCAAGAACTAAAACAAATGGCTGCTTCTCATGGTTTCGATATTTCTAAACCAGCAACAAATGCACAAGAAGCATTCCAGTGGTTATACTTCGCATATCTTGCAGCGATTAAAGAGCAAAACGGAGCTGCAATGAGTCTTGGACGTACTTCTACATTCTTAGATATTTACATTGAAAGAGATTTAGCAAATGGTACTTTAACAGAAGAAGAAGTACAAGAAATTGTAGATCACTTCATTATGAAATTACGTCTTGTGAAATTCGCAAGAACACCTGATTATAATGAATTATTCTCTGGTGACCCAACTTGGGTAACTGAATCTATCGGTGGTATGGCATTAGATGGTCGTCCATTAGTAACAAAGAACTCATTCCGTTTCTTGCATACATTAGATAATTTAGGACCAGCTCCAGAACCGAATTTAACAGTTCTTTGGTCTAAACAATTACCAGAGAACTTTAAAAACTACTGTGCGAAAATGTCCATCAAAACATCAGCAATTCAATATGAAAATGATGACATTATGCGTGCTGATTACGGCGATGATTACGGAATTGCTTGTTGTGTATCTGCAATGAGAATCGGTAAGCAAATGCAGTTCTTCGGAGCTCGTGCAAACTTAGCGAAAGCATTATTATATGCAATTAACGGTGGTAAAGATGAAAAATCAAAAGCACAAGTTGGTCCTGAGTACGCACCAATTACTTCTGAAGTACTAAATTACGAAGAAGTTATGCATAAGTTTGATATGACAATGGAATGGTTAGCGGGTCTATATTTAAACACATTAAATGTTATCCATTACATGCATGATAAATATAGTTATGAACGTATTGAAATGGCACTTCATGATACAAATGTTCTTCGTACAATGGCAACAGGTATCGCGGGTCTATCTGTAGTAGCAGACTCATTAAGTGCAATTAAATACGCACAAGTAAAACCAATCCGTGATGAAAATGGTATTGCAGTTGACTTCGAGATTGAAGGAGACTTCCCAAAATACGGTAACAATGATGATCGTGTAGATGAGATCGCTGTAAATCTCGTGAAAACATTTATGAATAAACTGCGTAAACATAAAACATATCGTAATTCCGTTCATACAATGTCAATTTTAACTATTACATCTAACGTTGTATACGGTAAGAAAACTGGTAACACTCCAGATGGACGCCGTACTGGAGAACCATTTGCACCAGGTGCAAATCCAATGCATGGACGTGATACAAAAGGTGCATTAGCTTCATTATTATCTGTAGCTAAATTACCATATGAAGATGCACAAGATGGTATTTCTAATACATTCTCTATTATTCCAAAAGCACTTGGTAAAGAAGATGATGTACAAGTACGTAACTTAGTATCTATGCTTGATGGCTATGCAGTAAAAGAAGGCCATCACTTAAATATTAACGTATTTAATCGTGAAACATTAATGGATGCAATGGAACATCCTGAGAAATATCCACAATTAACAATTCGCGTATCTGGTTACGCTGTAAACTTTATTAAATTAACTCGTGAACAACAAATTGATGTAATTAACCGTACAATGCATGAAAGCATGTAAATGAAAAAAGTGTCCCTTCGCTTTTAATACATAGCGAAGGGAGGCTGTTTCAATAAAGGAGGAAGTAACATGGTAAAAGGAAGAATACATTCTGTAGAGTCTTGTGGTACTGTTGATGGCCCAGGGATTCGTTATGTCATATTTACACAAGGGTGTTTATTACGTTGTCAATATTGTCATAATGCTGATACGTGGGAAATCGGTAAAGGTAAAGAAATAACAGTTGAAGAAGTGATGCAGGATGTGACATGTTACCTTCCATTTATTGAAGCCTCCGGAGGCGGTATAACAGTTAGCGGTGGAGAGCCATTATTACAGCTAGACTTTTTAATTGAGTTGTTTAAAAAGTGTAAAGAGGATGGTATCCATACAACAATCGACTCTTCTGGTGGGTGTTATTCTGAGGAACCAGAATTCCAAAATAAGCTAGATATTTTAATGGATTATACAGATTTAGTTTTATTGGATTTGAAACATATCGATTCCAAAAAGCATCGTAAATTAACAGGGAAACCAAATGAACATATTTTACAATTTGCTCGTTATTTATCGGATAAGAATAAAGCGATTTGGGTACGACACGTATTAGTTCCTGGTGTTACGGATAATGAAGAGGATCTACAAAAACTATCTAGCTTTATTCAAAGTCTGTCTAATGTTCAAAAAGTTGAAGTGTTACCATATCATAAGCTTGGTGTATATAAATGGGAGGCGCTTGGACACAAGTACCCACTCGCAAATGTAGAACCACCTACTGAGAAAAATGTAGAACATGCTAAACATATTTTACAAGCGGTCTAATCCAAATATTGGATTAGGCTTTTTGCTTTCTTTACAATAAAATCTAGAGTATATATTGATAAAAGAGTATACTGAAAGTAGAATATCCATAATTTTGTACGGACTAAGTGGATAAATTTACATAATTGTAAAGGGAAATCAAAATAGTAAAAAGAATTAAGAAGTAAAAGAGTGAGTATCATGGAATAGAGAAGATTTGTAAGTTATTGCGAAAGCTCTTATAGGAAAGTATAATGTAAAGATATGAGCACAGATAGGATTAAGGGGTCAATCTTATATGCTTTGCATATCCACGACAGGTACATAGCTGAAAAGGGAATTATTAGAATCTGTTTATGTAATTTTTAAGGAAAATGTTTTTCCTATTGTCGTATATGCAATATGGAGAAACAAAAAGCTAGGAGTGGATTTGTTTGATAAAAAACCCCAAGGTTTTAATATTAACTGCACATTACGGTAATGGTCATGTGCAAGTAGCAAAAACATTAGAACAAACATTTCGCCAAAAAGGAATTGAAGATGTTATTGTATGCGACTTGTTTGGAGAATCACATCCATTTATAACTGACATTACAAAATATCTATATTTAAAAAGTTATACAATAGGAAAAGAATTATATCGTTTGTTTTATTACGGGGTAGAAAAAATTTATGATAAGAAAATAGCATCTTGGTATGCGAACTTTGGAAGAAAACGTTTGAAAACACTGTTACAGGTGGAGAAACCTGATATTGTAATTAATACATTTCCAATTATTGCTGTACCAGAATTGAAAAAACAAACGGGGATTTCAATTCCTGTCTATAACGTATTAACGGATTTTTGCGTGCACAAAATATGGATTCATCGAGAAGTAGATCGTTATTTTGTTGCAACGGATCACGTGAAAGAATTGATGGTTGATATCGGTGTACCTGCGGAACAAATTGTTGAAACAGGAATTCCAATTCGGAGTAGTTTTGAGTTAAAGGTAAATTCAGACATCATATATAATAAATATCAGTTATGTAAGAATAAAAAGATTTTACTAATTGTAGCAGGTGCTCATGGGGTATTAGGAAATGTAAAAGAACTATGCCAATCATTTATGTCAGTGCCTAATTTACAAGTAGTTGTCGTTTGTGGAAAAAATGAAGCTTTAAAACATGATTTATTAAGTTTACAGAAGCAAAATTCCGATGCATTAAAAGTGTTTGGGTATGTTGAAAATATTGATGAATTATTCCGAGTTACTTCTTGTATGATTACGAAGCCAGGCGGAATAACATTAAGTGAAGCAGCAGCGTTGCAAGTACCTGTCATTTTATATAAGCCTGTTCCAGGACAAGAAAATGAAAATGCGATGTACTTTGAAAAAAAAGGAGCAGCAGTTGTCATTCGCGATGATAGTGAGGTTTTCGCAAAAACAGAGGCATTATTACAAGATGATGTGAAGCTTCTTCAAATGAAAGAAGCAATGAAAAGCATCTATCTTCCAGAGCCAGCTGGTCATATTGTAGATGCAATTTTGGCAGAAAATCATGCAGAACCGCGTCATATACCTATTAAATCACCTGCTCTTGCACAATCTTTTACTTAATATGAAACCCTCTTTGTATATGTAAAGAGGGTTCTTTATTATTTTCAAAGAAAATTTAGCCAGTTATCCACAAAAAAATGCGCTTTCATTAAACAGTAAAGTCGGAATATTAACAACTATATCCACATTGTCCACAATTTTTAGAAAAATATCCACAATTAAAACAGCTGATATATGCTTTAATATAGAAAAATATTAAGTATTTTTGAAAATTACTAACAATTGCATCAGTTTTGTGGATAAAGTTGTCCACAGCAAAAAGACCCCTTATGCATAAGCATAAGGGGTCTTTTTGCTTACTTCTATCAGTCGAGAAAATTATGTAATGAAAATGAATAATTAGGGGGGAAACTTCTAATTATTCATTTTCACTTTAAATGCTTTTCGAGCGATATCCTGCTGCACGATCTGCTTTTTGAAATTCGCGTTGATAGAGAACTTCTTGTGTACTAGATAATGTGTTTTTTGCTTTATCACGTTTCTTTTTATCCATTACAAATCACCTCGTGTCTTAAAGTTACTATTTATCGTTTCCAAAGACATGAGGGGATATACGCATATGGAAAATGTTAATGATTGATTATCATTTCAGAAAATTTAGATTATGCTTCTTTTAATTGATGAGCATCTTGGAAGGTTGTATCTCGCATTGTAGCAAGTGTGTATTGATCTTTTGGAATTTCATATAAGTTATATACTTCTTCGTTTGCGTTAATTTCATCATATACGGCTTTTCTTGTTTCGTTTGCTAGATTCACATATTGCAGTTTTTCTGCAGCTTTAATAGAACGAATATTTATTTTACGAATACGCATGAAAATTGTTTCAATATCTAATTCGTAGAAAAGTTCACTAAAAAATGAATCTTTTGCCAATTTATTATAGCCTTTTCCATGATATGGTTTGCCAAGCCATGTCCCGAGAAATCCAGCTTTTTCTTGCACATCAAATAAAGTAATTGTTCCGATAGGGTTACCCCATTCATCTAAAATTGTGCGTGAAATTAATTCACCACGCTCTTCAGCTTCAATCGTTTGTTTCGTTAAGAATAAATATTCTTCATAAGAATAAGCCTTTTGACGCACAAAAGGGAAGACAGCTGGATCCACCATTAACTCGTATAGAACGTGGCTGTCGTGTAAGTCGCGTTTTTTCAACATACTAACTCCTCCTCACACGAGGGTAGCATGACGAAAAAACACCCCACCCTCGAAATTTTTATATCAATCTTTAAAAAATTTCGGGGTGGGAATCGAACCCACTAGAACCAGTTTCTAACGCTGGTGGCGCACCATTTGCCTTCCCCATTCATCAATTTGAAAATGATAATCACGACACAAATTGATTATGGTTTCATTCAGTTTATAATCGTATAATACTTTATCTAGTCAAAAAAATAAACTAGTTTTTTTTATTTTTTTTGTAAATTATTTTTCCATCAATCATAGTTAGTACAGGCTTGGCTAAATAATGGAAAGGATGATGAGTCCATAACACGAGATCGGCGTCTTTTCCAACCTCGATGCTTCCAATTCTATCCTCTAACCGCAAATTTCGCGCTGGGAATATGGTGATTCCTTCTAGTGCTGTTTTCTCGTCTAACCCTTCTCTTACTGCGACAGCAGCACAAATATTTAAATACTGAATGGGTGTATAAGGATGGTCTGTTGTTATAGAAACTTCCACACCATTTTTGGATAATATATGGTAAGTATCCCATGTCTTGTTTTTTAGTTCGATTTTAGAACGGCGTGTCAGAGTGGGACCAACTGAAACCTTCAAATTGTGTTTCGAAAGCTCTTCAACAAGAAAGTGTCCTTCTGTACAATGTTCAATACGTAGATCGAGGTTGAATTCCGTTGCAAAGCGTAGCGCAGAACTAATATCATCTGCTCGATGGGCGTGGATACGTACGGGTATTTCACGACGTAATGCTTTTAAAATAGGAAGCATTCGAAAATCAGCTTCGTGCCCGTAGTGTTGTGCTTCATAGAATGATTCCCGAAGTAACCCCATAATCCCCATACGTGTTATGGATTCTTTTGTTCCATTACTATGGACTTTTTTAGGGTTTTCTCCAAAGGCAATCTTTAAACCAGCAGGTTCTTGAATAATCATATGATCAATACAAGTTCCAGCTGTTTTTATTACACAAGTAGTACCCCCGATAATATTTTGACTGCCAGGCATAACGTGAACGGTTGTAATTCCATTTTGTACAGCGTCTTGAAAGGCGATATCGAGAGGATGGATTCCATCTAAAGAACGAATATGTGGTGTTGAAACTTCAGATGTTTCATTGGCATCATTTCCAGCCCAACCAGTACCTTCATCATAGAGACCAAGGTGAGTATGGACATCAATAAAGCCAGGTAAGAGATGGAGTGCTCGTGCATCTATAACGGTCATATCTTGAGTAGGTTGAATAAAAGGTTTGACCTCGGTAATTCGCTCTCCTGTAACGAGTACATCGCCTTGAAACTTTGGAGATGTAATAGGGTATACAATGGCTTGTTTGAGCAATATTTTCATAGGTACCTCATTTCTGTTACTTTATAATGCTAATGGAAGTTAAGGGAAAGTAACTGAAAGGTTATTTGTATGGTAATGCTTCGGATCCTAGAAAATGAAAGTTTTAAAAGGGCCCATGTAAAATTGTGTTTTAGAAGTACTACATTGTATGCGAAAGTATATTTTGTAATGCATGGTCTATTGCCGGAAATGTGTATTGGTATCCATGTTTAATTGCTTTACTAGGTAATACATGTTGCCCTTCTAGTACAAGTATGCTCATCTCACCTAATAAGGCGTGAAGCATAAATGAAGGGACAGGCAGCCAATGTGGTTTTCTCGTTGCAGCAGCGATGGTCTTTCCAAATTCCTTCATTCTTATAGGTGTTGGTGCTGTCATATTAAGAGGACCATCAATTTCTTTTTTGTGTATGATGAAATCCATCATACGAACGACATCGTCTATATGAATCCATGATAACCATTGTTTCCCAGAACCAATGGTGCCGCCGATATAGAATTGATAGGGAAGTAACATTTTTGGCAAGGCTCCGCCATCTGCACCTAATACAACGCCAAATCTTGTGTAAATTGTTCTTATTCCGAGAGAACATGCTTTAGCTGCTTCTTGTTCCCATAAAAATACTGTTTCTGCTAAAAAGTCATTTCCAGGAGTTTCTTGTTGCTCAGTAAAAGACTCTACTTCAGATGTTCCGTAGTATCCAATAGCACTTGCATTAATAAATGTATGTGGTTTTTTATGGAGTGCCTGCAATTGTTTAATGAGTCCTTTTGTTGTTTGAATTCTACTGTTTAAAATGGCTTTCTTTTGTTTCTTTGTCCATCTACTATTAATAGACTCTCCGGCTAGATTAATAACTACATCAATAGAAGAGAGGGGGAAGGTTTGTAAATCTGGTGTCCATTGAACATACTGAAGTTTAGGGTCGGAAGTTTCAGTAGTTTTTTTTCGTGTGAGGATGTAAACAGTATATCCTTTTTGAACAAAAAAAGTAGAAAGATATTTACCGATAAAGCCTGTACCACCAGAAATTGCGATTTTCACAAGTATTTCCTCCTCATTATATATATTCTTGAAAAGAAAAAATGTTCCTCGACTATGTTAAAATAATAGAGAGGTGAGAGTATGGCTGTCATTACAAAAATAGAAGTACAAAAACGATCGAAAGAACGATTTAATATTTATATTGATAAAGGCCAAGGTGAAGAGTACGGGTTTAGTGTGGATCAAGTAATCTTAATGAAACATGGATTACAAAAAGGCTTAGAAATTGATGAAATAGAGTTAGGAAATATTTTGTACAATGAAGAGGTACAAAAAGCATATTTACAAGCAATCTCCTATTTATCCTATCAAATGAGAACAAAACAAGAAATAGAAGATTTTTTACGAAAAAAAGAAGTGGGACAAGCCATCATCTCTGAAGTCGTTTCGAAATTATTACATGACCGATATATTAATGATAAAGAGTACGCTGTTTTATATACGCGAACGCAAAGTAATGTGAATCGAAAAGGTCCAACTGTTATTAAAAGAGAGTTGTTAAATAAAGGTGTTCAAGATTTACTTATTATGCACAGTTTACAAGAATATCCGAAGGAAAAGCAAATTGAGAATGCCTTGTTTCTCATAGAAAAGAAGAAAAAATCTTATCAAAAGCATTCTTTTTTACAAATGAAGCTAAAGTTAGATGAGATGCTTGTTCGAAAAGGATATTCTAGAGAAGTAATTCAAATTTGTTTGGAAGAATTGAAAGACGAAAGAGATGACGAAAAGCAACAAGAAGCGTTACACTATCATGGGAATAAATATTATGAGAAATATAAGAAGCATGTTGGATGGACATTTGAAAACAAGATGAAGCAAGCGTTATATAGAAAAGGATTCTCTATTGATGAAATTGAGATATTTTTGCAAATGAAACGCGAAGAGGAATGAGGAGAATAAGATGAATATGCCAAAACGCTACAGTGAAATGACACCGCATGAGCTAAGGGAAGAAATTGGCGCTTTGAAGGAGCAAGCAGTAAAAGCTGAGCAGCTTGGGATTGTCAATGAATTTGATGTATTAATGAGAAAAATGGCAATGGCTCGTGCTTATATGACGGATATAAACAAGTTCCGTATTGGTGAAATATATGAATTAGTAGAAGAACCTGGTGTATTATTTAAAATTACGTATTTCAATGGGGTATTTGCTTGGGGATATAAGCAAAATGATAATGAAGAGATTGGCATACCAATTTCCTTATTGCAAGAAAAATAAAAACCAGAGAGCACATATCTCTCTGGTTTTCATCTTTGGTAGGCGTTAAAGGAGATAGGAGATTCTAAAATTGGCGTTTTTTACATTCATTTGCCAATATAATGAGAGACTGGGTTTGTTGCGTCTGTCCGTTAACTTGCGCTTTCGCATGTTTTGGACGAGTCCACGTATGGTTAAATAATTCAGAACGACTATCTAAGCGATCACGGTAGCTCATCTTTATCACCTCGTGTAGGAAGTTAATTTAATTTGTACTACTCTTCCTGCTGATTTGCAGCACGCATACGTTCTTGTGGGTGCGTGTTAATTGTGCCGTTAGGTCGCTTCGAAGCGAAGCGTGATTTCGCTTTCGGCTGACCGTCGATTTTGCTGTTGTTTTTTGACTCAGACCAAAATTCGGCTTGTTTACCCATCGCGAACGCCCTCCTCCTCATCAGTTGATACCTCTTTAAGAAGTATCACTTATAGAATGTGCAAAACAGAAGAAACTATCCTTTAGAAATGAAGGGATAAATAGGTAAAAGGAGATTAGAACATGAATGATATTTATGAAGCATTAACGAAAGAATTATTAGACAAGAATGACAAGCTTTCTTACGGACAAGCTCGTGCATGGGTTGAATTACTTTGGGAAGATTTTCAAACAACTTATGCAAAATCAGGGCGTTATCAAGGTGAGGAAATGACTGAGCAAGTGGTACGATCATGGATTAATAATCATGGTGTACGCCTTCATGAAATGCGTACAAACAATCCGAAGTATAGTCATTTAATTAATCAAGAAGATCATTTGAAACATTAAAAAAAGCGACTTGAGTCGCTTTTTTTAATGTGGAAGTAATTCCAGTTTTTTTCGAAGTTTTTCTTCACTAAAAATCCATCCCGTATAGGAACTAATAATATTTAAATTATGGTCTAGCTGAACAATCGCGACAAATGGATAATAATCTTTACTTCGATACCGTAAATCAATGAATCGTACTTCGTAATAATGATCATGATCAAAAATATCCCAGCGATATACAGGAGAGAAAGATAGGAAGGCCGAGATGTTTTCATCTTGTTTAGCTGCTCGCATAATATCATTGTCTGGGAACGGTACCCGATCGAACTTGTCATATATCATGATGTTACCACGGTGCCACCTCGCAACGTAGTAATAATCAGCTGTAACGACTGCTAAATGATAATGATAAAATCGGTAAGAAGGAGAAATGATAATCTTTTCGACATTTTTGAAACGTTTGTGTACAACGCTTCTTATATTTCTGTGCATCATAATTCGTCCGATATAGTAAACAATCATTAATATATATGCTGCTAAGGCTGTGTATCCTTTATGAGAACCGACGAGCATGCAAGCAATTGCAAGTATATGGATAAAGAAAATTACGGTATCGAATGTATTAATCACGCCGAGTGCGACCCATTTTTTTGTGAAAGGCCGTAATGCTTGTGTACCATAGGCGTTGAAAATATCTACAAAGACGTGAAGGAAGACTGCAATAAATGACCAAAGTAGTAGATGAAGATATGGAGCGTCTGAAAAGAAGGCGAAAGAGATGCCACTTATAAGGAATGACCAAAGAATTACCGCGGGAATGGAATGAGTAACTCCGCGATGATTTCTTATATATTTAGCGTTATTACGCAATTTTAAAACTGTGTCAATGTCAGGAATGTTGGAACCAGCAATTGTAGCAAGCATAACAGCTTGTGGGCCAATATCACTTTGTGCTATGGCTGGGTCTAATGTTGCTAAGCTACCTAAAGTGATACCCATAACAAGGTGAGTGGCTGTGTCCATAGAAATCCACCTCCGTTTTTTATTAATGTAACTCTTTTTATTCGATACCTCAAGTCCTTTGCCTTCAATTTCCTATGTCATCTTACTTAAATTTTTTCCTAAAATCTTTATAATAGTACTTATATGCAAAAAAATGAGGGGGATCAAGTTTGACACTTGAAATACTAAAAAATTTTAATATAGAGCAGTTTCAAAATGATTTAATTGGTTGGTTTGAAGAAGAACAGCGCGACTTACCGTGGAGAAAGAATAAAGATCCATACCGCGTTTGGGTTTCTGAAATTATGTTACAGCAAACAAGAGTAGAAGCTGTAAAACCATATTACGCAAATTTTATGGGGAAGTTTCCTACACTTGAAGCGTTAGCGAACGCAGATGATGAAGAAGTATTAAAAGCATGGGAAGGTTTAGGGTATTATTCTAGAGCACGTAATTTACATGCGGCAGTAAAAGAGGTAAAAGAAGTATACGGCGGGGTTGTACCAAGTGATGTAAAGAAAATTGAAAAGTTAAAAGGAGTCGGACCATATACAAAAGGTGCTATTTTAAGTATCGCATATGGTATACCAGAGCCGGCAGTTGATGGAAATGTTATGCGTGTATTATCTCGCATTTTATCAGTATGGGATGATATTGCAAAACCAAAGACTCGAAAAGTTTTTGAAGAAATTGTGCGTGAAATTATTTCGAAAGAAAATCCATCTTATTTTAATCAAGGTTTGATGGAGTTAGGTGCATTGATTTGCATTCCAAAAAATCCATCTTGCTTACTTTGTCCTGTACGTGAGCATTGCAGAGGATATGCTGAAGGTGTTCAAAAAGAACTACCAGTAAAAAGTAAAGTGAAAGCTCCTACAATGGTACCGCTTGTTGCAGGAGTACTTCAAACTGAAGATGGTCGTTACGTTATTAATAAACGTCCAAGTAGCGGATTATTAGCTAATATGTGGGAGTTTCCGAATATTGAACTTGGCGAAGGGATTCGAAGTCAGAAAGAACAGCTTATAGATTATATGAAGGAAAAGTTTGAGCTTTCGATTTCTATTGATGAGTACGCAATGAATGTACAACATACATTTACACATCGTACTTGGGATATATTTGTATTTTACGGAAAAGTAACCGGTGATATTGTTGAAACAGATACATTGAAACTTGTATCGAAAGAAGCATTTGAGCAGTTACCTTTCTCTAAATCGCATCGTACGATTTATGAGAGTTGTGTTGAGAAAATTACAATGCAATAAACAAAAAAGTGTTCCCTAAATTGGGAACACTTTTTTAATCGTAAGAAATTTTTGTCCCATGAGTCCAACTGGCATCACCTTCTTGTAAGCCGCCCCTTGATTCGATCTCTATTACAATTTCTTTATAAATACTTTGCCCTTCCGCATTTAAATAGGGCAAAATCTGTTGTAATGAATGATGAAAATAAGCTAATTCATCTTCTTTCCATTCGTTTTTTGAAAGCATCGTTAGTTCAGTCATATCGCGTCCTATATACATATTTCCACCTCCATTTTCTATAGTTTGAATGAGTAACAAGAGATATATGCGGAATTTTTTTAAAAGAAAATTACGGATAGCTTCTAGTTGAATTGGTTACATTATTGATTGTGGAGGTGAGAAAGATGAGTAAAAAACAACAAGGTTATAACAAGGCAACTTCTGGTGCTAGTATTCAAAGTACAAATGCTAGTTATGGTACAGAGTTTGCAACTGAAACAAATGTACAAGCAGTAAAACAAGCAAACGCACAATCAGAAGCAAAGAAAGCACAAGCTTCTGGTGCACAAAGTGCAAACGCTAGTTATGGTACAGAATTTGCAACTGAAACAGACGTGCATGCTGTGAAAAAACAAAATGCTAAGTCAGCTGCAAAACAATCACAATCTTCTAGTTCAAACGAGTAATGAAAGAAAAACACTTCTCCAATTCGAGAGAAGTGTTTTCTTTGTGTGCGGGTCATTGTAATGAAAAGAAAGTGAACGACATAACTTCTAATAAGTCAACAAATGTTGTCAAAGGAGAAGGAAGTTAAAGATTAGAAATATGTAATTAGGAATAATAACTGATGAATAAGTCCAAAAGGGGGTAAGTAATGAACGATTTTGATAAGTTGGTAGGGGAGCAATTAGAAACGATGGATGAGTTGTTAAAGTTACAAGCACATCTAGAGAAGTATCAACAAATTGAAATGAATGAAAAAGAAACGTGCGATAAAAAAGAACTGCATTTTATCCGTCAGGAAATATATAGAACAGAAGTAGCGTTGAAGATGTTACATGAGAAATTTGAAGAACAAACGAATAGTGTAATCCAATCTTTTGCAACTGAAAAAATGATTTCAAATTTAGGATAAGATATATTATTGCCTTCAGGTGAAAAGTCCTTCAAATAGAGAGGGGCTTTTTCTATTACATGTCCTCGTTTATAAATAATACAGTACAATCCTTGTGTTCTGAGAAGATTGGGTATTATTGTATTCAACGATAAACCTCCTGCATATTCAGTGTGGAAAATAGAGTCTTATCCCTTTAGTTTTAAAATTTTGACAAAAAAGTTATAATAGAAGAAAAGTGAATGCCGTTCAAAGGGCATTTGCAGTTGAAAGAAGGGAGCATATATGGGATTTCCCAAAGAAGGAGAAAAAGTACAAATACATAGTTATAAACATAATGGCTCCATTCATAGAATGTGGGAAGAAACAACAATTTTAAAAGGGACACAGAGTCTTGTGATCGGAGCGAATGATCGTACAGTAGTTACAGAATCGGATGGCCGAACATGGATTACGCGTGAACCAGCAATTTGTTATTTTCATGCCAACTATTGGTTTAATGTGATTGGGATGCTTAGGGAAGAGGGCGTATATTATTATTGTAATTTAAGCTCCCCTTTTGCGTATGATTCTGAAGCATTAAAGTATATTGATTATGATTTAGATATTAAAGTGTATCCAGATATGACATATACGCTTCTAGATGAAGATGAGTATGAAAAACATAGTCAAATTATGCAGTATCCACCTGTTATCGATACAATTTTAAAACGAAATGTAGCACATTTAACACAGTGGATTCATCAAAGAAAAGGTCCGTTCGCACCAGACTTCGTAGATATGTGGTATGAACGATATTTAATGTACAGAAATTAAAACAAACCTGCAGGGGGCTTCCCGGCAGGTTTGTCCTATTAGAGGGGGGATTATGTGC
Source organism: Bacillus sp. FSL L8-0152 (assembly GCF_038006365.1). NCBI lineage: Bacteria > Bacillati > Bacillota > Bacilli > Caryophanales > Bacillaceae > Bacillus > Bacillus sp. FSL L8-0152. Next base: position 570,753 of record NZ_JBBOVB010000001.1, read on the forward strand.
AGGGCATAAAAAGATATTTACAATTTGTTAAACCATATCGATGGCTTATCGCTATTACAATTATTATTGGACTAGTTAAGTTTGGTATCCCACTTATTATGCCGTGGTTATTAAAGTATATTATCGATGATGTAATTCAAGGCGGAGGTTCACTTCAAGATAAAACATCTCAATTAATAACAGCGATTGGAATTGCTTTTTTTATTTTTGCGGTATTAAGACCACCGATTGAATATTATCGTCAATATTTCGCGCAGCGTATCGCAAATACAATACTGTATGATTTGCGGAAGTATATTTTTGGTCACTTACAAAAATTAAGTTTACGTTATTACTCCAATACAAAAACAGGAGAGATTATTTCGCGTGTCATCCATGATGTAGAACAAACGAAGGATTTTGTAATTACTGGTTTGATGAACGTCTGGTTAGATACTGCAACAATTGCTATTGCCATCATTGTTATGTTTTCTATGAATATAAAATTAACATTTGTTGCGTTATTGATTTTACCTATTTATGTAATTGCAGTGAAATATTTTTTCGGACGTCTTCGGAAATTGACGAAAGAGCGTTCACAAGCGTTAGCGACGATGCAAGGATATTTGCATGAACGTATTCAAGGAATGCAAGTGACACGTAGCTTTGCGTTAGAAGAGTATGAGGGGAAGCAGTTTGAAAAAAGAAATAATGAATTTTTAACGAAAGCATTAACCCATACAAGTTGGACGGCGAGAACATTCTCAGCAGTAAATACGTTAACAGATTTAGGTCCATTACTTGTGATTGGTTTTGCAGCATATGAAGTAATTCAAGGGCAGTTAACGCTAGGGACGATGGTAGCTTTTGTTGGATATATGGATAGTTTATATAGTCCGCTTCGCCGCCTTGTTAATTCATCTACAACATTAACACAATCTTTTGCATCGATGGACCGTGTGTTTGAACTGTTAGATGAAAAATACGATATTGTTAATGTGCCAAATGCGGTACAAACGAAAAAATTAAATGGAGAAATTGTATTTGATAATGTTTCTTTTCGTTATAATGCAGATGAAAAAGAGATATTACACAACTTGTCATTAACTATGCAGCCTGGAGAGAAAGTAGCGCTTGTAGGAGCGAGTGGGGGAGGAAAGTCATCTCTTGCTAGTTTGATCCCGCGTTTCTATGATGTTTCTGAGGGAGCGGTTTATGTAGATGGGATAGATGTAAGAAAGTATAATATGAGAAATTTACGTAGTAATATTGGAATTGTACTGCAAGATAATTTATTGTTTAGCGATACAATTGGAGCAAATATATTATATGGAAATCCGAAAGCTACAGAGCAAGAAGTGATTGCAGCTGCCAAAGCTGCGCAAATTCATGATTTTATTATAGACTTACCAGATGGTTATAATACTGTCGTTGGAGAACGTGGTGTAAAGCTATCGGGCGGGCAAAGACAACGTGTGGCAATTGCACGAGTGTTTCTAAAGAATCCGTCGGTACTTATATTGGATGAAGCAACTTCGGCATTGGATTTAGAAAATGAAAGGTATATTCAAGAGGCGCTTCAGACGTTAGCTGCTGACAGGACGACGATTATAATCGCACATCGATTAGCGACGATTACGCATGTTGATACGATTATTTACATTGAAGACGGTGAGATTAAAGAGACTGGTTCTCATGAAGAGTTAATGCGAAAAAAAGGATTTTATTACAATTTATATCAACTTCAACATATAACAGAAACAGCTCCTTTAGCATAAAAGGAGCTGTTTTTTTATTCGTCTTCTTTTTTATCATCGATTTGGAGTTCTTTTTCTGGTTTATGGTATGTGTAGAAGCTATCTACAAGTAAATCTAAATGCTCTACTTCTTCACTATAGTTAATAATGGAAGAAATAAGAGGGAAGAGATGTAGCCATGTTTTATATGCTTCTTCATCGTCCTTATTTTGATATTCCATAAAGATATCAATTAATTCTTGTTTACCTGTTTCAACTTCATCAAGCATCTCAACAGATTGTTGTTTTTTTGCTTTACCAATAAATTTTAATAAAACTTGTTCATGATAATGCGTTAATGAGTCAAGTTCGTTTTGTATAGATTCCTGAAACTCTTCCGGCATGTAACGCAGTTCGTTTTCAGTACGGTGTAATGATTTTAACGTACTTAAAGCACGGCTTGTTGTCGCTAACATTTGTCTGAATAAAACGAGCTTACGAATTTTTGCGAACTTTACTTTTTTCGTGTAGCTTCTTTCTTCTTTATACAGCAAATAGTAATGGTTTAATTTGATCATTTTTTCTTTCATACGATCAATATCAGTTTTTAGCGTTGTAAAATCAGAAGCTTGCCTGCTATTCATTCGAATCCATTTTACAATTTCTTCTGTATTATCAACGATACGATGATAAAGTTTTGTTTCATATTTCGGCGGCATAAATACTAAATTTACAAGTGAAGCCGCAATAATACCAATCATAATCGTCGCAAAGCGAAGTAAGGCAAAACTAAAGAAATCTTCGCCTTGATACTCCATAATGGCGATAACTGTTACTAAAGCAATTGATATTGTGTTTTCTAATCGTAATTGCAGTGTAAGAGCAATTACTAATATACATGTTAATCCAATAATAAAAGGATTATGTCCAAAAGCAGTAGCAAATGCGATAGCAAATATCGCACCGATTACATTTGCTTGAATTTGTTCAAGTGCGGTTAAATAAGAACGGTATACAGACGGTTGAACAGCAAAGATAGCTGAAATTCCCGCAAATACCGGACTCGGTAATTGAAGTAAAATACAAGCAAATAAAGCTAACGTGATGGCAATACCCGTTTTTAAAATGCGAGCACCAAGTTTCATACCCTTAATAAGATCCTTTCTCTTGTCATAATGAATGTACAACATGATACTATACATTCATTACAATATGTTAGCAAGTGATATTTTAGTGACGTTAAAAGAAATTAGTATTCATTTTATCGCGCTAATTGTGAACAGTAAGATTCCCGCCTCTAAATTCAGTAGCTGGATGCCGGTAAACGCTCAATTGCTGTAGGCTAATTAAAGTTTCACTTTATAATTTTTCCTAATTTCTTTTAAACATCAGTTTTTAGTAAAAAGACCTGCTGAATTTCAGCAGGTCTCAAATTGTTACTATAGATTACTATGAGAAGTGTACTTCGTCAATTTTTTCTTAATAATGAAAATTACTCATGTTACTCTGTTGAGATAGATGGATCTGCCTGTTCTTTTTTCGGGATAATTTCAAAAAACTGGTTCTGTATATCATCTAATAACGGGGTTAACAAAGCAACTTCCTCATATTGCTCATGCTCGTTTAGTACACGAATATAGTCTAACAATAATTCAGTTACATCTTTCAAACCGTTTTTACTAATTGGTTGTAATGTAACATTTGCCCCTTTTGCGATTCTTCTTTTTAAGGCTTGTTCTGTTAAGCCTAAGTTTGAATCATGACGTAAATAAACAACACCGCCAGTCATGCCGGCGCAAATCCATGGACCAGGGTCACCTAAAACAAGCGCTCGCCCATTTGTCATATATTCAAAAGCAAACCCTTTAATATTGGAGTATGCCCCTATATTCCCGTGCTCTTTTTCACGGAGTGGTTTTGTTATTCTACCGCCAATTATCATGTCTGCCCCAGAAAGGCGAATGCCAGCGCGAGCATCAGCGTTCCCTTGCACGTATAGTGCCCCTTTTTGTGCACCATATCCAAATCCTTTTCCGACAGAACCGTTATAATATACTCCATCTTCTCCTTTTGATTTCGTTATATAAATACCACCACCAAAGGAAGTTTTACCAATGCCATCTTGTGCGCCGCCATTTACGTGTATAAATAAATTTTCACTATTGTAAGCACCTAACCCATTTCCGGGAATAGAACCATTCGTATACTTTAATGTAAGTGGTTCAAGTTGAGTAGCTTCATATAGTTTACTGCGAACGCGATAACATGATTCTAGACCACCCATAACGCGTTGCTCTACACCAACGCCTACTAATTCTTTTGAGTCAGCGGAATGAACGGTTTTAAATTGTTTTTCCGGCACGTCTTCTGTTGTTGTAACAGATGGATGTTCTATTATTTGTAGTAAATTACGTAAGTTTAATAAATTTTCGCCTCGAACTTGCTCTAATAAATCAGAACGCCCAACAATTGTTTGTAAATTTGTATACCCAAGCTGTCCTGTTAATCGTTGTAGTTCTACACCGAAAGAGGTGAATAAATTTAACAGGCCGGCAACTGCGCTTTCTAATTCGCGCGGGACGAAGCGGCGTAATCCGTGTTCTTTTGCTTGTGCTTCAGACTCGATTTGTGTCGCAATTCCAACATGGCAAGTATCTAGATGGCACCCACGGCAAGTAGTACAGCCGATTGCAATCATTGATAGTGTGCCAAATCCAATACGGTTTGCTCCGAGGAGCATGATTTTCAAGGCATCATTTACACTTCGAATACCACCATCTGCCCAAATCTCTACTTTATGTCTCATGCTTGCTTCTAATAAAGCGTTGTGAGCGGCTTTAACACCAATTTCTACAGGGAGACCTACATGCTGCAATGCGTGAATACGTGCAGCACCTGTTCCGCCATCGAATCCGCTAATGTTAATAAAATCAGCGCCAGCTTTGGCGATACCGACAGCAATTGTTCCGATATTAGGAACGACAGGGACTTTCACGGCTACTTTGGCAAGTTGATTAGCTGTTTTAATTTCTGTAATCATTTGAGCTAAATCTTCAATTGAATAAATATCATGGTTATTAGAAGGTGAAATTAAATCTGAGCCGATTGTCGCATTACGTGCTTCAGCTATTTTGGCTGTCACTTTTGAACCAGGTAAATGTCCACCCTCTCCAGGCTTTGCGCCTTGACCGATCTTGATTTCAATTAAGTTTGATGAGTTTAGTAGTTCGGCATTTACTCCAAATCGTCCAGATGCCACTTGTTGTCCACGTGTATGTGGGTATTTCCCAATCATATCTTTAATTTCGCCGCCTTCACCGTTCAAGCTAATCATATTTAGCTGATCGGCCGCTTCTGCATATGCGCGAAAGGCGATTTCGTTTTGAGAACCAAATGACATAGAACTAATAATAAATGGTAAATTATGATTTTGAATGCCGATAGATACTTCTTCAGTTGGAACGACATGTTTTGTTTGTTTCGTTTGAACAAGGTGTCTGATTGCGATTGGATTATTCTCTTCTAGTTCACTTAACTTGTCACGGTAATCATCATAAGAATTTCCTTTTGCAACATCGCCAATTGCTTTCCAAATTCGCGGGAATATATGAAATGATTTTCGCATTCTAATTTTAGGATTGTTATAATCCTCTGCTCGTATTTTTGCATCTTCAGTAAGTGATTCAAGTGAAAAGGCTAAATCATTTGAACCGAAGAAATTTGTAATTTGTAATATATTTGCGATTTCTTCATGTAACCCAATAGATGAATAGAGACGTCCGTAACCACGTAACTCATGAATTCCAATTGTTGAAATGACTTTTTCTAATCCTTTATTAAGTGCATTATACAGATTCGTAATTGGTGTTTTTGTTCCATCATTTACAGTGGCGAATAATAAATATGGATTAATACCATCTGCTCCTAATCCATATAGCGTGACAATGTCATGTAAGGAGCGAAGAGCACCAGAACGTATAACGAGAGAACAATTGCGGCGTAATTTATTTTCACTTAATGCTTGATGTACTTTAGCAGTAACTAAATGTGGATCAATCCACAATCGTTCATTTAGATGGGCTTTTGCGTCATCTAATACTAGTAGGGAAGCGCCATTGTTAACAGCAGCTATCGCTTCAAAACTAATGCGGCTTAATGCACATTGCAGAGTTTCTGACGAGCTGAATGTAGCAGAGATTGTGGCGATAGAGTTATGAGTCTTAAATAGCTCTATGAGTTGTTCGTACGTAATTGTGTGTAATTCCTCTGCAATAGGTTGTGCCACGCTGCCTTCTAAAATAATTGGTGAAAGCATTTCAACTACAAATGGCCGTTTTGCGCCACTTAATAAACTTGGACGCTCTCCAAGTACAGTACGTGTAGAGAAGTGTTCAATTTCACGGTCACGGTCAATTGCAGGGTTTGTAACAACAGCTACACTTTCTTTAATAAAGTCAGCGATATTTCGTCTATCAGTATCGAGTGCGGCAAGTGGTGAGTCATGCCCAAGTGAGCGTATTGGCTCAACGCCTTTTGTTGCCATCTGTTCAAGGAGCTGAATATGTTCTCGGTCCCATCCGAAAGCGACATATTGTTTCGTTTCAACTTGAACAGAATCACATAGCCCTTGGATTTTTTTCGTTTCAGGGATAGATAAATTTAAATGGTAATTGGTAGTATCAATTCGCTTTTTAAAACGGTTATATACTTGGATTTGATATTTGTCATATTCATAAAGAACAAGTTCATCTTGTTCATTCCATTTTAATCCAACCTTTTCTCCAGGGGCGAGTGGTTTTGGTTCTGCTACATATTTAGTTGGTGATACAACTCCAGGTTCAGAAGAGAAAATATAAGAGCTCTCTGTCTCTACTTTCCATACTGGGCGTAATCCAAGGGGATCAACACTGAAAACAGCTTCATCTTTAAAACGGGAAATGATGCCAGCTGGTCCTTGTGCAAAATGTCCCCATGCTTCACGTATATACGTATATAAATCTTGTAAAGGTGTTTCATAAAGTTTAATTTCATTAATAATTGGAGGGAACAATATTTCCATTGCTTCAAATAAACTGTAGTCGTATTGAACAAGTAGAGTTTCTAAGGTGCGGTTTAAATCTTGAGAGTCACTGCCTCCAGCAGTAAGTGGTACATCAATCATTTCAGCTTGATCGCGTAATTTTGCAATTGTGTTAATTTCACCATTATGTCCGAGAATGCTAAATGGTTGTACACGAAAAAAATTAGATAATGTATTAGTAGAGTAGCGGTTATGTCCTAATGTCATAGTTGAAGCGATAAGTGGATGTTGTAAATCATTATAGTAGGCAACAAGTGTATCACCAGCACCTAGAACTTTATATACAACATGATCACGACTTAATGAAGCAACATGAATTGCTTCGTTTTCCTCTATTTTTATTGTGACAGAAAATAATGTTTGCTCAATATTTGTAATTTCGTTTTCTGCGATAAGGGCAACTTGCCAAAATAAAGGTTCTTCTTGTTTACCAAGTGGACCGAGTGCATCGGAGTTTGTTACATCATCACTTTCGAAAATGATTGTAAATTTTTTGTTGTTTAATTGCGTACGAATATAATCTTTTAAGATAGTAATGTTTTCTTTTTTATTTAGAAAAAAATGTCCAACGATAAAGTGGGGATGATCCACAATCGTTGGATTATATCCGCTACTTTTTAGTTTTTCATTCCAAAGCGCTTTTGGTACATCAATGTGAATGCCGATGCCATCGCCCTCACCATTAATGAAACCAGCTCTATGATTCATTTTGACGAGTGATTGAATACAAAGGTCAATGTTTTCTTTTGTAGCAATTTTTCGTTTCTCCATAACGGAAACGATTCCACACGCATCGTGTTCTGCATTTCTATAATCTCGAAATAAAGACGGTGTCCATGTATTTTTTGTATTGAGCATCCGTCAATCCCCCCTCTTGTAAAAGTTAGAATAATCTTACTATTTAAGGTGCGAATCACCTTGTACACAGAGATAGTAATGCTGTAAAAGAATATAAAACAGATAATTATGAATAATTATACTATTAATACGGGATTTATGAAATAGAAAAAAGGAAAAAAGAAAGGTGAGCTTTCTTTTTTCCTTTTAATGACGGGATTATTTATTGTCTGCTAGGGCAGCAAATGCTCTGCCGACAGCTTCGATTGTATATTCAATATCTTCTTTTGTATGTTCTGTCGTTAAGAACCATGCCTCGTATTTAGAAGGTGCTAAGTTAACTCCTTCTTGAAGCATAAGCTTGAAGAATTTACCGAACATTTCACCGTCTGTATCTTGTGCGGCATCGTAATCTTCAATTGTATTTGTTGTGAAGTATACAGTTAAAGCTCCTTTTAGACGGTTTAATGTAATGTCGATATTATGTTTCGTTGCTTGCTCTAAAATTCCTTTTTCAAGCATTGCACCAAGTTCATCTAATTTCTCATAAAGTCCTTCTTGTTGAAGCACTTCTAGACAAGCGATACCTGATGCCATAGAAGCAGGGTTTCCTGCCATTGTACCAGCTTGGTATGCAGGTCCAAGCGGAGCAACTTGTTCCATAATTTCTTTCTTACCACCGTAAGCACCGATCGGTAAACCGCCGCCAATAACTTTACCAAGCGCTGTTAAGTCAGGTGTCACACCAAGTAAGTCTTGAGCACCACCGTACATAAAGCGGAAAGCAGTAATAACTTCATCGTAAATTACTAGTGCGCCAGCTTCGTGAACAAGTTCATTCACTTTTTCAAGGAATCCTGGTTTAGGCTCTACAATACCGAAGTTTCCAACAATCGGTTCTACAAGGATAGCTGCTACTTCATGACCCCATTTATCTAACGCCTCTTTTAAAGTTTCTACATTATTAAATGGAACGGTAATAACTTCTTGTGCGATACTTTGTGGTACGCCAGCTGAGTCAGGAGTTCCTAAAGTAGAAGGACCAGATCCAGCTGCCACAAGTACTAAATCAGAATGGCCGTGGTAACAACCAGCAAATTTCATGATTTTTGTGCGACCTGTATAAGCACGAGCAACACGAATCGTTGTCATCACTGCTTCTGTACCAGAGTTTACAAAACGGACTTTATCTAATGCAGGCATTGCTTCTTTTAACATTTTTGCGAATTTTACCTCTAGCGCTGTTGGTGTTCCGTAAAGTACCCCATTTTCAGCAGCTGTTGTAATTGCTTTTGTTATATGCGGATGAGCATGTCCGGTAATAATAGGACCGTATGCTGCTAAATAATCGATATATTTATTTCCGTCTACATCCCAGAAATAAGCGCCTTTCCCGCGTTCCATAGCAACAGGAGCGCCGCCGCCAACTGCTTTAAAAGAACGAGAAGGACTGTTAACACCGCCAACGATATGCTCTAAAGCTTCTTTATGTAATTCTTCTGACTTTGTGAATTTCACTACAATTCATCTCCTTACAAAAATCTATGTATTATTCTAACATGTTTTTCGAAAAGACGTATTGTTTGTGATAGCGAAGGCAGTTGGGTAAACTATTCGTTGTGACATTTAGGAGGGGGGTCCGATTATGAAATCGGTAATTGAGGTACAAGGGTTACGTAAAGAGTTTACAGCCTATTCAAGTCGTCCGGGCTTAAAGGGTGCATTTCGCGATTTATTAAATCGTAATTATAAAATAGTACCAGCAGTAAATGATGTATCTTTTACTGTAAAGCAAGGTGAAATGGTTGGTTATATCGGTGAGAACGGTGCTGGTAAATCAACAACAATTAAAATGCTTACGGGGATTTTGACTCCGACATCAGGGCAAATCACAGTAAATGGAATGAATCCACATAAACAAAGAGAAGAATTTGTAAGAACAATTGGTGTTGTCTTTGGACAGCGCTCGCAACTTTGGTGGGATATTGCAGTCCAAGAATCGTTTCGTTTATTAAAGAAAGTGTATGGTGTATCAGACGCTCAGTATAAGGAGCATATGGAGCACGTAATTGAAACGTTAGATATAGGGCCTTTATTAGATAAACCAGTTCGAAAATTATCTCTCGGTCAAAGAATGCGTTGTGAATTAGCAGCAGCCTTAATTCATAATCCACCGTTATTATTTTTAGATGAGCCAACAATTGGGTTAGATGTACTTGTGAAATTGAAAATACGTGAATTTTTAAAAGAAATGAATGAACGTTATAAAACAACAATTTTATTAACTACTCATGATATTACGGATATTGAAGCTTTATGTGAGCGTGTTATCATGCTGGATGAAGGAAATATTATGTATGACGGTTCTTTAAATAATCTTCGTACGCAGTGGGGAGCAGAGAAGGAAATACACTTTCAGTTTGTTGCACCAGTTTCCTATCAAGCTTTATCAATGGTTATGCCAGATAATCATGTCGTTTGGTCGAAAGCAAAAGAGGAAAATGCATGGGTTGCAAAAATTCCGAATGAAGAAGTTATTATTTCAATGCTGATTTCTAAAGTAGTACAAGCCTTTCAAATTAAAGATTTAAAAATTAACGAAGTGTCTACAGAGGAAATTATTCGTAACATTTATGAAGAAGGTATTACGCATGGGTAAGTATATTGAAATGATTCGAATTCGCTTTTTAATGATGCTTGCGTATCGTACAAATTACTATAGTGGGATTTTAATTTATACGATTAATATCGGTGCTTACTATTTTTTATGGCAAGCAATTTATAGCGGAAAAGAGAATATTGAAAGTTTATCTATTTCGCAAATGACCACGTATATCGCAATCGCGTGGATGGCACGTGCCTTCTATTTTAATAATATAGATAGGGAAATTGCGATGGAGATTCAAGAAGGACGTGTGGCTGTAGAATTAATTCGTCCGTATAACTATTTGGGAATGAAAGTTATGCAAGGTCTTGGCGAGGGGATATTCCGTTTTGCCTTCTTTTCCATTCCAGGCATGGTTATCGTTACGTTATTATTTTCGTTGCAAATTACAACGAATTTTCAAACTTGGTTATATTTCTTCTTATCCTTAATATTTAGTTTTATTATTAATACACAAATTAATTTAATGACGGGAATGCTTACGTTTTTCCTATTTAATAATAGTGGGATTATGTATGCAAAACGCGTTGTTATTGATTTATTTTCAGGTCTATTATTACCAATTAGTTTTTATCCGTTATGGGCCCAAAAAGCAATGATGTTTTTACCGTTTCAGGCTATTAGTTATATTCCAAGTATGATTTTTTCTGAAGGTATACAGGGGAGTAAGTTGTATGAGGCTTTAGTATTTCAAGTGATTTGGGCGATTGTACTTATTATTCCAATTGTACTCATGTGGAGAACGGCGAGAAAACGTCTAATTGTACAAGGGGGATGATGAGATGCTATATATAAACTTATTTTTACAATATGCAAGTCAATATATAAAAACGAAATTGGAGTATCGAGGCGATTTTATCGTTGGTTTACTTTCTGATTTATCGCTTCAAGCAGTTAATTTAATATTTATTCTCGTTGTATTTGGGCATACACAAGCATTGAAGGGATGGAGTCGAGAAGAGGTAATCTTTATTTATGGTTTCTTTTTAGTACCATTTGCCATCTTTTCAGCTTTCTTTAATATATGGGATTTTAATGATCGATACATTATTAAAGGGGAGATGGATCGTGTATTAACGCGACCGATCCATAGCCTATTTCAAATTATATTAGAGAGAATGGAACTTGAATCTTTAATTGGAGCCATTACAGGGATTGTTGTAATGGGATATGCAGCTGTGGAGTTACAATTATCTTTTTACTGGTATGATTTCTTCTTATTTATATTGATGGTAGGAGGAGGAGCACTTGTATATGGAGGGATATTTGTTACGCTTGCGAGCCTTGGTTTTTGGTCGGATGCGAAAAGTTCAATTATGCCCCTTATGTATAACATAGGTAATTACGGGCGCTATCCTGTTAATATTTATAATCGTGTAATTCGTTTCATTTTAACGTTTGTTTTACCGTTCGCGTTTGTTGGAGTATATCCAGCAGCGTACTTTTTAAGAAAAACAGAATGGAATAGTTATGCATTCGCGACGCCACTTGTTGGTGTTATCTGTTTTACGATTGCAATCAACCTCTGGAACCAAGGAGTAAAAAGATACCGTGGCGCGGGTAATTAATTATAGAAGCTTGTTCGTTTCTAAGGGATAAATCAGTCCTCCACCTCATACATATAAAATGAGGTGGAGGACATGTTATGGGGATTTATTCTATTAATTGCAGCAATCGCTATTTTGAAAAGTGTCCAATTATTATGGAGTTCCTATTCAGATTCAACGCGTTTTTTTTCGCTGTATAATTTGGCCACATTATTTTTGATCTATACAACAGTACTGATCGCGTTTGGATTAAGTTACGTTGTATTAGAGGAAATGGGTTTCGCAGTTTTGAAAGAGGACGGAGAAAGTTTGAACGCTCATTCTTTTCAACTCGTTGAAGTTTGTTTATATTTTAGCGCAGTTACTTTATTGTCTGTTGGATATGGTGACATATCTCCGATTGGAATTGGGCGATGGATTGCAATTGCAGAAGCGCTAATTGGATATACACTCCCTTTTGCTTTTGTGATGAGGTCTGTAATAGACAATGAAAAATAAGGAAGCATTTGTTATAGTAAAGGAAAAGAGTAGGAGTGATAACAATGATTACAGTAGGAGAAATGGCACCAGAATTCACATTAGAGGGAAGTAACGGAGAAGAAGTTAGCCTAGCTGATTTTCGCGGTAAAAATGTAGTTCTCTATTTTTACCCGAAAGATATGACGCCAGGATGTACAACTGAAGCATGTGATTTTCGTGATGCGTATGGAGTATTTCAAGAGAAGGATACGGTTATTCTTGGAGTAAGTCCTGATTCAGCGAATAGACATTTGAAATTCATTGAGAAACATGAATTGCCATTTACACTTTTAGTAGATGAAGATCATAAAGTAGCAGAGTTATACGATGTTTGGAAGTTAAAAAAGAACTTTGGGAAAGAGTATATGGGAATCGAGCGTTCTACATTCCTTATTAATAAAGACGGTGAACTTGTAAAAGAGTGGCGTAAAGTGAAAGTGAAAGGACATATTGAGGATGTTCTTTCTTATATAAAATAAATCTACGTTGGAGATAAAATATGCAGAAACAAGGCAAGTGTCTATACATATTTTACTGCCTTACATAAAGTGGAAGTGTAGGGCATACCTCCTCAGATGATAGTATTCCAAGTGCGATTATGTCGCACTTTTTTCTATGTAATATATGAAGAAAAAGGGAAAGATACATAAAAACAAGTCCTGAATATAAAAATAAACCACATACTTATAGTAGAAATATTGACGATTTATAAGAAAAGGAGTACACTCTTTATAAGAATTATAAAATAATAATCCGTATAGAATCGGGGTGCATGACGGTGGTCAAAGAAGAATTAAAAGAAGCGCTAGAAATGCTGAAAAATACGGGTGTACGCATTACTCCACAGCGTCATGCTATTTTAGAGTACCTTGTGGAATCAATGACGCACCCAACAGCGGATGATATTTATAAAGCATTAGAAGGTAAGTTTCCAAATATGAGTGTTGCAACTGTCTATAATAACTTACGTGTGTTTAAAGAGGTTGGACTTGTAAAGGAATTAACTTATGGAGACGCTTCAAGTAGATTTGATTATGTTACAAGTCAACATTATCATGTGATTTGCGAAAAATGTGGTAAGATTGTTGATTTTCCTTATGGAGGCTTGGAAAAGCTGGAAGAGGAAGCTGCGAAAACGACAGGCTTCGTTATCAATAGTCATCGCTTAGAAATTTATGGCGTTTGTCCAGAGTGTCATAAGGCGTAATATATAATAAAGAAAGAGGATGACGGCTATACGTCAGCCTCTTTCTTTATTATATAAGGATTAGCGTGAGGTTAATCGGGATTTACAGTGCTAAGTTAGTAAGAAGGGTTAGATAAAAGTTTGTCGAATTTACTTTGTATTGGTGGAAATGAATTCTTGGAGGGGACATTTTGAAGAAATATGAGATTAAAAGTGACATTCCAACATTGGAAGAATATAAATATTTATGTGATTCTGTGGGATGGACTAATTATATGAACTTTGAGATGGTGGAAATATCACTTCAAAATTCGATTTACTGTATAACAGTCAAGGATAATAATCAAATCATCGGCATGGGCAGAATTGTTGGTGATGGGGCTATCTATTTCTATATTCAAGATATAGTGGTTCATCCAGAGTATCAAAAGAATGGTATTGGAAAGAAAATAATGAATACTTTAGTAGAATACTTAAATCAGAATGCTCCAGATAAAGCATTCATTGGTTTGTTTGCGTCGCAAGGGAAAACGTCATTCTACGAAAAATATGATTTTAAAGATTATTCGCCTAACATGACAGGGATGTTTACTGTTATTTCGAAAAAATAGGTGTAATAAATTTAATAAAACAATTAAAAAGTTGATTTCTTAAGAAATCAACTTTTTAATGAGTTGAAACGTTTGTAGTGTTGCAAAC